>JBPCJT010000329.1:0-6432 GCA_051005015.1 Gemmatimonadaceae bacterium | reverse complement strand
TACGCAACACACGGAAGGGTTTCACGCTCGTCGAGCTTTTGATCGTCGTCGTGATTATCGGCATTCTTGCCGCGATCGCGATTCCGAAGTTCGCAACGACCAAGGAGAAGGCGTATCTGGCCACCATGAAGACCGACCTTCGTAACCTCGTCACCGCACAGGAAGGTTACTTCTCGGATAACCAGGCCTACACCACCGACACAGCCGCCATTGGCTTCTCGGCTTCCAAGAACGTATCGATCGTGTCGATCACGCTTTCGACAGCCGGCGCCGCTGGTTGGGACGCCGAAGCGAACCACACGCTTACAACGGGCAAGAAGTGCGTAGTTCAGGTTGGTGGCTCCGTTACGACCGGCAACAAGGATGGAGTGCCGGTCTGCAGCTAACCCTCTCTGGGTGACAGCGAGAAGGGCCAGGCGATTTCGCCTGGCCCTTCTCGCATCCGGCAGCACAGCTCATTCGCCAATCCGTTCAATCGGCCGTATCCGGGCGAACCTTCGACCTGGATGTGTCATTCTTCACGCGGTGGCCGGCTGCTTCAGCGGCGCCCCTGGAAGCAGCCAATCCTTCATGTCGCCATGGTAAGTGTATTCAGTCGACCCTTCCACTATTCTGCCCGCCGCTTCTACGCCCTGCATTGCCGAGTGATCCTGGTTCGAGACTTCATATTTCCAGGCGCCGAATCGGCCGCGGCTGAGAATGCCGCGGGCCTCTAGTTCGTCGTTGACTGTGCCCAGCACATCGTCCCGTCCCAGCCAAGGCGTCGGGTATCCGTATTCCAGCCGGCGGTGATATCGCGTGACGATCGCGCGCGTGTCATCGATAAAGCCACAGTGGCGGAAACCTTCGACTGTCTGTTCCACGATGGTCGAGGCATCAACCATTTTTTCATGGGATTCGCTGATCTCGGCCATGAGGGACCATTGCTCGCCGGGGCGCGCGACATTGTTCGGGGAATAGTTGCTGAAGACAGTCGTTCGATAGAACGGCGTTTCTGGTTCCGGGAAGTACATCCAGCATTTTGTGCGTAGATCAGGCGGTGGACTGCCGGTCATTCCGATGCCGACGACGTGCGTGGAGGAGTGGACAAAATGTTTCCCCAACTCGGACAGAGCGGGGGAATCCTCGAGCATGGCGAGCAGATGATCCAGGGGCACGGATGAAATGAGCGTATCATACGACTCGCGCACTCCGTCGGAGAAGGTGAGCACGCGTTTGCCCGTGTTGACAGAAACAACTTTTCGGCCGAAGTGCATGCGCTCGGATGGCAGTTTGCCACTCACCTCGCGCCAGATCGCACCGGTGCCACCGCGAAGAGGAAATTTGAAGGTGGCGTTCGGTCCCCAGCCCACGTCGTCCTTCCGGAGCACCACGTTGCGGATGATCCGGCGAAGATCTGGCAGCGCCACGCGCTCGCCCATCCAGCAGACATCGAGCTCCCGCGGGGGATATGCCCATACCTTGAAATTGTACGGGAACATGAATGCGTCGCAAAGCCCGCGCCCGAACGAGGCCAACAGCCACTCTTCAAACGATCGTGGCTTGTGGAGAACCGAGTCTGTTCCGATGTGCAAGGACAGAAAGCCATCCAGGCAGGAGAGCAGCTCAGCCTCCGGAAGGCGCCAGACGTTATTTTGCATCGGATAAGGAATCCAGCGCTGCCGCATCCACACCCACGCCTCACGCACGTGCTCCACCCACGCGTCCCCGAGCGCCGTGTCCATCAGCGCGTCAAAGTAGCGATAGTGCGAGAAAAGCACGTGGCCACCCATGTCCCAGGTAAAGCCCTGGGCATCGACCTCGGAAGTGGCGAGACCCCCGGCATGCCTTTCAGCATCGTACAGCGCCCAGTCGGTATGTCCGAGCTCCTCGAGGCGCCACGCCGCCCCGAGACCAGTGGGTCCCGCTCCGAGAATGGCGATATGCGATTCCCTCATGCGGATCGCAGCCGGTAACGGAAACGGAGGAGCTGGCCGAGCGCCTTCGCGCAGAATTTCACCAGCTTCCAGCGTCTGATGGAGACGACCCCAGTCTGCCGTTCGCGATGGTCGATCTCGACCTCAATGATGTTCATTCCGCTCCGCTTCATGTACGCCGCAAGAAAGAGCGAGGGCGCCAGCGTGTCTGGAGAAATGAAAGGCCGGGCGTGCTCCCAGGCGGAGCGCCGAATGAGCTTGTACGGCACGTTGGCATCGTAAAGGGGTACGCCAAAGAGCAACCGGATCACCCGGCGCACCACCGAGGTGAGGATGAGCCGAAGGGTGGGATCATTGCGCTTGCGGCGCACCCCGAAGACGCCGTCGACTCCCGGACGCATCACCGACCACGCCGCGAAGAAACCGTCGAGGGGAATCTGCTGGTCGCTGTCGATGAGAAAGACGAACTCCGATGTGGCGCGGGTCAGCCCGGTCATTACCGCCGAACCATGTCCGCCGTTGGGCTGGTGCACGACCTGCACGCGCGAGTCGTGTACCGCGAGCGCGTCGAGGAGCCGGCCCGTGCCATCGCGTGAACCATCGTCCACTACCAGCAGACACGACCCCGCCACGCGGTCGAGAACGTGCCGCCGAACCTCGTCTACCGCCGCCTCTATGGCACCCTCCTCATTGTAGGCCGGCATTACCACCGTGAGCGGGCAGAGCGTCGAGAGCTGCTCGCTCATGGTGCGCCTGCAGCGGCGGAGTCTGCGACTTGGCCACGGATCGGAGGAATCTGTAACAGCCGTTCGTGGATCAGCTTTGCCACCCACTCGTTTCCGCGGCTATTGTAGTGGCTGGGGAAGTATGGCCGGGTGAAAAAGCCCTCCCCCTCGCTGACCGGGAGCTTCCGGAACTCACCAACCAGATCGACGAAGGGAATGCCCAGGCGCTCGGTTTGCTCGGAGATGAACGTCCGCCAGCGATCGGCGCTGCGATTGCCACTGTCACCGGACTTGGGAAGATAAACTATGACGAGCGTACTGCCGCGCTCGGCATTCAGGCGCTTCAGCTCCTCCATTATTTTCGCGGTCACCTCTCGCGCTTGATCATCCGTCAGGATTCCAACCTTGGGTTGTGGATCGTTGCGCACACCCAGAAGCCGGAGCACCAGGAGTCCCCCCTTTACGATGCGCAGCTCATTGGCAGCGTCCTGAAAGCGATCAGACCGGAAAATGGTACGCCGCTTCGGTACGGGAGTGTTCTCGACTTCCAGCGCACCATCACGGACGCTCAGGTATGGCTTGGGGTATCCTCCGAAATTGTCGAACTGCATCCGCTCGAAATCGCTGGTTATGAAAGAGAAGAGATGCACGTTGTGACGCAGCGCGCCGCCATCACGCCGATACCAGAGAAAGGCCTGATCCACGCCGTAGGCTGCCTGTCCCATGTTCACCGTCTCGATCCCCGGGAACATCGTCTCCAGCAGCGTGCACCATGCCTGGTCGTTGGAAACGCTGTGGCCCAGGGCGAACGAATCTCCCGAGCAGATCAGGCGAGCCTTTCCGGCCGGCACCTCTCGCGCGTAGTCACGATTCGCGCGCAGACGCTGCGAGTTCGAGCGGAAGTAGATCCCCTTCCCGTACATGTCCGGGACGTACACGTTCGCGCGGTGCACCCATCCAAGCGTTGCATCGTACTCGGTGTGCAATCGCTCCTGGGCCATGAAGGTGTCGCGACCGAGCAGCAGTCCGTACGCCGCGTATCCCACGCTCGCCAGCCCTTCGATTAGCACGAACATGAGCACCGTCACCGCAATCACTTTGGCCACGGTACTCGCATGGGACGCTGGTCCGTCCGAGGTTTCCCGAGCCGTCATTTCCAGCGCCTTGAATGATCGTCTTTTGCCAGCGAAATTCGGTCGTGATTCACTAGCCAGACCGCGTCGGTCCCGCCCGAGTAGACCAGCCGCGCCGGATACGATGACAGCCACTCCGCGAGATCGGCGTCTTCAGTGCGGCGGGCCACCAGAACGATCGGACGATGCAGGTCATCCATGATCTGCCGCAAGGCACTCGCGCGCTCCCGCGTATCCCGCCCCCCGTACAGCTGCCTCAACGCGTCACGTCTGCGATCGACAAGCGCCTCGGAATACCCGCGAGACCTCTTCAGCAGGAAGTCGCTCGCCAGTCCGGTGCCGTGGAGCATGCCCGTGTCGAAGGGCACGTAGACGGCGCGCCGCGTAACCGCCACCCAGTCGAATGGAGTGGCCCGTGAGACCAGCACGGCGTCTTGCGGCGTGGAGAAGCGGATCGCATCGGTGAGCATCGAATAGCGTTCGCCACGCGCAAGCCGGAGGTCGAAACGGCTTGCATCGAGCTGCCTCCAGGTCGATGTATCCTTCGCTCGCGGGTGAAGCAACACCGCGAGCAGAAGCGCCACCGACACCGCCACGGCCGCGGGGATTGCAACTCGTCCCATTCTGGACGCCAACTGGCCGAATGCTGTTGCGGCGAGCGGTGTTAGACAGATCGCCGCCGTGAACATGTACTTGTACTCGTTCGATATGTAGAAGATGTCTAGCCCAATGTATGCGACGACCGAAGCAAAAGCGCCGAAAGCGAGCAGCGTGAGTTTCTCGGGGCTGGCTCGCCAGAGCGGGCGTGCGGAGAAAGCCAGTCCCAGGAGTAGAGGAGACAGCGCGATGATCGCTGTGGCAGTCTTGGTCTTGAGTCTATACAGGGAGGACAGACCCAGGGACGCGCCGCCGGCGCTATCGACTGTGATCAGCGAGACGTGCGCCGCCAACGCGATCGCGCCCATAAGGGCGCAGAGGATCAGTGCGCCAATCTCGGTACGGGCGCTCGCGTCATTGCGGTGCACGCGCCTGACGATCAGGACCAACACTCTCCCGCCTACCAATGCCAGCGCGGCCGGACTAAGGATGGGATAAAACAGGCTTACCGTGAGCAGCAGCGCGCCGGCGAGCACCAGAAAAAACCTGCCCATCGGCTTGTCCGTATCGCGGGTGAGCACGAAGGCCAGCGCGGCGAAGACGCCAATCCCGAAGATTGTTGGCTCGAAGACACCGAACTTGCGCAGCCACGGAGTGTAGCGGGTGTCTCCCCAGACGCCGTAGCTGCCCCGAACCCAGTCGGGAACCAGACTTGCCGCCACGTAGCCAGCGCTGTTGGCACCAAATGGCAGCAGCACCGCGGACATCGCCTGCGCGAGAAAATCGCCGCCGAGCGATTCCACGATCCCGGCGACGAGGACGATCGCCGCGAGAACCCAAATGATGTTCGTCAGAATGTAGCTGGAGTTCGGAGCAGCGTTCAGCAGGAAGCTCACGGTGCTCTGGAAGACGTGTCCCATCCAAGGATAGGCAAGCCGGATTCCGGCCAGCTGCGGCTCTTCCGGGCGCAGCTGGCCATTGGCGAGCATGTAAACAATGTCGGTGTGTGTCCATACATGCCCCCAGTTCGTCCGGACGAAGGCAGTGCGCATCCAGAGCGCGAGGTACGTTGCCACGGGCAACAGCGCGGCGGTCCAGAGCAGCAGAGTGCGCGCGCCAGGCAGGCTGACCCCACGCCCGCGTTGCACAAGAAGGTACGCCGCGGGAAGATTGAGCAGTGGCAGCAGGAACGCGGTCCGGTTGAAATCGAGTCCCGCCCAGCGCAGGACATAGAACTGGAGAACTACTATGAGCGGCGACAGGACGACGGCAAGGGACAGGCGCGAACGCAATGGTAGCGTCACGCCACCACCTCCGAACGCAACCCAGCCACCTGGCAGGACGAACAAGACGAGAGCGCTACCGAAGCCGAGCAGATGACGTGTCATCTATCCATCGCCGAATTGCATCATCCGCATCGCGGTATCCTGCTGATTGGCGCGCTTGGGTGGGGTAACGGGGACCTCCGTTCTGAGCGAACATCCGATTCAACTCTTCGCCGGCTCGTATTGGCAGCCCGCGCAAGACCTGTTCCCACTGGCTTAGTGCGCAAGCATCCATCAAGCCGCGCAACGCGACCTGCCGGGACCTTGGTGTGGCGGTAATGCGACCCTTCACACCACATCTGTAATACACGTACCGCAGTCACACCCACTCGTAGCTGCGACATTACGCTCCGGCCAGCAACCATTTGGTTCTCCCCTCGACCGTAACATTTCTTACCATGCGGCCGCCTTGCAGATCGCGCGTCTTCTTGCGATCCGCAACCGACCAGACGTGGTCGGCGGAGAGGTTAGCCAGCCTAAGCGATTGGCAGGAACCAAGTTGCAAACCATCGGACGTTTGGCACCACCTCTGCTTTACATGCAGTCGTGCGCAGGGCAAGAACGCCCGCGACAAACCCGCTGTCCCCCAATAGGAGCTTCAAAAAATGTTACGCAACACACGGAAGGGTTTCACGCTCGTCGAGCTTTTGATCGTCGTCGTGATTATCGGCATTCTTGCCGCGATCGCGATTCCGAAGTTCGCAACGACCAAGGAGAAGGCGTATCTGGCCACCAT
>JBPCJT010000328.1:0-5109 GCA_051005015.1 Gemmatimonadaceae bacterium | reverse complement strand
ACGTTGATGTTTGCCGGGAGCTTCACGTCGGCGGCTTCAACTCGCACTGTCGCATCGCGATACATCGTCTGTGGGCGAATGTGCTCGTACTCTATCGCGATGTAGCCTGTTGTGTACTTCTCTCCGGCGCTTTCGGCCATTGCCGAAATCGTGTGAGTACCCGGCGCCAGTCGGCCGCGCAGCCTGAAGTCCGCGGAGCGGACAGCGCCGTAATTCGGCAGCGTGATGGTGCGAAATGCGGAGTCCGCGGTAACTCCAGCTGGAAGCACGAGGCTCACCCTGACATCCTGGGACGTTTGGACGCCCGAGCGAAGCTGAACGCGAATTGAGCGATCGATCGGCGCGTTGGCCGGCACGTACTCGACCGTCCGGTCCAGCGTGACGGAAATGGCCGGCACCACCGCAACCGGGCGCTGCACTTCTCCGCGCACCGGATCGGCAAAGCGGTAGACAACTGGCGCGTCCAGAGCTGTCTCGCCACCGTCAAATCCGACGTTAATGACAGCCCGGAGTGCATCTGGATCGAAGTCCCCCGATTGCCGCGGAATAGGTGGCGCGAACAGATCCCCTCGCCGGGCCTGGGTAAGCCACCACGGCTGGGACGTCCGTCCAGGGATGAGCGAAGTGGTGTACTCAAATGAGCTGTCGGGGCGCACGAGCATTGCACCGTTGGAAGGACCGCCATTTGGTGACGGGAGTCCCTTGGCGCTGACACGAATGGGCACTCGTCCGCGATTGTAGACTGCCACCTTTACGGCAACCGAATCTCCAACGACGCTGGACGCTCGTTCCGCCGTCGCTTCAACGGCAACGCCGAGTGCGATCTGAAGCGCCTCATCCGCGCGATTGCGCAGTGTTGCCAGCGATGCCACAGCATCGCCATTCGTGGTGCCGCACTGTCCTTCCGCGACGCCGCTCGCCTCCGGGTTGATTGCTCGCCGCGCCAGCCTGGCGATCGCGGCGAGGGCGCTCGCGCTCTTTCCCGGCTCCCGGAGGTCGAGCCTTCGCCGCGCTTCCGATCTCGCGATCGCGATCGAGTCGAATGCCGATCGCGACGCGGCGCACAGCATGGCGGGGCGTAGACGCGCCCACGCCGTATCAATACCATCGAACAAGGAACGCTCCGCCCTGGCATCCATGGACTCGTTTACCCGGGCCGCCTCGCGAGCAAGGTGCCCCATTTGGGTACCCTTCCGCTGCAGCACCCCGAACGCCTGGCTCTTGTGCTGACTCCGGCTCTCAGCGGCAATCTCCGCGTACGATCGCCCTAAAAGCGCGTTAAACTCGCCAGCATTGTAGCTCAGCGTCCCCTCCTGGGGGCGAAACCACGCGGACCGATAGAACTTGAGCGGCGTCCACGGGGCGCCAAACTCCTGCTCGCGGAAACGCGCGGCGTCCCCTGCCAGGTCGTACGCCTCACGCGCCAGCATTCCCGCGACCTGATGCTGTCCATGCCCATCGCGCGGCGTACCGGAAAAAACGCTCACGATGACGTGCGGCTTGAAATCGCGGACGACCTTGATGACATCGCCCAGAATTTCTTCCTTCGGCCAGTGCGCAAACGCCTCCTCCGCGCTCTTGGAGAACCCGAAATCGAAAGCGCGCGTGAAAGACTGGTGCGCCCCGTCGATCCGCCGCGCGGCGAGCAGCTCCTCCGTACGGATGACGCCTAGCGCCTCACCCAGTTCGTTGCCGATGAGGTTCTGTCCGCCGTCGCCGCGGGTGAGGGAGAGGTAGGCAGTCTCCACCTTGCGTCCGCGTGCAAGCCAGGCGATGAGCCGGGTGTCTTCATCGTCTGGATGCGCAGCTATCACAAGAACACGCATCGAAACTCCGAGCCCATCTACGAGCTCAGCAAGCGCGGGAGTTCCGCGTGTCTGCGCGAGCGCGGGCAGGGGAACGGAGATGAGCAACGCCAATATGAGCGGGAGCGCCCTCACTTTCCCACCCCCACCCCGCGCCTCCTGGAAGGCGCAGCCTGTTCCACCGGTGCCAACGCCTCCGCCATGATTGCGGCCTGATGCTCCTGATGGCGGACGAGATGGCCCTCGGCCGGACTGGCACGTCCCGGGCGGCCTATGTACCTCACTGGCAACGCATTGCCGAGCGCGGCAGGCAGCCTCGGCGACACGAATGTCCACGCGCCCATGTTCTTCGGCTCCTCCTGCACCCAAACCGCCTCCGCCGCGTTGGGATATCTGTCGACGACCGCGGAAATCGCCTCGTGCGGCCAGGGATACAGCTCCTCGATACGAATTAGTGCTACGTGGCCCGCGCGACCCCGTGCACCGCCAGCATTGTCGCGCGCCGCGCCGCTGAGGTCGTAATACACCTTCCCTGAGCAGAAGACGAGTCGAGTGACCGCAGCGGTGCGCTCGGCGGCGCCAGCATCATCGATCACTCTCTGAAAACCTCCACTAACCAGATCAGCCAGCCTGGAAGCGGCTTCGGGCAACCGAAGAAGACTTTTTGGCTGCATGAGGACGAGCGGCCGCCGCGTTGAGTTCTTCGCCTGGCGGCGCAGGATGTGGAAGTACTGCGCCGGCGTGGAGAGATAGGCTACACGCATATTCCCCTCGGCGCAGAGTTGCAGGAAGCGCTCGAGCCTGGCACTTGAATGTTCCGGGCCCTGGCCTTCATACCCATGCGGAAGGAGTAGCACCAGTCCGGAATCCTGCTGCCACTTGGCGCGGTCGGCCGCCAGGAACTGATCTATTATTGGCTGCGCTACGTTCACGAAATCACCGAACTGCGCCTCCCAAAGTGTCAGAGCATCCGGCGCCGCCATGCTGAAGCCGTAGTCGAAACCCATCACCGCTGCCTCGGAGAGCGGGCTGTTATAGATCTCGAACGCTCCTTTCGATCCCGGAAGGTTGGCGAGGGGAGTGTACGTACTGTTGTTGTATTGGTCGTGCAGCACAGCCTGGCGATGCGAGAAGGTGCCACGTTCAGTATCCTGCCCCGTTATGCGAACAGATATCCCCTCGGAGAGGAGCGAAGCCCACGCAAGGGCCTCGGCGTGACCCCAATCAACGCCACCCGACTCACCCAGCGCCGCGCGCCTCCGCTCCAGCTGCTTGGCGAGCTTCGGCACAGGCTTGAAGTCCGAAGGTAAGGTCAGCATCCGTTCGTTGAGCGCGATGAGCAGCTCCGCCTCCACGACAGTCTCTATATGCGGTCCGTCGCGAGGATCCGTCTCATCGGGCTCCGCGACCGTATCCGAGACTGCCTTCATGTCGCCATGCACCTTTTCCAGCGAGCGCTGGATCTCATCGTCTACTCGCTGAATCTCACCCTCGTCTATCACTCCCTCCAACGCCAGGCGCGCACCCCACACGAGCCGCGTGGAAGGGTGCTTTCTTATGGTCTCGTACATGGTGGGTTGCGTGTACGCCGGCTCGTCCGTCTCGTTGTGACCATACCGCCTGTAGCCAACCAGGTCGATGAGAAAGTCTTTCTTGAACCTGACACGGTAGTCGAGACCCAGCCTGACGGCCGCAATGCAGGCGTCAGGATCGTCCCCATTCACGTGCACGATTGGAACGTCAAATCCCTTGGCCAGATCGCTCGCATAATGCGTCGACCGACCATCGATCGGGTCTGTAGTGAAGCCCACCTGGTTATTCAGGATGATATGGAGCGTGCCACCCACGCGGTATCCGCGCAACGCCGACATGTTGAACGTCTCGGCGACCACGCCTTCGCCGGGAAACGCAGCGTCCCCGTGCACAACGATTGGTAACGCCGTGTCCTCGTTGCGGGCACCGTCCTTCGCGATTGTGCCTGCATCCACGTCCCGCTTGCGCTGAAGTGCCCGAGCGACTCCGGCCACGACCGGATTCACGAATTCAAGATGGCTCGGATTGGGCAGAAGCAGAATTCCAACGGTCCTGCCATCACGCAGCTTTTTTTCAGTAACACGCCCCAAGTGGTATTTCACGTCACCGGTATCGCTGGCCGAGTCCGTGTCCGAATGCTTGCCTTCGAATTCCTGGAAGATCGTAGCGTATGGCTTATCAAGAATGTGCGCGAGCACATTGATGCGCCCCCGGTGAGCCATTCCGATAACGACTTGAGTGGCGCCCGCAGCCGCCGCTTGCTCGATGGCGGTGTCCATCATTGGAACGAGGGCGTCCGTTCCTTCGATCGAGAATCGCTTGTATCCCTGATACGCGCGGCCGATGAACCGCTCCAGCCCGTCCACTTCCGTGAGGCGCCTGAGCACTGCGACTTTCTCTTCGGGTGACTGGATTCGTCTGAAATCGCGCTCGATCATCCCGCGGAACCATTCGCGCTCTGAATCCTCACCCAGGTGCTCGAACTCGAATCCCATTGTCGATGAGTAGATGCTCCGCAGCCATGCGACGGCCTCGGTGGCGGTAGCGGCACTTGGGAAACCAAGCGCGGCGCCCGGAATTCTGTCGAGGTCGGACAGGGTGACACCATGGTGTTCCGGAGTGAGCTCCACGGCGCCAGGCGGCCTGGAGCCGAGTGGGTCGATCTGAACCGCTAGATGTCCGTAATGCCGAAACGCGTCGGCAAGCTCGGCTGCGCCGGCGACCTTGCGAAGGAACTCGGCGTCGAGGGACGCGGCACCGTCCGTCATTCCGGCCAACTGTTTGGCCAGTCCGAAAAGCTGACGCCAGGAAGGGTCTACGGAGGACGGGTCCCGCTGGAATCGCTCATACACTTCCGCGATATAGCCGTCGTTGAACACGCCTGTAACCGGGAGATCGCTCATGGGCGGTAATTTAACGCGGCGAGAGGAGATGGACAGCATGAGAGCTTCGCAGTTCGCGGTTCCTCTTGCATTTCGCAACCTCCCGGAGCCGTTACCAGACGGGACGGTGCTCGTCAACTAATTGAGATGCCGCAACTTCTACTGAATCAAAGGTGTGGTACCGAGTCTGCCTTATAAGGGACCGTGCGGCGGCATTCTGGCTTGCACCCACCTTCACACCATAACAAGGACACCACGATGCTACGCAACACACGGAAGGGTTTCACGCTCGTCGAGCTTTTGATCGTCGTCGTGATTATCGGCATTCTTGCCGCGATCGCGATTCCGAAGTTCGCAACGACCAAGGAGAAGGCGTATCTGGCCACCAT
>JBPCJT010000327.1:0-21888 GCA_051005015.1 Gemmatimonadaceae bacterium | reverse complement strand
AGCTGGCTGCGCGCATGATCAGCGCTCTGCACGAGCTTCGAGCGGTACCGGAGTACGAATATGTGGTAGTAAACGATCGCCTGGAGAATGCGGTGGCGCGCATCTCCGCGGTAATCGATGCTGAATTCGTGAGACGCGAACGATTGTCTTCGCTGGAGCAGGATGTGGAAGCGCTCGTTTCCAGATTGGAAGGCGAGTTGGAGACCGGTCTACCAAAGGAGTAGGAGAGTCATGCACGTATTCACACCCATGGATGTGGCGGATCACGCGGTCAACAAATATCTGGGAGTGCTCGTCGCGGCAAAGTATGCGCGCGTGCTCAACGAGCGCACCCTGCCGGGTATGCGCGGTCCCGAGAAGAAGCTCACCACGCAGGCTCTGGAAGAGCTTACCAGTGGCGAGATCAAGTATCACGTGACAACCCGCCGGCGTTAATGGCGTGAGTGGTCCGCACTCACTCCGCTAAACGGTCGGCCTGATGCGCCCGTACGACGGCCGACGAGTTCTCCTCGGCGTCTCCGGGGGGATCGCGAGCTACAAGTCCGCGTCGCTCGCCCGGCTCCTCGCGCAATCCGGTGCCGAAGTCGACGTCGTTTTGACCAGGGGCGCGTCGGAGTTCATTGGAGCCTTGACATTCGAGGCGCTGACGGGGCGCCCCGTTCACTCGAATATTTTTGCCCCCGGACACGCCCTGGATCACATCCGGCTTCCGCGTGAGGCGAACGTGATAGTCATTGCTCCCGCCACCGCCGATCTGATGGCGCGTGCGGCACACGGGCACGCTGACGACCTGCTCTCTGCCTGCCTTTTGGCAGTCGGTGACCCGCGCAAGAATGGCATTGGTGTGCTCTTCGTGCCGGCGATGAACGATCAGATGTGGTCGCATCCGCAAACGAAAGCCAACGCAACGCGTCTTCGTGAGATTGGATACGAGGTCCTCGATCCTGAAGAGGGGATGCTGGCAGCTGGGGAGGGGAGTGGCCCGGGACGAATGCCGGAGCCGGAGACAATCTTCGCGCACGTGGGGCGACTGCTGGAGGCGCGTGGTTCGCTAGCCCTCAAGCACGTCGTCGTTACCGCAGGAGGTACGCGTGAGGCAATTGACCCCGTGCGTTTCCTTGGGAACCGTAGTAGTGGCAGGATGGGCGTCGCGATCGCGGCGGCCGCCTGGCGCCGTGGAGCCGACGTGACTCTGATTGCGGGTCCGCTGGATGTGGAAACTCCCGCCGGCGTTTCACATGTCCCGGTAGAGACGACGGAGCAGATGTCGGCGGCGGTGCGCAAGTACCTTTCCTCCGCGGACGCGTTTATTATGGCCGCCGCACCGGCGGACTATACCAGCGTGGCGAAAACCGAAACAAAAATGAAGCGGACAGCGTCGCCACTCAGCCTGGAATTGGCTCCGACCACGGACATTCTTGGAGAGACCATTTCGGCCCGCCGGAACGGTGCGGTAATCGTCGGCTTTGCCCTGGAAACGAACGACGTGCTGGCGGAAGGGCGGCGCAAGCGCGTGGCAAAAGATCTCGATTTCATCGTCGTCAACGATGCGCGCGAACCAGGCGCTGGTTTTGGCACCGACACGAATCGCGTGACGCTTATCGCGCGAGATGGATCCGAGGAATCCCTCCCACTCATGCAGAAAACCGATCTCGCGGACATCATCCTCGACCGCGTCGAGGCGTGTCTCGGTGCGGCCTGAAGATCTTCTGCGTCGCTACCTGGAGCAGCGACGGGAAGCCGGCGAGAGCGAGCTCATTCTGGATCGCTTATCGGTGGAGGAGGTACTCAAAATTGTTGGCGCGGTGGGACGCGGTGCGGTCGCGGCGGCTACCCCGGACAACGCTCAACAGCGCCCCGCCTCGACCCCGAATCGCTCTGTTGGCTCCTCCCCCACCCATCCGGCAAGCGTGAGGGAGACCACCGCGTCCACCGCCCATTCGGCGCCCGATGACTGGAGGGTAGTGCTGCGGGGTCCCACAGCAATCCCACCGGCGGCCACCCGCCCTGCTGCGGCAGTCACCCCCGAAGAACGGTCACTTGGTGACATCCGCGAGCAGATCCGCGCGTGCACCCGCTGTTCATTGTACGCGACCGCCACCAATCCAGTCCCGGGTGAAGGAAGCTCAACAGCCAAACTCGTTTGCGTGGGTGAGGCTCCCGGTGCCAGCGAGGACCAGACCGGCCGCCCATTCGTGGGCCAGGCGGGTCAACTGCTTACGAAAATTCTGGCGGCGATTAACTTGAGCCGGGAGGAAGTTTTCATTTGCAATGTCCTTAAACACCGTCCTCCGGGAAATCGAAATCCGCTTCCGGAGGAGGTCGAAGCCTGCCGGCCGCACCTCACCCGGCAACTCGAGGTATTACAGCCCAAGGTGATCGTCGCGCTCGGCGCCTTTGCCGCGCAGACGCTCCTCGAATCAAAGCTTCCGATCGGTAAGCTGCGCGGTCAAGTTCACGAGTACCTCGGCATTCCGGTGGTCGTCACGTACCACCCCGCGGCGCTCCTCCGCAATTCCGCCTGGAAGCGGCCAACGTGGGAAGATGTCCAGCTCGCCCGTCGAATACTCGATAGCTCCGCCGCGTGACGCATACCGCGACCGTCGCCCGCCCTATTCGGAGGACGCCGAACAGGCCGTGATCGCCGCCATGCTTCTGGACCAGGATGCTATCCTGCGCGCCAGCGAGCATGTGGACGACACGATGTTCTATCGCGAGGGCCATCGCCGGATCTTCCGCGCAATGGTCTCGCTCTCGGAGCGCGGCGATGTTGTCGACCCGCTAACGCTCGCCGAGGAGCTCAGTCGCCACGGTGATCTCGATGCGTCCGGCGGCAAGGATTACATCGGCTTTCTCGTGGATGCCGTACCGACAGCCGCGAACGTCGAGTATCACGCGAGAATCGTAAAAGAGAAAGCGCTGCAGCGCCGGCTCATCGAGACAGCGACTTCGATCATCTCGGATGCCTACGAGGGAAAATCCACCTCGGCCGAGCTGCTCGATGAGGCCGAGCAGAAAATTTTCGCCGTCAGCCAGCAGCGTGGCGCGCAGGGCTTCATGCGCATCAAGGAGCTGCTCTGGCCCACGATGGAGCGCATCGAGGAATTGCAGCGTGGTGGCAAGACAATTACCGGCGTGGCGAGCGGCTTCACGGACCTCGATGAGCTGACTACCGGGTTCCAACCGTCCGACCTCATCATAGTCGCCGCTCGTCCTTCCATGGGAAAGACGGCTCTGGTGCTGAACATGGCCCAGTACGCCGCGATCGAGAGCAGCGTACCCGTGGCGGTTTTTTCGCTGGAGATGAGCAAGGAATCGCTCGTTCAGCGCATGTTGACGTCGGAGGCGCGAATTGATTCCCAGCTTCTGCGGAAGGGAATGCTGCGTGACGAGGACTTCCCGCGCTTGGCACGCGCGGCCGGACTGCTCAATTCGGCACCCATCTGGATTGACGATTCTCCGTCAATCACCTTGCTCGAAATGCGCTCCAAGGCGCGCAGACTCAAAGCTGACAGCGACATCGGGCTGGTTATCGTGGACTACCTGCAACTCATTCAAGGGCCAACCGACTCCGAAAGCAGGCAGCAGGAGATCAGCCAGATATCGCGCTCGCTCAAGGCGTTGGCGAAGGAGCTGCGTGTGCCGGTTGTAGCGCTGTCGCAGCTCTCGCGCGCTCCCGAGCAGCGTGCTGGAGACTCGAAGCGGCCGCAACTCTCCGACCTTCGCGAATCCGGAGCGATAGAGCAGGATGCGGATCTGGTAATGTTCATCTACCGGCAGGAGGTCTACGACGGACCCACGGACAAGGATGGAAACTCCCTGGAGGGCCGCGCCGAGCTCATCATCGGAAAGCAGCGCAACGGGCCGATCGGCATCGTGAATCTCCATTTTCACAAGTCCTACACGCGGTTTGAAAACTATACCGCACGGTCCCCTTCATCGTGAGCGCCAGGGGAAAAACCGTCTATCGCTGCACCGATTGCGGCGCCGAGCATCCCAAGTGGGCGGGACGCTGCGAGGCCTGCGGAGAGTGGAACACGCTTGCCGAGGAAATGGCGACGCCGAAGGCGCCCCCTGGACGCGGCCCTGGAAGGCATTCGCGCATCGGCGGGGCTGGAGCGCGCGGGGTTTCGGCCGCGCCTGCGCCCCGGCTGGGTGATGTAAAGGGAGCCGATGAACCGCGCTGGATGTCGGGATTGGATGAGTTCGATTTTGTACTCGGCGGCGGCATAGTGCCCGGGTCGATGGTGCTCGTGGGTGGAGAGCCCGGCATCGGAAAGTCGACGCTGCTCCTGCAGGTCGCGGCGCGCATGCAGAACGCCGGACACGCTGCGCTGTACATCTCCGGAGAAGAATCACCGCTGCAGGTAAAGCTTCGGGCAAGCCGGCTTGAGGAGCCCTCCAACGACGTCGCGCTGCTCAGCGAGACCTCGCTCGAGACCATTCTCGCGACGGCTGATGCCATGCGTCCTCACGTAGTACTCGTGGATTCGATTCAGACCGTTTACACGAGCGACCTGGAGGGAGCACCAGGGAATGTCGGCCAGGTGCGCGAATGCGCCGCCCGGCTCATGCGCTTCGCCAAGGACACCGGCGTGGCGGTCCTGGTTGTCGGTCACGTTACCAAGGGCGGCGGTATCGCCGGCCCAAAAACGCTCGAGCATATCGTCGATACGGTACTGTACTTCGAGGGCGAGGGCACACTCGATCACCGGGTACTCCGCGCGACCAAGAACCGTTTTGGCAGCGTGGACGAGATCGGCGTGTTTCGCATGACACAGAATGGCCTGGCGGCGGTGGGCAACCCATCGGCGCTATTTCTCGGCGACCGGCACGAAGCGACCTCGGGAAGTGCCGTAGCGGCTCTGCTGGAAGGCACGCGGCCGGTGCTCGTGGAGATCCAAGCGCTCGCGGCCAAAGCCGGATTCGGCACGCCGCAGCGTGTCGCCACCGGGTTCGACGGTCGTCGTCTCGCGCTCCTGCTGGCGGTGCTGGACAAGCGGGCGGGCCTGTCCTTTGGCGCGCTTGACGTTTTTGTGAATGTGGCTGGCGGTCTTCGCGTCATGGAGCCCGCCGGAGACCTCGCTGTCGCCGCGGCGCTGGCGTCGAGCAACTACGACCGTCCGCTACCGCCGGGCTCCGTCTTCCTCGGCGAGGTCGGGCTCGGCGGAGAGATTCGCCCCATTTCTCAGGCGGAGCGTCGCATTGCCGAGGCGGCGCGCATGGGATTCAGCCGGGTCTTTCTCTCCGACCGAAGTATCCCGCGGCGAAATGGCTCCCGAAATATCACGATTGCCGCGTCGCGCACGCTCGATGATCTTTTCGGTGCTCTGTTCCCGTGACCGGTGTGCGCGACGTAGGCGTGGTGATAGTAGCCGCGGGGGAAGGGACCCGAGCTGGCGGGCAGGAGCTCAAGCAGTTTCGCTGGGTGGCGGGAAAGCCGATGCTGCTCCACAGCGTGCAGGAATTTCAGCGCAGGCTGGATGTCGCGATGGTGGTATGCGTGCTGCCGCGAAGATACGCCGGAGATCCGCCGCCCTGGCTCTTCCAGTGCGACACTGACCGGCTCCTGACGTCGGTGGGTGGGAGAGTGCGCGGCGAGTCTGTCGTCAATGGTCTGGACGATCTTCCCGATGAGGTACGCATCGTCCTGGTGCACGATGCGGCACGACCCCTCATCGATGCTGAAACCATCGATCGTGTGATTGTGGAAGCACGCCGCGGACACGGAGCTATCGCTGCGCTTCCGGTCACGGATACACTCAAGCAAGCGGCAGAGGACGGGCACATCGTGCGCACTGTGGATCGGGCGGGGTTATGGCGAGCACAGACTCCGCAGGGTTTTCCGCGCCACATGCTCGAGCAAGCCTATGCCAGCGCTCACGCTGACAGGATTTCGGCAACCGACGACGCTGCCCTCTGCGAGCGACTGGGATTTCCGGTTGTGATTGTGCGCGGCAATGAGCGCGCGTTCAAGATCACGGAGGAAGGGGACTTCGTGCGCGCTGAAGCGCTATACGCCTTGAGCGAATGAGCGCGGCCAACCCAACAATTCCGTTCTGGTCACCCGCTGAGGTCGAAGCAGCGCTCAGCGGCACGATCGCGCACCTGAATGCGAAACGCGTGCTCGCGTATCCTACCGAAACGCTGTACGGTTTTGGCGGAGCGGCTGACCTCGAGTCGGTCGAAGCGCTGGTTGCGCTCAAGGGACGGCCGCCTGGAAAACCCTTTCTCCTACTCGTGGCGGCCTCGGAGATGGTCACCCGTCTGGATCTCAGACTGTCTGGCTACGCTGCGCATCTAGCCGCGCGCCACTGGCCCGGCCCGCTGACGCTCGTTCTACCGGGGGGCGAGCGGCGGATCCCGGAACGCCTTAGAGGGCCGGAGGGGGGCGTCGCGGTGAGATGGACGCCGCACCATGCCTTGAGCCGGCTCCTGCGCGCTTACGGAGAGCCGCTGACTTCCACCAGCGCGAACCGTCCGGGTGTGGCGCCGGCGATGTCGGTCGGTGAGATAGCCGAACAATGGAGTCACGAGATAGGCGCGGGAGTCCTTCGTGTTCTGGATGGCGGTCGCCTGGAGCCGTCGGCGGCGTCGACCGTCGTGGATTGCACGGGGCCACGCCCGCGGGTCATACGGCCGGGCGCTATTTCCGCGGAGACACTGCGCGAGTCCGTCCCCGATCTGATTGGAGACGCATAGAATCGATGCGAGTACTCTTTGTCTGTACCGGCAATACTTGTCGAAGCGCCATGGCCGAATACATCGCGCGCCGGTTGATCGACGAACGCGGCGTGAGCGACGTCGAAGTGGGAAGCGCCGGCACGGCGGCCTGGGACGGTGCTCCCGCTTCCGACGGCGCTCTCCTCGTCGCCATGGAAAGAGAGGTCGATCTCTCCGGGCATCGATCGCGCATGCTGACACCCGAGCTCGTGGCATCATACGATCTTGTCCTCACAATGGGGCCTCATCATCTGGAACGCGTGAAAGCGTTTGGTGCCGGCGATCGGGCATTCCTTCTCAGCGATTACGCTTCGAGAGGCGCGGACAGCCATGCCGTAAACGACCCCTTTGACGGTAATCTTGGAGTGTATCGGTCGACTTTCGAGGAGCTGGATCGCGAAGTTCGCCGCGTCGTCGACCGCCTTGCGGCGGAACGCGCAACCGGCGGACCGTGATTTTGGGCCCGGACCGGCTGGTGCTGCTCGGCCACCCGGTGGCGCAGTCCCTGTCCCCGATATTCCAGAACGCAGCGCTTCGATCCATGCACCTGACCGTATCGTACGAAGCGCTCGAAGTTTGCGAGGACGCCTTCGCCGAGACCATCGAAAGGCTCGTCGCTGGGCATGTCGCGGGCAACGTCACCATCCCGCACAAGGAGCGCATGGCGGCACACTGCAAGCGGCTGACGACCGACGCGCGGCGCGCATTAGCCGTCAATACTTTCTGGGTCGACAGTGATGGCACACTCGCCGGCGATTGCACGGATGTTGGTGGCTTTAACGCGCTGGCGCGCCAAGTGATGGGAGAGATACCGAGCGGTGCGCGCGTTGCGCTCCTTGGCGCGGGCGGAGCTGCCGCAGCGGTTCTCACGGCGCTGGAAGGGTGGGTGGGCTGCTCTGTCACGCTATGGAACAGATCGCGCGAGCGCGCCGAGGTTCTGGCCTCGCGCTTCGACATTGTAACCGGTGTGGTGAGCTCGGCGGCGGACGCCGCACAGGGCGCGTCGGTGATAGTGAATGCGACGAGCATCGGCTTGCTGAACAACGCACATCCGGTTCCCGTAAGCGACTTGCAGCCTTCCTCGGCGGTGATCGATCTGGTGTATCGCAACGGCGGAACCGCGTGGGTGCGCGCGGCGCGCGGGCGCGGCCTCCGGGCGAGCGATGGCCTGCCGATGCTAATCGAGCAGGGAGCTCTCGCATTCGAACGGTGGTTCGGGCTCCCTGCGCCACGAGCCGTCATGCTGGAGGCGGTGTCACAAGTGCCTGCGGCCCACGGCCATCGGCCGTAAGGAATGTTGCCGGCCACCGATCGGCTTCGAATGGCGGCCACGTTTCTGCTCGATGCCATTCTGCCTCGCGCCTGTGTTGCGTGTGAAGGGTTGCTCGACGCGAGCGACACAGGGCCCGCATGCGGGCGCTGCTGGGCCCGCGTGAAATATCTGCCTTACCCTCGCTGTGATCGTTGCGGGCACCCGCTCCGTGCCGAAACATGCCGTTGGTGCGAGATGTGGCCGCCATACGTCCGCGCCATCCGCTCCGTTTGCTGGCTCCCCGGTGGCACCGCAGGGCAAATCGTGCACGCTCTCAAGTACGGCGCCTGGCCCAAGCTGGCGGATGCGATGGGGGAGCGCATGTCGCGCGTGAACTGGCCGTCGGATGTCATACAGGAGCGAGCAGCCGTGGTCCCCATCCCGCTCGCCGTGGTACGAGAGCGGGAACGCGGTTTCAACCAGAGCGGGCTGCTGGCACGGGCGATTGCGCGGAGATGGCGCGTGAGAGAATGGCCTGACGTGCTGGTGCGCTCGCGCGCGACCGTCACGCAGACGCGGTTGACACCAGAGGGAAGGCGACGCAACGTTTCCGGCGCGTTTGCCGTGCCTCCGCATGCAAGACGCACTCTCGCTGGTTCGCATGTCATTCTCGTGGATGATGTTGTCACCACCGGCGCCACGGCGGTGGAGTGCGCAACGGCTCTGCTCGACGGCGGCGCGCGCATTATCAGTCTCGTAACATTCGGCCGTGCCCCCGCGCTCGGCGATCCGGAATAATCACAACGGAGCACACTCGTCATGGCTATCCGAGTAGGCATCAACGGCTTTGGCCGAATTGGACGGCAGGTCATTCGCGCAGCCAAGGAGCAGGGCCGCGATCTGGACTTCGTCGCGGTGAACGATCTCACCGATACGAAGACGCTGGCGCATCTCTTCAAGTACGACTCGGTGCACCGCACTTACCGGGGCGATGTGACCGCAAACGAAGGCTCGATAACCATTGACGGGGACGAGCTCAGGGTGCTGTCCGAAAAGGATCCAGCCAGGTTGCCCTGGAAGGATCTGGGAGTGGACCTGGTACTCGAGTCCACCGGCCGGTTCACGACCGGGGAAGACGCATCCAAGCACATCGCGGGCGGCGCCAAAAAGGTGATCATCTCGGCACCCGCCAAAGGGGAAGACATCACCATCGTCATGGGCGTGAACCACGACAAGTACGACGCGGCGATACACACCATCATCTCGAACGCGTCGTGCACGACCAACTGCCTGGTTCCGATGGTCAAGGTAATTCGCGACGCTTTCGGGTTTAAGCACGGCTCAATGACAACCATCCACAGTTACACGAACGACCAGCAGATTCTGGACCTCCCGCACAAGGATCTGCGCCGAGCGCGCGCGGCGGCCGTGTCGATGATCCCCACTACTACTGGCGCGGCCAAGGCGACCTCGCTCGTGATCCCCGAAGTCAAGGGAAAGATCGACGGGATTGCCGTCCGCGTGCCCACTCCCGATGTCTCCTTCACCGATCTCGTCGTGGAGGTGGACCGCCCAACAACCATTGAGGAAGTGAACGCGGCATTCAGGAAGGCCGCATCCGACGGACCACTGAAGGGAATCGTCGATTACACGGAAGTCGAGCTCGTCTCCGCGGACTACATCGGCAATCCCTTCTCGTGCATCCTGGACGCGCAGAGCACGAACGTCATAGACGGCACGCTTGTTAAGGTCTGCGGCTGGTACGATAACGAGTGGGGCTATTCCTCGCGGTGCGTGGACCTCCTGCACTTCGTTGGCGTTCGGCTGTGAAACGCGGTGTCACCCGTGCTGACAGGCTTCGCGATTCAGCAGTCATCGCGCTCCTGGCAGGCGGCGCAGCGCTGTACCTCATCGCGTATCGCGGAATGGCCGCTCTTGCCCTCGACCGGAATATCGTACTGCGTCCGGGCGAAAAGGCATTTGACCAGTGGATGCGCTACCACTACCTGTCGCGCGCGGGAATGTGGATCATCGCCGGGGGAGTTGTGGTTGGCTTATGGGCATTCTGGCGGTACATGAAAAATCGCGAGGTAGACAAGGCTGATCTCCAGCCATAGCTGTCTTCGCAGTTCGCAGTCCGCAGTTCGCAGTTCACAATCCGCAGTTCCCGCATACCCTTGATCTCTTGATGAATAAGAAGACTGTCCGCGACCTCACAGACGCACAGCTGCGCGGAAAACGTGCTCTCGTGCGCGTTGATTTCAATGTGCCCATGAGCGAGTCGATGCAGGTCAGCGATGACACTCGTATGCGCGCCGCATTGCCAACCATCGACTATCTGCTCCAGCGAGGCGCGTGCGTCATTTTGCTTTCTCACCTCGGGCGTCCGAAGGGAAAGCCGACTCCCAGGTACTCACTCGAGCCCGTGGCCCGCCACCTCGCGACTCTCACGACGGCGCGTGTAGACTTTGTCGAGACCACGGACAGCGATGAGGCGATCCGCGCGGCGAAGAAGCTTGCCGGGGGTGAGATACTCGTCCTCGAGAACACCCGCTTTCTCGGAGGCGAAGAGACCAACGATGAGCGGCTCGCGCGCGCCCTCGCCTGCCTTGGCGATCTGTTCGTCAACGATGCTTTTGGTGCCGCGCACAGGGCGCACGCCTCCACCGAGGGAGTGGCACGGCATCTCCGGCCGGCCGTCGCCGGCCTCCTGATGGAAAAGGAGCTGGAGTACCTTGGCGCAGCGCTCGAGTCGCCGAAACGCCCTTTTATCTCGATACTCGGAGGCGCGAAGATTTCGGGCAAGATCGACGTGATTGAGCAGCTCCTTCCGAAGGTGGATCGCCTGCTGATCGGCGGCGCGATGGCTTGTACTTTTTTTCGAGCGATGGGGCGCAACACCGGTAAGTCGCTCGTCGAAGAGGACCGCGTCGACATGGCCCGCGATCTGCTCGCGCGAGCTGGGGACAAGCTTCTCTTGCCGGTCGACGCCGTGGTGGCGCCCTCAATTGAAGAGTCGAAGGACGCGAAGAATGCTTCACGCGACGAAATCGCCGACGGCGAGGCCATGTTCGACATCGGTCCGCGGTCGTCAGAAGAGTTTGGCGCTCAGATCGCGACCGCGAGGACCGTTATATGGAACGGACCGATGGGCGTCTTCGAGACGCCCCCATTTGATCGCGCCACACGGGCCGTGGCGGAGGCGATGGCGGCGGCAACCGGCAAGGGCGCGATTACGATCGTCGGTGGTGGAGACTCGGCGGCAGCGGTTGCGCAACTCGGCCTGGAATCCAAAATGAGCCACGTTTCCACAGGTGGCGGCGCTTCGCTCGAATTTCTCGAGGGGAAGGAGCTTCCCGGAGTTGCCGCTCTCGACGAGACTACGGAATGATTCGAAAGCCGGTCTTTGCCGCCAACTGGAAGATGAACCACACTCCCAGGGATGCGAAGGGATTCATGCGAACTTTCCTGGTGCAGTACGCCAGGCGTCCGGATCGCACCGTGATCTTCTTTCCCCCAGCGCTCACCCTGTCAGCGGTTTCTGACGCACTAAAAGAGCGTCAGGACGTACTCCTGGGGGTTCAAAACATTCATTGGGAGGCGAAAGGTGCGTTCACTGGCGAGCAGTCTGCGGAAATGGCGAAGGAAGCCGGTGCGGCATTTGTTCTTGTGGGTCATTCGGAGCGCAGGCACGTCTTCGGCGAGCGGGATGAAGAGACGCAGAAGAAGTGCGCCGCGGCGAACAGGGCCGGCCTCACGCCGGTGCTCTGCGTCGGCGAAAAACTCGAGGAGCGGGAGCGTGGTGAGACGGACGCGGTCGTGCTGCGCCAACTACGCGCGGGCACCGCGGCCCTCGACCCCGCTGCGATCGGTTCCATGATCATCGCGTATGAGCCCGTGTGGGCTATCGGTACCGGAAAGACCGCACTGCCCCATGACGCGTCCGCCGTGCATGCCGTGATCCGCCGCGAGCTCGCCGCACTCGCCGGCGACCGGACCAGGGAGACTCCAATCCTCTACGGCGGTAGCGCTAATGCGGCGAACGCAGCGGCACTTGTAAACGCTGCAGAGGTTGACGGGCTCCTGGTTGGGGGAGCCAGTCTCGAGCCCGAAACCTGGGCGTCGATCGCGCGCACTTGACCCGCACCAGGAAGCGCCCTAAGTTATTGGGGTTGTACACTATTCCTCGCCTAATCCGTTATGTATACCGCGCTCATTTTTCTGCTCGTTCTCGATAGTCTCGTGCTGATTGGCGCCATACTCCTGCAGGCGGGAAAGGGTGGCGGGCTAGCGGCGTCGTTTGGCGGAGCCGCCTCTTCGGCGGATGCGTTTGTTGGAACGCGGCAGGCTGCCAATCTGCTGACCCGCACAAGCTGGTGGGCGGGAGGACTTTTCCTGTTCCTTGGTCTGGTTCTGTCCATCATGTCGACGCGCGCGTCCACGCCGAAGTCGGTGCTCGACGGCACCTTCCAGCAGCCAGCGCGAACCGCGCCAGCGCCCGTCCAGTCGAATCCTGCTGTTCCGCTCGAGCCCGTTCCGTCCAAGACAGCTCCCACTCCCGCTCCTCCGCCAGCCAAGCAGCCGTGACGGCTGCAAAGTAGAATGGTCACCTGGTGATCAAGAACTGCGAACTCCGGATTAACGGTTAGCTAGTGTTCAGTTCCAGTCATCGTCCCGGGTTCCTCCTCCTCGAGGATGGAACCCTTTTTCGTGGGAGACTGGTTCACGAGACCGAGCCGGTAGTCGCCGAGGTTGTCTTTACGACGAACATGACCGGTTACCAGGAGGTGTTTACCGACCCCTCATACCGGGGTCAGATCGTGGTGATGACGTCACCCATGATAGGTAATTACGGAATCAACGGCGAAGATCCGGAATCCGGGCGGCCGCAAATCGCCGGTGTAGTGATGCGAGAACTGTCGGCACAGTTCTCCAACTGGCGGGCCACCGGTGACCTGGGAAGCTGGCTTGCCAACGACAAAGTGCCAGTCCTGGATGAAGTTGACACACGGCGTCTCACACGGCACCTGAGGTCGGTTGGAGTGCTGCGCGGAGTAATATCCGCAGGGGAGATTGCTTCCGCTGATGTGACCGACGTTCTGGGGACCTGTCCATCGATGGAAGGTTTGGACCTCGCGTCGCGCGTCACTGTCGACACCCCATACCAATGGGGGGATCCGGCGGCGCTACATCATATTGTGGCATACGATTACGGAATCAAGCGGAACATTCTGCGTCTTTTTGCCGAGGCGGGTTGCCGCATCACGGTCGTGCCCGCGCAAACGTCAGCGGAGACGGCGCTGGATCTGCGACCCGATGGAATCTTTCTGTCAAACGGGCCCGGCGATCCGGCCGCCGTGGCGTATGCGCCGGAGATCATTCGCGCGATAGCACGATGCGAAATCCCCATACTGGGCATATGTCTCGGCCACCAACTGATTGGTCTCACCTTTGGTGCGTCTACCGAGAAAATGGCATACGGCCATCGCGGGGGAAATCATCCCGTTCGGGAGGTGGAGACGGGACGCGTTCTCATCACATCTCAGAACCACGGGTTTGCCGTTCGTGGAAATGAGGTTTCGATTCCAGACGCGCCGGCTCTGCAGGTGACGCACGTGAATCTGAACGACGGCACGATCGAAGGAATGCGGCACAGGGAGTCCCCAATCTTCGCAGTCCAGTATCATCCCGAGGCTGCGCCCGGGCCGCACGACGCCCGCCCGCTCTTTCAGGAGTTCATGCGAGCGGTGACGGGACGACGGGTTCTGGCGAGCCAAACTCTTGACACATAATGAGTAACGACCTATGTTCGACCTGTATGCAGCGAAGTATTCAGTTGTGACTAATCGAGGTTTCGAATGACCAAGGCCGATCTGGTGGAGCACGTGACTGCGCAGATTTCCGAGACGGCGGGCCCGATGATCTCGAAGAAGGACTGCGCCAGAGTCGTCGATGCGTTTCTCGACGCCATAAAGGATGCCCTGAAAGAGCAGAAGAACATTGAAGTCCGCGGTTTCGGGACCTTCAAGATTCGGCAACGCCGAACGCGGATGGCGCGTAACCCACGCACTGGAACACCTGTGGAGGTGTCGGCCCGGCCAGTGCCAGTCTTCAAGCCTTCAAAGGAGCTTCGCGCGCTCGTCGCACACATAGATGTTTCTGAACTGTCCGACGAACCCAGCACGGCCTGAGTACAATTCCGGCACGTGGTAACGCTCCAGGGTCGCGTCAGGCGACTGGAGCGTTTTTTAGCATCAGCATTTCTTCGGGTCGCCGATCGCGCTGAATGAAGAAGACAGCGAGTTCTGACGTGACAGTTTTAGCGGTGCCATGGGCCAGCAATGACTTGCGGGCCGCCTGCGCGCCCGCCAGTGTTCACGCATGACCGTCACCGCGCTCCTTTTCGCCTCGTACGCCGAGGCCCTCGGCACCCCGCGCATCGAGCTTTCACTGTCGCCAGGAGATTCGGTTGCAGACGCGCTCGTCCGTCTGCGATCGATGCCGGGTGGCGATCGCGTTCCCCCTGCGCCTCTGGTTGCGGTTAACCTGGTGTACCAGCGTCCGGATCACGTTCTGGCGCCGGGCGACGAGCTCGCTGTCATACCTCCCGTTGCTGGAGGCTAGCCTCCATGCGTACAGCGCTTGTGGCTGAAACAATCGATGTCGTCGCGCTGCTAGCTGAAGTCTCAGCTTCCAAAAATGGCGCTTCGGTTCTTTTTGTTGGCGCTGTGCGCGACTCGAACGACGGAAGGGATGTATGCGGCATCGAATACTCCGCATACGCCGAAATGGCCGAGCGCGAGATGGCCGCTATCGTCTCCGAGGCGGCCCACCACTTCGACACGGACGACATCGTCGTCGAGCACCGGGTGGGGCAGCTTGGTATCGGAGAGGCGAGCGTGGTGATTGCGGTCGCGCACCCGCATCGCGCCCAGGCGTACGAGGCCTCGCGCTACATCATCGAGGCGCTCAAGAAACGCGTCCCTCTCTGGAAGCGGGAAGAGTATCTCGACGGAACGAGTGAGTGGGTCGATCCCACGACTCCTCAGGAGCCTGCCCGCAGATGAGCACGCTCAGGGACCAGTTCGGCCGCAGCATCGAGTACCTCCGGATCTCGGTAACTGACCGCTGCAACTTCCGCTGTCTCTACTGCATGCCGGTGGAGGGGCTCGAGTGGCTCCCCAAGCACGACATTCTGACGTACGAGGAGATCACGGAAATCGTGGCGCAGCTCGCGCCGCTTGGGCTCCGGCGACTCAGAATAACAGGTGGGGAGCCCACGATCCGGCCCGATCTCGAGCGGCTGGTAGCCATGCTGCGTGGCGTCAACGGCATCGAAGACATCGCTTTATCAACCAACGGAGTGCGTCTCCCCGAAATGGCCGGCCGCCTCCGCAGCGCTGGACTGGACCGCGTCAACATGAGTGCCGACAGCCTCCGTCCCGAGCGCATCGCGAGCATCGCGCGCCGGCGTCTCCCATTTGATCCAGTGACGTCCGCACTGGCGGCTCAGAGCGCTGGTCTCGGACCGATCAAGATCAACATGGTCGTGATGCGTGGCATCAACGACGACGAGGCCGCAGACTTCGCGAGACTTACTCTGGATTACCCATGGCATGTCAGGTTCATCGAGCTCATGCCTGTTGGGGAAATGCGCGAATTGACATGGGACCACGTAGTGCCCAGCGATGAGCTGCTCGGCCGGCTTGAAGCAATCGCGCCGCTATCGCCGGTCGCCGGTCCAACTCGCGGCAACGGTCCAGCGAAGTATTTTGCCTTTGCGGGAGCTGCCGGAACAATCGGCGTCATTACGCCGATGTCGCACACGTACTGTGGTTCCTGCAACCGTGTTCGCCTCACGGCTGATGGGCGCCTGCGAACGTGCCTGTTCGGTGATCATGAGGTAAACCTGCGCGACCCGCTTCGCGCTGGAGATAACCTCGTTCCACTGTACGTCCGCGCGCTCGCCGAGAAGCCAAAGGAGCACAACCTGCTGCAGATGCAGGTAGGCGGACTGCGCGCCCTTTCGCAGGTCGGTGGTTAATTATCGCCGGCTTGCGCAGCGCCAGCTCGGCCGGTCGCGGGAGTTCCCATAGCTAGCGCGACCTGGAGCGTTGCAGGCCGTGCAGCGGAGCGATTAACTTCCCGCCTGCGAGTTGATCGCCCGATCGCTTCCATCTCCCCATCCCCCACTCTCCAGCCAATGGTCAACAAGATAACCGTCGTCGGCGCCGGCAACGTTGGGGCAACTACAGCGCAGCGCCTCGCCGAAAAGGAGCTCGCGCGCCAGGTGGTGATGGTCGACGTGGTCGAGGGAGTTCCGCAGGGGAAGGGACTCGATCAGTGGGAATCTGCGCCAATCGAGGGATTTGACACACGCGTGATTGGCACCAACGGATACGATGAAACCAGTGAATCGGACATCGTTGTAGTGACCGCCGGCATAGCGCGCAAGCCTGGAATGTCGCGTGACGATCTTCTGAACACGAACGCCGGCATCGTCAAGCAGGTATCGGAGCACATCAAGCGCTCCTCGCCAAAGGCGATTATCGTGATGGTCTCCAACCCGCTCGACGCGATGTCATATGTCGCCATGAAAGTGACGGGCTTCCCGCGTGAACGAGTAATTGGCATGGCCGGCGTGCTCGACACCGCCCGCTACAGGTCGTTCATCGCTGAAGCGCTGGACGTCTCCGTGGAGGACATCCAGGCAATGGTGCTCGGCGGACATGGCGACACAATGGTGCCGCTCGTCTCCTACACTTCGGTAAGTGGCATCCCCATTACCCAGCTCCTGGATCGAAAGACACTGGACGCCATCGTTGACCGCGCTCGCAACGGCGGGGCCGAAATTGTGAAGTATCTGAAGACAGGCTCGGCATACTACGCGCCTTCGTCGGCGGCAGTCCAGATGTGCGAAGCGATCGTGAAGGACAAGAAGCGCATTCTGCCCTGCGCCGCATGGCTGACTGGCGAGTATGGAATGTCCGATATTTTTCTCGGCGTGCCGTGCAAGCTGGGCCGCGGCGGCCTCGAGAAGGTCATCGAGGTGGAGCTGACGAGCAGGGAGCGGGTAGACCTGGGCAAGAGCGCCGACGCCGTCCGCGAGCTGATCAACATCGTCAAGCTTTAACATCCGTGGCGCACGCAGGAACGGTGAGTCCGCCTCTCAGGTTCTGGCGCTCGACGATCGGGAAAAAAATGGTGATGGCGGTAACTGGCATCATCATGATCGGCTTCGTGGTCGGACACCTGCTGGGAAATCTGCTCGTCTTCCGCGGGCCGGAGAAGCTCAACTCCTATGCTGCGTTCCTGCGCGGAACTGGCGGCGCTCTGTGGATGGCGCGTCTGGTCCTCCTGGCATCCGTCATTCTGCACGTCGTAGCGGCGGTTCAACTGACGCGGCTGGAACGACGGGCGCGCCCCATCGGCTACTATCGCAAGGAGCCGCAGGTCTCAACCCTGGCCGCACGGACCATTCGGTGGGGCGGGCTGCTGATTTTCTTCTTCGTGGTTCTGCATCTCTTGCACTTCACGACCGGCACGGTGCACCCGACCTTCAACAAGACGGATGTCTACGCCAACATGATATCGGCCTTCCGCGTCCCGTGGATTTCGGCGCTTTACATTGTAGCCATGGCTGCGCTGGGTTTGCACCTGTATCACGGCACGTGGAGCTCCATCCGCACGCTGGGGATGAACCGCGCGTCACGCGACCCCCTCAAACGGCGCGCTGCCGCCTTGCTGGCAACGGCGGTCTGGCTCGGTTTTACAATCATCCCGGTGGCAATCCTCGCCGGGTTCCCGAGCTAGCGGATAACAGAAAATGGAACTGCGATCGCGCGTTCCCACCGGGCCCCTAGAGGGAAAGTGGGAGCGCCACCGCTTCGAGATGAAGCTGGTGAACCCTGCCAACAAGCGGAAATACACGATCCTGGTTGTTGGATCGGGACTGGCGGGCGCATCCGCAGCGGCCTCACTCAGCGAGCTGGGCTACAGTGTCAAATGCTACTGCTTCCAGGACTCACCCAGGCGTGCGCACAGCATCGCCGCGCAGGGAGGAATCAACGCGGCGAAGAACTACCAGAACGACGGCGACAGCATTTATCGGCTCTTTTATGACACGGTAAAAGGCGGCGACTTTCGCGCGCGAGAAGCGAACGTATACCGCCTCGCACAGATCAGCGTCAGCATCATCGACCAGTGCGTGGCGCAGGGAGTACCGTTCGCGCGGGAATATGGCGGGCTGCTGTCGAACCGGTCATTCGGGGGAGCGCAGGTATCGCGAACCTTCTATGCGCGCGGGCAAACGGGGCAGCAGTTGCTGCTCGGCGCATACCAGGCACTCGAGAAGGAGATCGCGAAGGGTGGTGTGACGATGTACCCGCGCACCGAGATGCTCGACGTGATCGTTGTCGATGGCCGCGCGCGTGGCATCGTGATCCGGAACGAGCTAACGGGGCAGATCGAATCCCACCTTGGTGACGCGGTGGTGCTCGGCACTGGCGGTTACGGGAACGTCTTCTACCTCTCGACCAACGCCAAGGGGAGCAACACGACCGCCATCTGGCGCTCTTACAAGCGTGGCGCCGCATTCGGCAATCCGTGCTACACCCAAATCCATCCCACGTGCATTCCCGTCAGCGGAGACTACCAGTCGAAGCTCACACTGATGAGCGAGTCGTTGCGGAATGATGGGTGCGTGTGGGTGCCGAAAAAACAGGGCGACAAGCGGCGTCCGCACGAAATCCCGGAAGCCGAGCGCGACTACTATCTCGAGCGAAAGTACCCGAGCTTCGGGAACCTGGCACCGCGCGACATCTCATCGCGGAGCGCGAAGGAGGTTTGCGACGACGGACGTGGCGTCGGTGAGACCGCACTGGGGGTCTACCTGGATTTCGCCGACGCGATTAAGCGCCTTGGTGAAGCAAGGATCCGGGAGCGCTACGGCAACCTCTTCGAGATGTACCAGCGCATCACGGATGAGGACCCCTACAAGGTGCCTATGCGCATCTATCCCGCCGTGCACTACACGATGGGCGGGCTGTGGGTGGATTACAATCTCATGAGCACCATACCCGGCCTGCACGTCATTGGCGAGGCGAATTTCTCGGATCACGGCGCGAACAGGCTCGGGGCGAGCGCGCTCATGCAAGGCCTCGCCGATGGCTATTTCGTCCTTCCGTACACAATTGGCGACTACATCGCGTCCGCCAGGCTGGCGCCGGTCACCGCGCATCATCCGGCCGTGCGCGCGACCGAGGCGGATGTCGCCGAGCGAACGAAAAAGCTCCTCGCGATCAAGGGAAAGCGGACCGTTGCTTCGTTCCATCGCGAGCTCGGCAAAATCATGTGGGACAACTGCGGAATGGCGCGCAACGAGCAGGGGCTGAGGCGCGCGCTCACCGAGATACCGGCGCTTCGCGAGGAGTTCTGGAAAAACGTGAACGTGCCGGGCGGCGGCTCCGAGCTGAACCAGTCGCTCGAGCACGCGGGGCGAGTGGCCGATTTTCTGGAGCTGGGCGAGCTGATGTGCCTGGATGCCCTGCATCGCACGGAATCATGTGGCGGACATTTTCGCGAGGAGAGCCAGACACCTGACGGCGAGGCCCTTCGTGACGACGAGCATTTCACGTACGTCGCCGCCTGGGAATACGCCGGCGCGGAAAGGGAACCCATCCTCAACAAGGAACCGCTGATCTTCGAAAATGTGAAGCTCTCGCAGAGGAGCTACAAGTGAGGGGTCGCCGGTAGCCATGAACATCACTCTTCGCGTTTGGCGTCAGCCGGCACCTGACGCGCGAGGAAGCATGGTCACCTACGAGGCGGAGGACATTAGCCCCGACATGGCCTTCCTCGAGATGCTCGACGTTGTCAACGAGCGGCTCACGGAGCGAGGTGAGATACCCATCGCTTTCGACCATGACTGCCGGGAGGGTATCTGCGGCTCGTGCGGCGTGATGATCAACGGTGCTGCGCACGGGCCAATGAAAGGGACGGCGACCTGCCAGCTTCACATGCGTAGCTTCGGGGACGGCGATACCATCACGGTTGAGCCATGGCGGGCAAAGGCTTTCCCGGTGATCAGGGATCTCTGTGTAGACAGGAGCGCATTCGACCGCATCATCTCCGCCGGCGGGTACGTGTCGGCGAACACGGGGGGAGCTCGCGACGCGAACGAGATTCTCATTCCGAAGGACAACGTCGACACCGCGATGGACGCGGCTGCTTGCATTGGATGCGGCGCATGCGTGGCGGCGTGCCCCAATGCGTCGGCGTCGCTGTTCACTGCGGCCAAGATCACCCATCTCGGGCTGCTTCCACAGGGGCAGCCCGAACGCTACCGGCGGGCCCTTCGCATGGTGACTCGGATGGATCTCGAGAGTTTCGGCGGCTGCACTCTGTTTGGCGAGTGTCAGGATGCATGCCCCAAGCAGATCAGCATTGATACGATCTCGCGAATGAATCGCGATTATCTCAAGGCTGTGATGGTGGTGAGGGAGGAGGTGGAAGGAGGAGTGGCGGAGTAAGGAGGGAGGTGGATCAACAGCGAGCGGGTACGCGTTGGCCCTCCCCGACTCACGGCATGGCAAACCCGCGCAGTAGGTCGCGCATGGTGCTGGCCGCGTCGTCGCGAGATATCCGATAGCTTCCGGTAAGCACCCGCACCAATTCGCATAGTACCACGTCGGACACAACAGCACCTCCTCCGTCGCGATCGTGCGCTCGATCAGAGCGGCGGCCGCCTCCGACTGGCGCTCGTCGTCCACAACGAGGAAGCGAACGAGCACGTTGGTGCCGAGCGCGATCAAGGTCGGCAGCGCGTCCGCCTGATCGTCTCGTTCAGGGACTCGACAGATGGCCCGATTGCTGCCAAATACCGTGGTAACTCCACGCGGACTATCACCATGCCCACTCCAAGCACAGGATCCGGCGATTTCAGGAACAAGGAAGCCAACCTTGGCGGAGCCGACGCCGTCGGCAAGACATCTTACGGTTCCGGGAGCGGCACAGAGCCGGAGGGGAGGCAACCCGCAGAGGATGGCGAAAAGGTCGTGACCGCCAGCGTCGGCTCCGGAGGTGGATTGAGAATCGGGGGCATTGCTCTTATCGCAATCGTCATCGCACTCGTCGCGTTCTTCGGATTTGCGTTTTTCAGGTAGGAACGACGTCGCTGGTGCGTTATCACACGCCGCCGGTGTTTCACTTGCGCCGCAGCGCCCCCTGGGGCCACCACACGCCAACGCCCCGCCTCGCCCGCCAACGGCCGAGGTCTGTTCCGCTTCTACAACCGGGGCAGCGTTACTCCCTTCTGTCCCTGGTACTTTCCGGCCTTGTCCTTGTACGACACTTCCGGCTGCTCGTCGCCCTCGAAGAAAAGCACCTGCGCAATGCCCTCATTAGCGTAGATCTTCGCGGGTAGCGGCGTCGTATTCGAAATTTCCAGCGTAACGAACCCTTCCCACTCCGGCTCGAAGGGAGTGACGTTCGTGATGATCCCGCATCGCGCATAGGTAGACTTGCCAACCGTTACCGTGATGACGTTGCGCGGGATTCGGAAGTATTCCACGGACCGCCCCAGCGCGAATGAGTTCGGCGGAACGATGCACACGTCGCCGTCAAACTCGACGAAGGACTTGGGATCGAAGTTTTTCGGGTCAACGATGCAGTTGAGTACGTTCGTGAAGATGCGAAACTCGCGCGCCACCCGCATGTCGTAACCGTACGAGCTCACGCCGTACGAAATGACTCCATTGCGAACCTGGCGGTCTTCGAACGGCTCGATCATGGCGTGCTCGAGCGCCATGCGGCGAATCCAACGGTCGCTTTTTACCGACATATTTTCATTTTAGGCCTGCACAGCAGGTGGGTTGGGTGAGCGGCAAATGTACCTCTTGCCAACGCGGTTGCAC
>JBPCJT010000326.1:0-8629 GCA_051005015.1 Gemmatimonadaceae bacterium | reverse complement strand
CAGAAGCCGCGCACGCTCGCGGAGCGTCGTCTCATCGGGAATCTCAGGCGTTCGGCCGGAAACCACGATCACCACTTCGCCACGCACGGGAGTACCCGTGTAGTACCGCGCCAGTTCGTCGACCGTTCCGCGCCTGATTTCCTCGAACTCCTTTGTTAGCTCACGTGCAACCACGGCATTTCGCCCTTCTCCACCCCTGGTGACGATTTCGGTCAGTGTGTCTGCCAGCCGGGTCGGCGCTTCATACAGCACGCACGTCTCCTCGGCTGCGATAAGCTCCGCCAGCGCTTCCCGGCGTTCGCGTCCCTTGCGTGGAAGAAATCCCAGGAAGGTGAACCGGCTGGCGTCCAGGCCGGAGGCCACAAGCGCCGCGAGCGCCGCAGACGCACCGGGAATCGGCACAACAGGAATACCTTCGGCCGCGGCAGCCTGCACCAGCCGGCTACCTGGATCGGAGATCAATGGTGTTCCCGCATCCGAGATCAGGGCGAGCGAGTCTCCAGAGCGGAGACGCTGAATCATGCGTGACGTAACTCGAGCTTCGTTGTGTTCATGGTATGCCTCCATCGGCGTCGAGATTCCGTAGCGCTCCAGCAGGCGCCGGGAGTGCCGCGTGTCTTCCGCCAGAATTAGCGGGACCGATTTCAGCGTGTCGACTGCCCGAAACGTCATGTCGCTGAGATTTCCAATCGGAGTGCTCACGACATACAGGCAAGCGGGGGTACGGTCGTCCATGTCACCTTCAAAGTGCGGCGCCCCGTCGGGTCCATAAACAGCAACAGGGAGACCGTTTGATCTCCCTGTGTCCAACGATGGCCGCTTGCAGACGGTGTCGCAACGGCTAATGCCGAGTCACCGCTACGAGTGCTGTTTGAATTTGGACTCGAGCTGCGCCTTCGGAACCGCACCGATTACCTGATCAACCACCTTTCCCCCCTTGAAGAACAGTACAGCCGGGATCGAGCGGATCTGGTACTTCATCGCTGTAGACTGGTTCGCATCCACGTCCATCTTGACCACCTTCGCCTTGCCGTCGTAGGCGACTGCCAGCTGGTCCAGAATGGGCGCTATCATCCGGCATGGACCGCACCAGGCAGCCCAGAAATCCACTACAGCCAGGCCAGCGTGTTTTTCGATCTCGGCTTCAAAAGTCGAATCTGTTACCGCGGTAGCTTGCGACATCATATTCCTCCAGCGCGGGTATCGCGGGATCTCCCGCCGCCATTTAAGTTTAGCCGCTTTCCAAGCCCTTGGAGAGCGAATCCTATGCCAGCAGAGCCTCGTCGCGGAGCGCGTATATCGCACATCGGAATAGCGGTGCGTTCACTCGACGAGACGGTGTCATTTTACAGCGAAATTCTCGGTCTTTCACAAGTTCCACTCGGTGATGCCGATGGAGCCCGCATAGCCGGATTTGCCGCCGGCGACGCGCTCGTGGAGCTGCTCGAGGCACGAAACCCCGAATCGCCGATTGCCAAATTCCTGGAAAAGCGCGGACCGGGCATACACCACATCTGCTTTGCCGTACCTGATCTGGATGCCGCGTTGGCGCGGTGCCGGTCCGCGGGCATCCGGCTGATAGACGAAACCCCACGAACAGGAGCGGAGGGCAAACGGATAGCTTTTCTGCACCCTTCCGCCACGAAGGGAGTTCTCATAGAGCTGACCGAAGACTAATGTGGCCCTCCGGCTCCGAGTTCCCACACCACGGCTTTACTCCCTCGGCGGGTTCCGGCAGATATCCTTGACTGGCTCAAGGTCCGCGCTCTCGACATACCACCTCGAACTGGGGCCCTCGACCGTTATAAAGTTGGTTTGCCGAGTCACTGATCCGTTAACCAGCTCCACCCTGAAGACGCGCTTGCCAGGCTCACCCGGCAAATCATTCAAAATCCGGTAGGTTTCATGATCCAGGAAGCATTGCATGATGAGGGCGCTTTTCTCGAGCTGCTCGCGCTTGTCTCCGTCCCGCGCGGGGCCTTTCGCATAGCCCCACTTGATAGTCAGCGTCTGAATATCTTCGGCGCGGATCGCTGCGAGAAATTCATCGACCGCTGCGCGCGGGGTCGCCGCTCCGGCGATGTTACGATTCGCGCCGGCCATGGAGGATGACGAGTCTGGCGAGCTCGGTTTTGTAGCGCACGCGCTCAGCGCGATCACCAGCAGGGCCGAAAAAATGCGATTCACTAAGTTTCCTCCGGGAAATTGCGTGCGAACCTTAACGATCAAGCATGATGCGGGCAACCCACCAGCGGCTATATGTGAACGTCGATCACGTCGCGACACTGAGACAGGCGCGGCGCGCTCTGGAACCCGATCCTGTCGCCGCCGCCGCTGTATGCGAGAGCTCCGGTGCGGACGGCATCACCGCCCACCTTCGAGAGGATCGGCGTCATATTCAAGATGAAGATATACACCTGCTTGTCCGGAATGTGCGAACCGTTCTGAATCTGGAGATGGCGCTCACCGAAGAAATGCTGGAGCTGGCGGAACGTGTTCGTCCTCATCAGGTGACTCTGGTGCCGGAGCGTCGCGAGGAGGTCACCACTGAAGGCGGACTGGATATCACTCGGGAGCCGGAACGGATCGCCGGGGGCCTGGCCCGGATGAAACGCGCAGGCATACGTAGCAGTCTGTTCATTGATCCGGATGCTGGCGCCGTAACGCTCTCCCGTGAGCTGGGAGCTGACGCTATCGAGCTGCACACGGGTAGGTATGCCAACGCGGGTGGCAGGGCGACGGATAATATTACTGCTCTGAGGAACTGTTCAAGCCTGGGTGCGGAGCTCGGTTTGGCCGTTCATGCCGGACACGGCTTGACGGTGAGCAATGTTGCTTCTGTAGCTGAGATTCCGGAGATCGAAGAGCTGAACATCGGCCACTCGATCGTGAGCCGGGCAATTTTCGTGGGGCTTTCCGCGGCGGTACGCGAGATGCGTGCGGCGATTGACGCGGCACGGGGGGTCTGATGATCGAGTTGTTGTTCGCGGCCGCGCCGCCGGTGTTCAATTTCCTAGTGGAGCTCGCATGACAACTCCATCTGCTGCGGTAAGTTTCTTTATCGTTGAGGCTTCTGCGCTGATCGATGGCCTCGACACGCTACTCAGTTCCCCAGGTGGCAACGGTCCTGATGCCGAGGCATTTGTGCGGCTCGCGCGCGCGCTGCGCGGCAATTCCACCATGTATAGGCAGACCGAAATCTCGCGGGTGGCCGGCGCAGTCGAGCGTGCCGCGCGCGCGTTACGCGAGCACGCCATCGTCTGGAACCCGCGCTTGGGAGCAGCACTGGTAGCCGCGGTTGACGATCTTCGCATCCTCGTCCGCAACGTGAGCGCGTGGAGCAGCGCCGACGACGAGCGGGCGTTGAAGCGAGCGGCTGAACTCGAAAACCTCATTCCGGCAGACGCATCCGCGCCCGCGGGCAACGCGGCCGGAATGGGGCGTGCCTTCCTCGCCACGCAGACATCGGAGCTCGCAGCCGCTCTGGAGCGGGTTCTGGCAAACCCGGATGACAGATTGGCTCTTGCCGCATTGTTGCGGCACTCCAGATCCTTGCGCGGCGTTGCGCTGCTCAAGGAGCAGCCCGTGCTTGCCGACGCCGTGAGCCACATCGAGCGCGTCGCGCAGTCAGCCGAGCAATCCAATGCTGCTTCCACGCCGGAACGCACGGAGCTTTTCCGCGGAGCTGCCGTGCTGCTCTCGCACGCCGCTGGGGAGATATCGCTCGGCCGCACCGTAGCCGGCTCGGGCCCCGAGGCTGAAGCGTTCACGCGCGCGGCCGGCGCCATGCCTCGTTCCGAGACCGCCGCACCGGTCGTACCGGTGGCGGAGCTGGCGTTCGACGGCGATAGGGCACACGTGATTTCCGCTGCCAAATCACCTGCTTTTTCGCTGGCGAGCAGGTTTCGCATTGAGATCGTGAGCTTGGCGGAGCATCTCCGGCGAGTCGTCGCTGACGCCCAGGATGCGGTGAATACGTCCGGCTCACAGCGCAGTGCGGAAGAGGTCCGGACGGCACTGCGGGGGTTGATAGCGACTGCCGAGAGCTTTAGCGAAGGGGAGCTGGCGAGCCGTCTTTCGCGTTGGCTGGACTTGGCTGGCTCGATCACCCCCTCATGGTTGGCCGATCTGGACGGCGTAGCCAGGGTATTAGCTGATCCCGACTCGACCCGCGGGGCAATACTGTCACTTCTCGAACCGGCGGTTCGGCTGGACGATGCTGTGCGCGCCGGCGACACCGATCCGGAGCCAGGCCCGCATCACGCAGCTGCTGCGGGCGCGGTGCGCCACCGGTCGCACGCGACTCCGACTGGCGCGGGGCTTAGAGAGCAATTGCGGCATGGCATATCCGGAATCGGGCGGCTGGACCGCGAGCCACTCAGTCCCAGCGTACACGTCGCGAATGATGCCGTGGTGCCCATCGAGACGCTGTTCTACAGCGGCCGCGATGCCCTTATCCGGGCGGTGGAACTGCGCAATGAGATTCGGCGCGGCAGGGCTTTGTCATCGGACCAGGATCTCTCTGAACTTTTCGATCTGCTCGACCTCGCGCTCCGTGTGCCATGAAGGCTAACTGGCGCGCCGTAATCGGCATTGCGCTAAGCGGTGCGTTTTTCTGGTGGGTGCTTCGAGACGTAAGACCCTCGGAAGTGTGGGCAAACGCGCGAGCGGCTGACCCGGTACTCCTGCTCATATCGGTCGTTTGCGCCACGCTTGTCTTTCCCATTCGCGCCAGGCGCTGGCGAACGATTCTCTCGCCCATAGAGAACCACATTCCGTTCGGCCCGCTCTGGCGATCCACCGCGATTGGCATGATGGTGAACAACGTCGTGCCTGCGCGCGTCGGCGAGCTTGCGCGGGCTTTTGCATTAACGCGCGAACGGCCATCGATTACGTTTTCAGCGTCGTTCGCGTCGCTGGCGGTTGACAGGGTATTCGACGCCGTCATCGTCATGCTTCTCCTCCTGGTTGCCCTGCTCGACCCCGCCTTCCCCAGCGAGGGAACCGCCATAGGTCAGAGAGTGGCCAACACGCTTGGCATTGGAACATTGTTCGCCGCCGCGCTGCTTACGCTTCTGTATCTGCTCGTGTTTCTGCCGGAGCGGATTATCGGACTGTACGAATGGTTCGCCCGGCGGATTGCACCGAAGCTGGAAGCGCGCGGCCGCGACGCGCTGCTCGCGTTCGCGGCGGGCCTTGGAGTGCTACGCAGCCCGCGGCGCTTCGCTGAGGTTTTCTGGTGGGCATTGTTGCACTGGCTTGTCATGGCGTTCTCTTTCTGGATGGGGTTTAAGGCCTTCGGCATCGACGTGAGCTACCAGGCCGCCCTGCTCGTTCAGGGGGTGATCGTGGTAGGTGTGGCAATACCGCAGGCGCCAGGATTTTTTGGCGTGTTCGAGGCCGCGGCGAAGTGGACCCTTGTCGGCGTGTATGGAGTCGATGCCGGCCGTGCGGTAAGCTGGGCAATCGCGTACCACTTTCTGACTTTCATTCCCATTACCGCGATCGGCGGTTACTACTTCGTGCGCCTGGGCATGCACTTCCGCGACCTCAGTTCGCAAACGGATAGCTCAGCCGGAGCCGCTGCTCTCGGTCCCTTCGCGCGTCCGTGATGGCACGTGCCGCGCGAGTCCGCGCTCAGGCAAAGATCAACCTTCTCCTTCGGATTCTGGGTCGCGAACAGTCCGGCTATCACTCCCTTGAAACCGTATTCTCGCGGCTCGAGCTCAGCGATGACATCGTAGTACGTGTAGGGGTAGAGGGACGCTCGCTCGACTGCGGCAGCGCTGACATTGGCACGGTGGATGAGAATCTTGCCTACCGAGCCGCCATGGCGTACCGGCAAACCGGGTGGCCGGACAGCTTCGCAATCGAGATCTCAAAACGCATACCCGTGGGCGCGGGGCTCGGCGGGGGTAGCGCAGATGCGGGTGCAGTGCTTCGCGCTCTGAACGCTCTCCGGCCTGAACCTATTCCGCGTGATGCACTCCTCGATCTGGCGTCGAAGCTGGGCGCGGATGTACCGTTTCTTTCAACCGATTCGGCGATGGCGCTTGCCTGGGGGCGCGGTGAACGGATGCTGGCGCTGCCGCCCCTTCTACCTCGGGACGTTCTCCTGCTGACCCCCCCATTCGGCATCTCCACCGCCGACGCTTATTCCTGGATCGCGCAAGAGCGTGGCGACGCCTTCAACCCGCTGGCGGGTGAATTGACGCTGGAGATGTTTCGTGACTGGAATAGCGTGCTGACTATTGCGCGAAACGACTTCGAGGCCGTCGTGACGCGAAAACAGCCACTTATCCGCACATTACTGAGCGCGCTACGCTCTTTCGGCGCGACCATAGCGATGCTTTCCGGTTCTGGCTCCACTGTATTCGGAGTATTCGACGACGGGTGCCCGCTCGATATGGCGCATTTCGACACCGCCCTGGACGCCACACCGCAACGAACACGAACCGCAGCACACGTTGAGGAAGTCTTTCTTACGGACTAGGTTTTACATGCCTGCACTGCCCCCTCGTCCAATGGCAGGACATCGGTCTTTGGATCCGAGAATGGTGGTTCGAATCCACCGGGGGCAATGGTAGTTGAAGTGGGGAGTAGCGAGTGGGGAGTGAAAGTATCCTGGTCGGTTCCATAAATATGGTGACTACTGAGCCGCAACCGGCTTGCTGTTCGTTAAGGTTTTGTTCCTGCTCAAGCCGCTACTCCCTGCCCCCTGCTGTTGTATATCGCCGTGGCACTTACTAAGTTACAAGGTTATCGCATGGACGAGCTGGTAGTTCCACGCCGCGGCTTCAAGCTCCTGTCGGGGGGAGCAAACCGGATGCTCGCGGAGGAAATAGCGAGCTGTCTGGGTGTCGAGCTTTGCAAGGTCACGATTTCGCGCTTTGCAGACGGCGAGATCTTCGTGCGAATCGACGAGAACGTTCGAGGTCACGATGTCTTCATCGTGCAGCCTACGAATCCGCCGGCTGACAACATCGTGGAGCTTCTGCTTCTAATCGATGCTGCACGCCGGGCATCGGCGGCACGGATTACATGTGTGATGCCATACTATGGGTATTCGCGACAGGACAGAAAGGATCAGCCACGAGTCGCGATCGGGGCGAAGCTGCTGGCGAACCTGATTACCACTGCGGGAGCGGACCGGGTATTGGGAATCGATTTTCATCAGCACCAACTGCAGGGATTCTTCGATATCCCGGTGGACCATCTCTATGCTGCGCCGGTGTTCGTATCACATTACCGGAAGAAGCACCTCAGGGATGTCGTAGTAGTGGCGCCGGACGTGGGATCGGCGAAGATGGCGCGGGGATTTGCCAAGCGGCTTAACGGCACCTTCGCAATCATCGACAAGCGGCGTCCGTCGTCGAATGTAGCAGAGGTTTTGAATGTTGTAGGTGAGGTAGATGGGCGCGACTGCCTTATTCCCGACGACATGATCGACACGGCGGGGACCGTCACGGCGGCCGCGCGAGCGCTCAAGGATCTGGGCGCGCACGACATATATGTATGCGCGACTCACCCGTTGCTCTCCGGTCCAGCGGCTGAGCGGCTCAGCTCGGCGCCAATCGCGGAGGTGGCGGTCACTGATACCGTCGCGATCGCGCCTGAGCACCGCTTTCCGACGCTGGCCGTTTTGTCGGTTGGAGATCTTCTGGCCAAGGCCGTTCGCAACACGCACGACGATCAGTCTGTCAGCTCTTTGTTTGAATTATCGTAACTGGAGATAGAGACAAGAATGGCAATAGCATCCCTCACCGCGACCCCGCGGTCTGAAACAGGCAAGGGCGCCGCCCGGAAGCTCCGCGCAGAACGCCGCATTCCCGCCGTCATTTACGGTCACCATCGGCAGCCGCAGGCGCTCTCCCTCGACGGCCGCGAGCTCGACAAGCTGCTCGATCGCATTGCTGCCGAGACGACGGTGGTGGAGCTCGCGGTGTCCGGCAGCTCGGCCCGCACACTTATCCGCGAGATTCAGCGCCATCCCTTTCGCCGCGAGGTCCTGCACGTCGACTTCCAGGAGCTCGTGGCTGGCGAGCGGATCACGGTGGATGTGCCCATCGTGCTCATTGGAAATCCGAATGGCGTTCGAAATGAAGGCGGTGTCCTTGACCAGGTGATGCGCCAGTTGAACGTGGATGTTGATCCATCATCGATTCCGAATCACATCGATCTGGATGTAACAAACCTGGAGCTCAACGAATCTCTTCACGTGAGCGATCTCAAGCTTCCCGAGGGTGTTCGCGTCCTGGACGACGAAAATGCCACCGTATGCGTCGTTTCTCCGCCACGTGTTGCCGAAGAAGCTCCAGCCGTCGAGGCCGTTGAAGGGATCGCCGAACCTGAGCTCATCAGGAAGACGAAGGCCGAGGAGGTTGAAGGCGAGACCGGCAAGTAGTTGGTCGGCCTTTGAAGGTCATCCTCGGCCTCGGCAATCCGGGTCGCGAGTACGAGCGTACACGCCACAACGTCGGCTGGTGGGTTATCGATTCCCTTGCCGGCGTTTGGCATATCGATGCATGGCGCAATGATGGAAATGCGCGCGTTGCAGCGGGCCGGCTCGGCGGCTCGAATGTGAGGCTGATCAAGCCTCAGACATTCATGAACCTGAGCGGTGCTGCAC
>JBPCJT010000325.1:0-5027 GCA_051005015.1 Gemmatimonadaceae bacterium | reverse complement strand
GTATACGCGACGGACGCGCGCGTAGCCGACATCTCCTGGGCGGATGTCATAAGCGTCGAGCCTGACGCCGATCGTGCCCATCATCATCAGCTTGGGAGGAAACTCGGGGTCGCAGTCGAATCGAACCCGCTGGTGGGCTAATCCCGACACCCTGTTACGGTGCCGCTAATGGAATTGGGGTGTGCCTTGAGATCCTCGTCGAGGGAAGTGTGATCTTCCCACGCTTTCAGTGGCGGCCCGCAGCGACTCCAGGTATTTCCAGTTGCTCGCCCGAACGCAGAGCCAGGCGGCAAGCAGCCGCGTGCAACCAGGGGAGCGCAACGCTGAGTGCACGGTCGCCACTCGCGGCTGCGCGAGCCAGGGAGAAATGCTGGAAGAGGCGCTGACGGATATCGGATACTCCGTCTCTTGCCACATACATTGTAAGACTCGCCGCGCCATCAAGCAGGTGATACAGGGTGAAGAGGTGAAACTTCATCCGCGCAGCAGAGTCTTCATCGAGTGTCGCAAGGAATAGTCGCTCGCGGGCCGAGCGCTCCTCTCGCAATGTGCCCAGCACCTGAATAATTCGATCGATGCCGCCGGGGCCGGTGCCGCGCAGCAGCTCGAGCCAGCAACTTCCGACGCGGGACCGGAGAACCTCGTCCCACGCGGCGTCCCTCCTGGCGGTGATGATCGCTGGTATCCTGTGATGGGCGAGCCAGATGCGCACATCATCACGACGGTCGGCCACGACGCCTACCGAGGCGACATGCAAAATTCTGTAAAGCGCGTCGACCGGATCGCTTGAAGGCAGATCGAGAACGCTATAGAGAGTAAAGGCGCGTGTGGCGCCCGCTTCGAGTTGCTTCCGCAGAAGATCATACTGCGCGCCCCGAGTCTGTCTAACGAAGGCATCGGCACCCTCGAGTGCCGCCAGGTCGTATGCGGTCGCCAGGGTCCAAAGTCGCTCTGCTACCTCATTCTCCATCGGCGTGCTTGCGAGCTCCGGATTGTCGAAGCGCTCCGCCGCGGCCGCAATTGCGAGTCGCCGTGTCTCCGGCTCAATGGCGGCAACCGCCCAATGCCCATCCAGCGTCTCGAATGCAGCGCGCGCATCCGTCACGTGGGATCTCCGCAAAGGTACCACATCTGTTTCAGGCCGGTTGCAGCTTCACTCACTCCGTTCATATCCCCGATCGATGGTTCCGATTCTGCACGCGATCTTCGCTCACTGAAAATTCAACGCGCGACGGATGAGACTTTCCGCCCTCTCATTGGATGCCGGAGATATACCACGCGAACCGCAAGTGGGAAAGACTCGCTATCGCATCGTGTTACAATTGTGACCTTGCAAGCGGGTAAGTGACTGGCGGCGGATGAGCACCGTAGTGGCAGCGAGCGCATCTGGCGCGGTGTGATTTTCTAGCGGTATAATGTCCGCCAATCCGGGGCGCTTGTGCGATAGCGGCTCATTTCCACGGGGTGAATTCAGTGAAGTTCTCTACATCATCAACACCGATGTTGATGGCACGAAACGCGCTCTGCGATCATCGCGATGTCTCCCGAAAAAAAGATCGCGAAAAGTATGAATTACCTATGGCGCCGCGAGATTTTTTTTGTAGATTACCCGCCCCTTCACATTGCTCGACACGACCGCGCGCGCGTACTCGACACACGCTCCGGTGGCACGCCCCGCAACACGGCCCGCAATCATTCAATCAGGAAGTGTCCGTGAAAATTGAACCTACCGCCTTTCACGCGGAGCAAGTGACAACCGAAGGTTACGCAGAACGAGCCGGGACGCCTTTCTCGGGGCTGGCGTGCAACGAGCAGCGTGAAGCGTGGATGGAAGAGACGGTGCGGATGTCGAGTCCGCGATACGAGAGGTTCAGCGATAGTATCGAAACGCTACTTAATGATACCATGACTGCAGATGGTGCGGGGCTGGAGCTGCTTCTGGCGCTTCAATCGCATGTGAGCGCTCTTGACGGAGTCTGGGAGGCCCATCAGCGTGGCGCTGTTGTTCTGCCGGAAAGCGTCGTGCGTTCAGTTTCGGTCGCTCGAATGCAGATTCCCCGGTATCTCGCGGGTGTTCGAGCAGGTGGCCGTGCCGACTGTGCCTGCAGGGGGGTGGGTGGCTCGCGCAACGTTTCCGCCAGCTGATTTAACGCGCTCTGGTTCATTCTCTGTCCTTCCGGCTATCTATTATATAGTATGAGAGTCATGGCCGTCCTTCCCGTGAAGGACGGCTTCTTCGCGTTCGTTGCCGGCGTTCTCCAGCTTCACCGACCACCGGTGGTCCAGATCGCGCAGGTGAATCCCGTCGATGCTTGCCTCCATTATCATCGCTGTCGCTGTGCTGGCGGCCCGGCACTCCTCCCTACCCGTTCGTGCGTACGCTCAAATTCCGGAGCCTCGTGCGATAACCGTTCAAGTGGCGGACTCTGTCGCCATGCTGCGTGCTGTGCGCGGCGCACAGGGCAAGTTTGAACGGGTTCGTTTCAACAATCTGCCATGGTCACGGGGGGTTAGCGGCGGGAACTGCAACGAGATCATCGGTCGTTACTGCATCACGCACGGTGATGCCGATGACAAGTGGACGCCGCCCGCGGAACCGCGACGCGTGGCGAATGAGCGCGATGCACTCATTGCAACTCTGGATTCCGTTGCGCTGCGTCTTCCGGGCGATCATTGGGTCGCGGGACAGCGCATTCGCTATCTCCTGGAAGCCGAACGCCATGCAGACGCATTTGCGGCGTCCCAGGCATGCCGGTCGGAGAAATGGTGGTGCACGTCCCTTCACGCTCTCGTCGAACACAAGCGCGAACGGTTTTACGAAGCAGATTCCCTGTTCCAGGCCGCTCTCGCGGAGATGCCGGCGAAGGAACGCTCGCGTTGGAGGGATCTCAAAATTCTGCTGACGGGGGAGAACCTGCGCGTCTTCAGGCAGTCCACGCCGGAACGGCAGGAATTGCTTGCGTCCTGGTTGTGGTGGCTGGCCGACCCGTTGTGGATGCGAGCGGGCAACGACCGTCGCACTGAGCACTACGCCCGATACGTAATTGACCTTATTTACAGGGACTCCCGTACCCCAGAGGGCGCATTCTGGGCCAGCGACCTGGCGGAAATACTCATTCGGTATGGCCCCATGGCTGGCTGGGAGCGCGTTAGGCCAAATGGGAGCGATGTGGGGTGGCCGGCTGTGGTAGGTCATTTCCTGCCGAACGGGCGCGAGTTCCTTCCGGACCTGCGGTGGTTCGACGATTCGATCGGGATTCCGGACGAATGGACGCTCGGAGCAGACGGGACGAAAACGGAGTACATCCCGTCATACGCAAGGTCATTCCACCGGCTCGAACATCAGCTCGCTGTTTTCCGGCGTGGTGATTCTGCGGTTGTGGTGGCTGCCTACCAGCTTCCGGCAGACAGTACGCCAATATCGGCCGCTGTTGAAAGCGGCCTCGTACTGGCGAGCGATGAAGGAACGACGCTGGCGGCCAAACGCGAATCGTCGCTTGGTGGGCGCGGAGTATTGAGCGCTATCGTAGCGGCTACACCGGCAGTCGTGAGCATCGAGGCGCTCGCAGACAGCGGCAGGCAAGCTTACAGAGCGCGTTTTGGACTTCCAATAGCTCATGCAAGAGCTTCAACCCTGGCATTATCGCATGTGCTGCTCCTCGAGACTGCAGGGATCAATCCGCGCACTCTCGAGGATGCAGTGCCGCGCGCACGCGGAACGACTAGCGTAAAATCAGGAGAGCGCGTGTCCATGTACTGGGAGGTTTACGGACTGCGGGTGCGAGAGGAATCGCTGCAGGTGGAGCTGGCGCTGGAGCCGCTGGATCAAAAATGGTTGCGCCGAACGGCCGAGCGTTTGAGGATTCGAACGGCGGTGCCAACGGTGCGGCTTCGGTGGAGAGATCAATTGAATGGTCAAGCGGTGATGCCTCGCGCGCTGGATCTCGAGTTGCCTCGGCTTCCAAGGGGGCGTTACGTACTTCGGATCAAGGTGAGCCGGGGGGGGAGCAGGCGGTATCCGAGCGCAGGCTGACCGCGCGCTGATCGATCGGCGCGCAACCAATTCGGCGCCGTTAAGTACTTATCATGTTTCTCCCGTAAAGGGTCCGGAGCCAGGTGCCAGGTGCCGAAGTCACATCCCCGTGCCCGTGCCAAGTCCCCGTTGGTCCGCGCATGATCTGGTGCCCAAACAGCTAGTACCGCGCATTACCCGCCTGGCAGTCAGCGCCTCAGCCGTTGGCTTAATCCCTCATTGTTTGGAGCCGACCTGGCAGCAGCCACTCACACAGCGAATCCAGACAGTTTCGTCATCGTCGGACCAGACGAATCGGGCCGTGCCTGGTGGCAGCTTCGTACGCGTGTCGCCCTTCTCGTGTTGTTCAATCTCCTGAACCCGGTGACGGGTTCCGGAACAGTTCGGGTCTTTTGCTGGGTTTTCACACCCCGGCCCAATGAGTGCCTCCCAGCCAGCACGCGAGTGCCGAAGAAATAGATAGTTCCGCTCTCCAGGGTTGAGGCTGAGCTTGGAGTACCCGAGTGTCGGCATCTCGGGGATGGGTGTCACTATGAAACGGGCTACGAACTGCCAGCCCTGTATCTGGAATTGCTCCATTTCCATCTTTTCGAGATCGTCGTGTGGGATGATCTTGACGAGAGGGCCATGTCTCAGCTTGAGAGGGTAAGGACCTGTTGAGTCCGGGAGCGCCAGGCGCTGCTCATCACTCCAACCATTGTTCCCTGCCTTCTTGCTGGTTGCCGAGTCCGCGTAGTCGGGAAAATTCTGTGATGGTTGTTGCAGCATGGGAAGTGAAGAGCGGACGCACGATTGCGTACCTGCCAGTGCGGCGAGCCCAATCGCGAGCGCGACCGTTCGCGCGGTCGGCTTCCGAAGTAACCCTATTGGCAGCATTGTGGCCTCCGAAATGGTACGTGGCGGACGGCGTGAGACGGCGGTTGCGAATATAGGCTTGCAGTCGCCATCCGCTATACGCCGGCTTGGTCGCAAGAGTGGCGGGCGAGGAACGCTC
>JBPCJT010000324.1:0-13429 GCA_051005015.1 Gemmatimonadaceae bacterium | reverse complement strand
TGGACGAGCATGACGACATCGCCCGTCTCGTAGCCGCCCGAATCGCCGCCCTGATTAAGGAGAAAGAGGCGGCAGGCGACCGCGCGGGGCTCGGCCTGGCCACGGGATCGACGCCGGTTGGCGTGTACCGCGAGCTGATCCGCATGCACCAGTCCGAAGGACTCAGCTTCAGAGACGTCGTGACGTTCAATCTCGACGAGTATTACCCGATGTCTCCGGAGAGCATCCATTCGTACCACCGCTTCATGTGGGAGAATCTTTTCTCGCAAGTGGACATCCACCCCGGCAACGTACACATCCCCCGCGGCGATTCCGATCGCGAGACGGTCGATCTGGAGACCCTCCGCTACGAGGACGCCATCCGTCACGCCGGCGGAATCGATCTGCAGATCCTCGGCATCGGAACGACGGGCCACATCGGCTTCAACGAGCCCGGTTCGGGCGCGGAGAGCAGAACCAGGCTCATCCATCTGGATGTGGTCACGAGGCGGGACGCCGCCGCCGATTTTTTCGGCGAAGATAATGTGCCTCGCCAGGCTGTAACGATGGGCGTCGCAACCATCCTCGAGGCTCGAGAGATCGTTATTCTGGCTACCGGCGAGCACAAGGCGGGAATCGTAAAGCGAGCCGTCGAAGGAGAGATCGATCTCGAAGCCGCGGCCACATTCCTTCAGCGGCATCCGAACACAACCTTCTATGTCGACCGCCCCGCTGCCGCGGAGCTCACGCGCATCGCAACACCGTGGCTTGTGGACGAAGTGGAATGGACGCCAGATCTGGTCACGCGCGCCGTGGTGTGGCTCGCGCAGCGCACCGGAAAGGCAATCCTCAAGCTTACCCCGCGCGACTACGCTGAAAACCAGCTCTCGTCTCTCATGGCGCGCTTCGGCGCGGCTGGCGACGTCAACGGAAGTGTCTTCAACGTTCTTGGGGGCAAGATTCGCGGGAAATCAAAGCTGCCCCGCGGCAAAAAGATCATCTGCTTTTCCCCCCACCCGGACGATGACGTCATCTCCATGGGCGGGATTCTCCATAAACTGGTGGGTAACGGGAACGCCATCACCGTTGCATACATGACGAGCGGCAATATCGCCGTTTTTGACCATGAAGTGCGGCGGTACGCAGACTTCATGGCGCGCATGGCACGCGACCAGCACATCGGTGTGGGGGAGACACCCGGCTTTGCCCGCTCGGTGAATGAGTTTCTCGACCGCAAAAAACCTGGCGACGTTGACATTCCCGAAGTCCAGGACATCAAGCGCATCATCCGCGAGGCGGAAGCGGTCAGTGGAATCGCTACACTCGGGCTCGGACCCGAACGAGCGCGCTTCCTGAATCTTCCATTCTATCAGACTGGCAAAGTTCGCAAGGACCCCATTAGCGCAGCCGACATCGCCATCGTGCGGAATCTCCTGGACGAGATCAAGCCCGATCTGATCTTTGTGGCTGGAGACCTATCCGATCCGCATGGGACGCATCGGATGTGCAAGGAGGCGATCGACACTGCGCTGCAGTGGGGAGTGGAGACCGGGGATTGGGGAGTGGAACAGCGCGAGGCGGGAAGTGGGAGACGGGCACCCGCCCACTCCCCACGCCCTGAAGTCTGGCTTTATCGCGGAGCGTGGCAGGAGTGGCCAGTTACCGACGCAACTTACCTCGTTCCGCTATCGCAGGAGGAACTGCGTCTCAAGATCCAGGCGATATTCAAGCATCAGTCGCAAAAGGACTCGGCGCCCTTCCCGGGACAGGACGATCGCGAGTTCTGGCAGCGCGTGGAGGAGCGAAACAAGAGCACCGCGGCTCAGCTCGACCGGCTCGGGCTTGCAGAGTATTTCGCGATGGAGGCGTACGTCGTAGAATAGCACTACGATGCGATCCGGCCGCCTCCCCCATCCCCCCTCCCGCCTCCCGCTGGTCATTTCGTGAATCAGAACTTTACCCTGCTCGATGCGTTCGTTGTCATCGCGTATCTCGGTGGAACGACCGCGTTTGGGATGTACATCGGCCGGAACCAGGCCAACGCGAAGGATTACTTCGTCGCCAACCGCGCGATTCCGTGGTGGGCGGTCCTCTTCTCTGTCGTCGCCAGCGAGACGAGCGCGCTGACATTCATCAGTATTCCGGGGCTGGCATATCTCGGGAATCTCGGATTTCTGCAGGTGGTCGCGGGATATATCATCGGGCGCATCGTTATCGCGTACACGCTGCTGCCGCGATACTACGAGGGAGAGCTTGTCACCGCGTATGCGCTCCTCGAGCAGCGTTTCGGGCTCGCAACCAGGCGCTTCACCTCGATCGTCTTCATGGTCACACGCGCGATGGCCGACGCGGTGCGCGTCTTCGCCACGGCTATTCCGGTAGCTCTCATTCTGGGATCGACCGTGCCACGTGAATACGCGATGCCTGCCGCGATTCTCATACTGGGACTTCTCACGGTTGTATACACGTACCGTGGCGGCATGAAAGCCGTGGTCTGGACCGAGCTTGTACAGGCGGGCGTTTACTTGTTGGGGGGTACTTCCGCTCTGATTCTCCTGGGCAGGTCGGTTACTGGTGGGTGGAACGCGATTCTTTCCGCGGCGGCGGGTGCGGACAAGCTCATGGCCATCGACTGGTATACGGGGCTGGACCGCCCGCACACGGTTTTCGCGGGCCTCATTGGCGGCGCTTTTCTCTCCATGGCGTCGCACGGCGCTGACCAACTGATCGTGCAGCGGCTGCTTTCGGCACGCAGCCTGCGCGACGCGCGGCGCGCCCTCATCGGAAGCGGATTCGTCGTCTTCGCGCAGTTCACTCTCTTCCTTCTTATCGGCGTGGGACTCTTGGTCTTTTACGGCGGACGTACCTTTGCGACACCTGACTCCATATTCCCCACCTTCATTGTTGAGCGAATGCCGCCGGGGCTCCTGGGACTCATTCTCGCGGCGATAATCGCGGCCACCATGAGCACGCACTCTGGCGCGATCAACGCGCTCGCCGCCGCCACGACACACGATATTTATCTCCCACTCACGAAGCGCAGCGCAAACGATCCGGAGACGCTGCGCGTCGGCAAGCTGTTCGCGCTTATATGGGGTGTTGGGCTAACAGGAGGTGCGCTGTTGTTCCGCGAGCAGGGGACGCCAGTCGTCGTAGTAGCTCTCGGAATTGCATCGTTTACATACGGTGCGCTTCTCGGCGGATTCTTTCTTGGAATCTTCTGGCGGCGCGCAGTGCAGCGCGACGCGATCGCCGGAATGTCCGTCGGCATTTTCGCGATGGCGTTCGTTGTATTCGCGAAGCAGCTCTCAGTTGCATATCCCGCGCTCGTCCATACTCTCGGACCACTCGCGCGAATCGCCTGGCCGTGGTACGTGCTCATTGGCACCACGGTCACTCTGGCCACGGGTGTCCTCTCGTCGTATACGCACGGCGACGTACGTACGGCCCGCGCCAGGATGACCGCGTGAGCGTCGTTGTCGCGGGAGCCGACGGCGGTGGCTCGAAAACCAGGGTATGGATTGCAGGCATTCAGGGTTCGCACCTTGCAGAGGCAGAAGGGCCCGGAAGCGCGGTAAAGCCTGGCGAAGCGGACCGTTCGGCGGAGGTCGTCGCGAACACTTTGCGTGTGGCGCTCACCCGCTGCGGCATGGAGAGCGCCATGCCGCGCGTCCTGTGCATCGGTGTCGCTGGAGTTGGGCGCGACGATGAGCGCCACGCGCTCTGGCAGGCGCTCACGAACCGCGATATGGCGGACGAAGTGATCGTGCGGTCGGACGCTGAGATTGCTATGGAGGATGCTTTCGGAGACGGTGCCGGAATCCTCCTCATCGGTGGGACCGGCTCCATCGCCTTCGCGAGAGGACCCGCAGGAGGGAGCGCACGGTGTGGCGGGTGGGGCCCGATCTGCGGAGACGAAGGAGGCGGCGCCTGGATAGGCCGGCGTGCGCTTTCGGTAGTGACGGCCGCTTCGGATGGACGCGAGCCGGAGACCGGACTCGTCGGCGCAATTCTCGAGGCGGCAGGTGTCCATCAAATCGAAGAGCTGATTCCCTGGGCAGCATCGGCGACGCCCGCGATACTCGCGTCGCTCGCGCCGGCAGTACTCGCCGCGGCGGAGGACGGTGATTTGCGGGCGAACGCATTGCTCAGCATGGCTACTGAAGAGTTGGTGTTGCACGTGCGTACGCTCGCTCGCAAGCTGTTCGGCGAGGAGCGCGCTGCGTGTCCAGTAGCATTAACAGGCGGGCTGCTCGGTCCGGGAGCCGCGCTCAGAAAGCGAGTGGAGCACCGGATGAAAGCCGCAGTGCCTGGAGCACAGGTGCGAACCGAGGAGGTGGTTCCGGTGCGCGGCGCCGTTGCCGTGGCGCTGGGAGCGCTAAGGGCGGGAGTGAGTTAAGACCAACCCTCCCATGGGTACGGCCGTAAGGGTGTTCTCCTGATTCTTACGCCGTAACGATCGGCGAAGTTACCGGCATCTCGTCCCCGATCATCCCGGGAGCCGAGTCGTCAAATTCCCCCTCCCATCTGGCCATCACTACGGTCGCCAGGCAATTCCCCACGAGATTGACCGTCGTTCGCGCCATATCCATCAGCTCGTCGACTCCAAGGATAACGGCTACGGCTTCGAGCGGCAGCCCGAACGTAGCCAGTGTGCCCGACAGGATAACCAGCGATGCCCGCGGCACCGCAGCCACACCCTTGCTCGTGAGCATGAGCGTCAGCATCATCACGAGCTGCTGGCCCAACGTCAGATCGATCCCCGCCGCCTGCGCGGCGAATATCGACGCCACCGCCAGATACAGCGTCGTGCCGTCGAGATTGAACGAATAGCCGGTTGGCATCACGAAAGCGACGATGCGTTTGGGCACGCCGATGGCCTCCATCTCCTGCATTGCGCGCGGAAGAGCTGCTTCGGAAGAGGTCGTTGAGAAAGCAATCAGAGCTGGCTCTTTCACAGCGGCGAAGAACTTCTTCAAGGGCACGCGGGCAATCAGCGCCACGGGAAGCAGAACGAACAGGACGAGCACCACAAGCGCCCCGTACAGTGTCAGGATGAGCTTCCCCAGGTTGATCAATACGCCAAGCCCGCTATGGCCGACGGTGACCGCTATCGCCGCGCCGATGCCTATCGGCGCGTACTTCATCACAAGGCCGGTGAACTTGAACATCACTTCGGTGAGGGCTTCCAGTCCTTTCAGCATGACGCGTTTCGGCTCGCCGCGCACCTGTGACAGGCCCACCGCGAACAGAATCGACCAGAAAACGATCTGCAAAACTTCGTTCTTCGTCGCCGCCTCGAAGAAACTGGAGGGTACTATATGCTCGAGCACGCCAGCGAACGTAGTTGTATTCGCGGCCAGCGCTTTACCAGCTTCGGGCGATGCCTCGAGCCGGACTCCATCTCCGGGACGCGTGAGATTTACCGCGGCGAGACCGATAAAGAGTGCGAGCGTCGTAACGATCTCAAAATAGATGATGGACTTGAGCGCCAGCCTCCCCACGCGCTTCATGTCGTCGCCGTGTCCCGCGATCCCCACAACCAGCGTTCCGAAGATAAGCGGCACGATCAATGACTTGATCATCCGCAGAAAAATCGTGGAGAGGGGCTTGAGCGACTGAGCCGCGTCGGGAAAGAGCCACCCTACCAGGGTCCCGACCGCCATCGCGATCAAAATCCACTGGGTGAGAGATACTCGGCGGAATGGATTTGACATCGGTGACAGGATTAACGGATTGCGGACTAACTGAGAACAGCGAAATGCGAACTGCAAACTCCCAACTGCGAACTGCGTAACCCCTCCAACTGCGAACTGCGAATCGGCCGCACCGGGCAGTTACGCTTCAAGCCTGTTCGCTAGGTGTGCTCCGCTGGCACCGGCGGAGTTCCCCGCCGCAACGTCGAGTGGCGGAATCCGTACACGAAGTAAAGCGCCAGGCCGATTAGAAGCCAGATGCCAAAGCGTTCCCATGCCCGGATTGGAAGTCCTGCCATTATGTAGATGCAGGCACCCGCGCCAAGCAGACATACTGGCCAGACCAATGGCACCCGGAAAGGCCGTGGGCGATCGGGATCCTTGTATCGAAGCACGAGCACGCCAATGCACACGATGGCGAAGGCCGAGAGCGTACCAATGTTGGTGAGATCGTAGATTTCGTTTTCATCAGCGAACAGAGCGCCCACGGCAACGGCGATTCCGGTCACCAAGGTCGTGATGTACGGTGTGCGGTACTTGCCATGCACCTTCGCTGCCCAGGGGGGAAGCAGACCGTCACGAGCCATGGCGAAAAAAATGCGCGGTTGGCCGTATTGGAATACGAGGAGAACCGCGGATAGCGATACGACGGCTCCAAACGCTACTATCCAGCTCGCCGTCTGCAGACCCGCCACTTGAAGCGCCTTTGTAAGCGGATCGGCGGCCTTCAATTCCTGGTAAGGCACCAACCCCGTCGCCACAGCACCCACGATCACGTATATGACCGTGCAGATGGCGAGACCGCCGAGAATACCGATAGGCATGTTGCGCTGCGGATTCCTGGTTTCCTCCGCCGCCGTGGAGATAGCGTCGAATCCGATGTAAGCGAAGAAGACGATCGCCGCGCCCTGATGAATGCCTCGCCATCCATTCGGCGCGAAGGGAACGTAATTCGCCGTATCGATGTTCATCCCGCCTACGATAACGAACAGGCCCAACACAAGCAGCTTGACCACCACCATGATGTTGTTCGCTCGCGCACTCTCGCGCACGCCCCGCATGAGGAGCCAGGTGATCAGCATGACGATGGCGAAAGCCGGGACGTTGATCAGTATGGGAATCCCCGCGATCCGGGGCGCAGTGTCCATAAGTGCGTGCACGGCCGGGTCAGAGCTGAGCAGCACCGACCGATAGCCGTGTGTGATCCAGTCGGGCAAGTTGACGCCGAACCCTGTGAGCAACGAGTTGAAGTAGCCGCTCCACGCCACAGCTACCGCCACGTTACCGACCGCGTACTCCAGAATGAGGTCCCACCCGATAATCCAGGCAATGAGCTCCCCCAGCGTCGCGTACGAATAAGCGTACGCGCTGCCGGCCTGAGGTATCATTGACGCCAGCTCGGCATAGCACAGCGCCGCCAGCCCACAGACAAGGCCGAGCAGGATAAATGAGACGATGAGCGCCGGACCGGCTCCGTAGCGCACCACGACACCGCTGGGAAGAATCTCGCCGGCGGCGGCAGTTCCGATGGAGGAGAATATCCCGGCGCCGATGACGGCGCCAATCGCGAGCATGATGAGATCGCCCGCTCCCAACTCGCGCTTGAGGGCATTGGGGCGGTCACCTTCGTGCAGCAGTTCGGAGATGGGCTTTCTGGAAAAAAGCGCGCCCATCAGGCGGGTGATCCCTGTGCGTCCCGCCTGGCCATTACGCCCTCAAGCCACGCGGGCATCTGCCCGTTTATGCGACGCAACCGCCGGCTCGGGTGCTGCGGCCTGAATGCGCATTCCATAAAAAGACCGCCACACGAAGAACATCGATGTCGCAAGGAAAATCGCCGCAAGAACGTGGCTCAAACCGGCTCCGCGTTCGGCCGTGAGTGACACGGCGAGCTCCACCGCCAGCAAACCGAAGAGCGTGGTGAACTTGATGACCGGGTTGAGTGCGACAGACGATGTGTCCTTGAATGGATCGCCAACGGTGTCACCAACCACCGTGGCAGAGTGAAGCGCCGTGCCTTTTTGCTGGAGCTCGACTTCCACGATTTTCTTGACGTTGTCCCAGGCCCCGCCCGCGTTTGCCATGAAGATGGCCTGATACAGCCCGAAGAGCGCGATCGAGATCAGGTAGCCAACGAAGAAATACGGCTCCACGAATGCGAACGCCAGTGTGGAGAAGAAGACTGTCAGAAAGATGTTGAACATCCCTTTCTGAGCATACTGCGTGCAGATTTCCACTACTTTCTTGCTGTCGGCGACAGACGCCTTTTCCGAGCCCTCCAGCTTGATGTTCGCCTTGATGAACTCTACCGCGCGATAAGCGCCGGTTGTCACCGCCTGCATCGAAGCACCGGTGAACAAGTAAATCACCGCCCCACCCGTTATGAGGCCGAGCAGAAACGGCGGATGCAGCAGTGATAGCTTCTCGAGGTTCTGAGTGAGCTTGTCGGTGAGCACCACGATGATGGAGAAAATCATCGTGGTGGCACCGACGACCGCGGTCCCGATCAGCACCGGTTTGGCTGTTGCCTTGAAGGTATTACCGGCCCCGTCATTCTCTTCGAGCAAGTGCTTGGCGCGCTCGAAGTCCACGTCGAATCCATAGTTTTTCCTGATATCGGCCGCGGCACCGGGTATCTGTTCGATGGTGGACAGCTCGTAGACGGACTGCGCATTGTCCGTGACCGGCCCGTAGGAATCTACGGCTATTGTCACCGGCCCCATGCCCAGAAATCCGAATGCCACGAGACCGAATGCGAATACGGCGGGAGCCAGCATCAAGGTGCCCAGTCCCATCGAGCTGAAGCCGTAAGCAACGGCCATCAGACCCATGATCACAATGCCGAGCCAGTACGCACTGAAGTTGCCAGCCACGAGGCCAGAGAGGATGTTGAGCGATGCTCCGCCCTCGCGCGACGAGGTCACTACTTCCCTTACGTGCTTGCTATCTACCGAGGTGAATATCTTGACGAGCTCCGGAATGATCGCGCCCGCCAGCGTGCCGCAGGTGATGACGCTGGAGAGCTTCCACCAGAGCGAGCCGTCGCCGAGATCGGGAATCAGCAGGTAGGACACAACGTACGTTAGCGCGACCGACACGAGCGAAGTGAGCCAGACAAGCGACGTCAGCGGGGCCTCGAAGTTCATCTTTGTTGCGTTGGCGTAACGTGCCTTGGCCATCGCCTCGTTGATGACATAAGACAGCCCGCTCGCAATGACCATCATGACGCGCATCATGGAGATCCACACCAGCAGCTGCACCTGGACCTGCTCGGCCGGCACCGCCAGCAGAATGAACGAGATAAGCGCTACGCCAGTCACGCCGTACGTCTCGAAACCGTCAGCGCTGGGACCAACCGAGTCGCCCGCATTGTCACCCGTGCAGTCCGCGATGACTCCGGGATTCCGAGCGTCGTCCTCCTTGATGTTGAATACGATCTTCATCAGATCCGAGCCGATGTCGGCGATCTTGGTGAAGATTCCGCCCGCGATTCGGAGCGCCGCGGCGCCAAGGGATTCGCCGATCGCGAAGCCTATGAAGCACGGTCCCGCGTAATCGCCGGGTATGAAGAGAAGAATGCAGAGCATCATCAGGAGCTCAACGCTGATGAGCAGCATTCCGATGCTCATGCCGGCCTTGAGGGGAATCGCGTAGCACGGATACGGCTTGCCACGAAGGCTCGCGAACGCCGTCCGGGAGTTGGCGAACGTGTTGATCCGTATGCCGAACCATGCAACGCCATAGCTCCCCGCTATGCCGATCAAACTGAAGAGCAGAATCGTCGCGACCTTGATTGCTTCGAAGTCGAGCAACACACCGAAGTAAAGCAGGATCACGAACCCGATGAAGAGCTCGAGTATCAGTATGAACTTCCCCTGAGTTATCAGATACGTCTTGCACGTTTCGTAGATCAGCTCGGAGATCTCGAGCATGGAGGCGTGCACGGGGAGCCGTTTGACGTTGCCATACGTCACGAGCCCAAACAGCAGTCCGAAAGCGCATACGATCAGACCCGTCATGAGGAGAGTTCGACCGGTCATGCCGAGGAACTCAACCTGTGCCAGATCGGGTATTATCAGATTTGCTTCCCCGCCGGGGCGGTGAGCTGGAGCGGTGGCGGTGGGCTCCTGCGAGCCGGCAAATGGCGCAACCATTGTACCGACAAAAGTCGCAAGCATTATTGCCAGAGCGAACGAAACGATTTTACGAGCTATGGGAACCAACCGGCTCATCTGGAGATCTCCTGAGGGGGTATAGCGACAGCGAGAGCGAATGGGTGAGCCAATGCTGCCTTCAAGTCCTGGCTTGCGGTGGGGATCCAGCCGCCTGACGCCAGAGATAAAAAACCGGGATGCCGATCAAGACGAGGACGAGACCCGACAGTGCCTGCGCCTGCGTAGTCTTGGAAAGGAGCAGGATTACCGCTACAACCGACGCGAGCAGAATGTACAGCGCCGGCAATATCGGATATCCGATCGCGCGGTACGGGCGCTCCGCATCGGGGCGCTTGCGTCGGAGTACGAACAGCCCGATCGTGGTCAACACATAGAAGATAAGCGCCGCGAAGATGACGTAGTCGAGCAGTTGCCCGTAGGTACCGGTCAAACACAGCAACGAAGCCCACACCGATTGAAAGATGAGGCCAGCAGCGGGAACACGCCGCGCATTCAACTGGCCCACCTTTCGGAAAAACAGGCCATCTCTCGCCATGGCGTAGTAGACACGCGCCCCAGCCAGAATCAATCCGTTGTTGCACCCAAAGGTCGAGACGAGTATCGCTACCGCCATGAGAACGCTTCCCGCCGATCCAAAGATCACCTCCGCCGAGGCGGTGCCGACGCGGTCCTGAGTGGCGTGCACGATGCCGCGCTCGAACACTGTAGCACCATTCTCGATGCCGGCGAATGGCAAGGTATTCAGGTAGGCTACGTTCGCCATGATGTACAGCAGTGTCACCAGACCGGTGCCGATAGCCAGAGCCAGCGGCAGATTCCGTTTGGGATTGTGCACCTCCGCGGCCGCGAAGGTGACATTGTTCCACGCGTCGCTCGAAAAGAGGGACCCTACAAGAGCCGCACCGAATGCAATTACGAACGCACCCGTGACATCTACCTGTCCCATGAATTGCCCGGGCGAGAAATTCGCCGCGATGGCTTCGGAGTTTCTCCCAATGGTAAGACCGAGCACGATCAGAAGTGCGAGCGCACCCGTCTTAGCGAGGGTGAGCGAAGTCTGAACGATCTTGCCTTCCTTGACGCCGCGGAGGTTGATCCAGGTCAATACCCAGATGGACACGAGGGCAACAAGACGCTGCGGCGATAGTCCGAGCTCTACCATCCCGCCTGGCGTGCTGATCTCCATCTGGGGAAACCAGCTGAAACGGTCCGGAGTAATACTCGGCACGAGGACGCCGAGAAACCGCCCGAAGGCTACCGCTACCGCGGCAATCGTGCCGGTCTGGATGACTACAAAAAGGGTCCACCCGTAGAGAAAACCCATAAGTGGACCCATCGACTCGCGCAGAAACACGTACTGGCCGCCTGCCCGGGGATACATGGCCGCGAGCTCCCCGTAGGCCAGCGCTCCCAGCAACGTGATTACGCCCGTGAGGATCCAGGCCATCAGCAGCCAGAATGGCGACCCAACACTTCGGCCAATTGACGCCGACACAATGAATATACCCGAGCCGATCATTGAACCGGCCACCAGCATCGTTGCATCCGTCAGCGTTAACGCCTTGACGAATTCAGTCTGCGGCTGACTGGCCTCGCGCTCTTCGGCGGAAGTGGCCATTCACGATCCTCGAATAATTGTGGCTGGCTGACGACGGAAGGGCACTACGCGAACAGTTGGAATCGCGGGCGCAAAAAAAGCCGCGTCAAGCTAACCTGCGGCGGGAACGGAAGCTAGGGGACTCGTATCACCTGGTGTTCCACCAAGGCTAATATAGCGCGACCTGCATTGGGAAGACAGCCGCGACAGCGCTTCCATCCCACCTGGTTGCTGGACGGAATGTCGCGTTGAGATACTGCTCGACGAGACGACGGTCATACTTGCCATCGCCGGTTCCGGGCGAGAGCTCGATTTTCTTGACGATGCCGTGCTCGTCGATTGTAAAGAGAACGGTTACCGTGCGCCCCTTCACCTTCTGCGGCACTGGAAATGGAGGAATCAGCGTGAATTCCGGAGCGGGCGGATAAATGGTAGCTTCCCCGCCACCCGTGCCCGGACCAGTTGCCGATCCCCTCCCCGTTCCAATCCCGGAGCCGACGCCGCCACCAATCCCGGAGCCGGACCCGTTGGTTCCGTCATTTCCGGTTCCACCGCCGACGCCTGCCGCCAGCGACAGATCCATCGACTGCTTGGGCTGCTGTATTTCTATGTCGATATCGGGCTGCGCCGGCGTCTTTTCCTCAACAGGTGGCGGGACTGGCAGCGCTTCAGCAGATGGCGTGACCGTCGGCGGAGGGGGCGGAACCGGGTGCACGTACTGAAGCCGTTCCACGAGCAGCGGTTTGCCCCCCGACCCACGCGTTCCCCCTCCCCCTCCACCGGCAGGGCCTGGTCCTCCTGCACCCTCGGTTGCCAACGGTAGTGCTATCGCGAAAAAGGCGGGCGTGGCGACAATCAGCACGATTAGCGCGTGAAACGCGAACGACACGGAGAGAGGCCAGCGGCGCGCCTCCCGTGCCGGAATGCCGACTGGCGGCCGATATGGCGGACGCAGCGCGGCCATTGGCCGGGAATCGGCCTCGTCCCCGGTACCCTTCCAGCCGCCGGCCGGATCGGAATCGTTTGGTGGTTGCCAGGACATAGTCTGAAACTAATACGGCGGACGCACCCGAGGGGGTTCGTCCGCCGTATGCTACCCCGCACTTGCCCTACGGATTCGTCTTGGGAGGAACGCCTATTACCTTGACGCCAGCTCCACGCGCTTCGTCCATTGCAAAAATCACGTCCTGATATCTCACCTTAGGATCGCCCTTGACGAAGATAATCTTCTCCGGGCGGGGGTCGTAAATCTCCTTGAGGCGAGAACCTAGCCGGTCACGTGCCACAGGCTCGGTATTGATGGAAAACCTGTTGCCTGGCTTTACCTCCAGTACAATCTGATTGGAGGTGGCGTTTACCGGTGCGACCGACGGTGTTGGATCGGGGAGCTGCAGGTCGATCGCCTTCCGCAACATCGGCTGCATCAGCATGAATATGATCAGGAGGACAAGCAGAATGTCGATCATGGGAACGACGTTCGGCTCGGCCGACATGTTGGCGACGCCACCGCCGGTATTTGGAACGTTCACAGTAGCGCGCTCCTACTTTAGTGTAGTCTTGATGATGTCGCCCTCCACAGTCGACTCCGTTCCCGGTCTCTGATCCGAGATGGCTCCGACCACCCGCACGCCGTTCCTCGCGACGATGTCCATGGCGTCGATCACTTTCTCGTACTCCAGTTCCTTGTGCGCCTTCAGGTACAGAATTTTGTCGGTCGTACGAGTGTCGAAAATTGACTTGATGATGGTGCCGAGATCCTCATTCTTGATCGGACGCTTGTTCAGATAGTATTGACCTTGCGCATCGATTCCGAGCACCTGGTCCTTCTCATCGTCCTCGGGATGCGACTTGAGGTTGACCCCCTCAGGCGCTGTTGCCTGGAAGCCTGCCGCGAGCGCGGGGGTCACAATCATGAAGATGATGAGCAGAACCAGCATAATATCGATCATCGGGACGACGTTTGGCTCGGCTTTTATGCTTTT
>JBPCJT010000323.1:0-15615 GCA_051005015.1 Gemmatimonadaceae bacterium | reverse complement strand
GATATGGCAAGTGGCTCCGGAAGTGCTCGCACCTGCTTTCCAGTCACCTTGACGGACGTGTCGAAGAGCGCGGCCTGACGCGCATCAAAGCGGGGATCCAATACCGCGGCATATGCGTCATCGTCCGGCACCTGGATAATGACTGGAGTAACCCAGGCAGCTGGGTTGTCTCCGGGTATGGTATAAAGGTAAGTCGTGCTCCCAGCCGCATTCTTTATCGGCCCCACAACCTTGGTGAATCCGGGAAAAGTCTGCTCCGGGAGGTTTGTGAGCAGGTAGCGCATGTTGGTTAGCTTCCAGAAGTTCGGGCTCCCCAGCAGGCGCTGAAGCAACTCTTCATTACTCTCGTTTTTGCCGTACAGGCGCTGGAAGCGACCAAGCTCATTGCCGTGGTAACCGAGAACCTGACGGATGCGGTGCACCATGAGAGCGTCGCCGCCGAGAAAGGGGTCATGATACCCTTCCGTCTGCGCAAGGCTAAGGGCGAGGACCCGTCCCGGTTGATCCTGCTTCTTCATGTAGTCGATCGCGGGGTCGCTCGCGTAGAGCTCAGCGGCGGGTCGCGAAAACCGCCAGTAAAGCCGTTCAATGCTCCAGAGATCAAGCGCGACGCAGGCCACCAGCGCCCAGCCCCCGGCGCGAGAGGTGAGCCTTCCAAGCCGAACGGCCTCGAGCACCGCCAAGGCCAGGAGGAGAAAAGCAAATGATCGAACGGCACCCATTCTGACGTTGCCGGCGTTCGCGATAACCGCGTCAAAGCGCTGAGGAAGGGCGATGCTCGTCCCAAGGTTGACGAGCGCACCTGTGAGCGCCAGAAGGAGCATGGCCCCGCCCGCGATACCCCATCCGACAAGATATCGCCGGGTGAAGTCGCGCCTCAGCGCGCGATCCGCGCCGAGCGCGGCGAGAGTGCTGAGAGCGAGCCATGCGACGAAAAAGAAAGTGCTCGGCGCGCGGAAAAACTTCGATCCGGGAACGATTGCGTAGACGATGCGATAAAATGGCGTGGCACCTCCGAGCGACCAGAGAATTCCAATAACGGCGGTAATCGCCCAGAACCACATGAAGCGCTTTCGCACCTCCGATACCTGCCTGGCGAAGGCGAGGCCTACGAGGAGAAGGACGACTACGCCGAGGTAGTCACTGTGAAAGTGAATGCCATTCCGTCCCCAGTAGTTTTCCAGGATACCGGAGAACTCGGGAATGACGAAGTTGACCATCTCTTCCGGGTTGAGCGAATACGATGTCGCAACCTCGTAACTTCGCATACCCCCAGCGCGCGGCGACCACTCAACGTATTCGCGTACCGGATTGTATTGGATGGCTCCGGTGAACCCGCCGAGAATGAGCGCTCCAAAGGCGAACGCCAGGCGCCGAACCCCGACGGAGGTCGGAAGCTTTCCTGTCCCTCCGTCAGTGAAGGCAAGAAATAACGCGAACGCGCCACAGCTCAGAAGCATGTACTGGAGGAGCTGCGGATGCGGGCTCAATACGGCCAATCCCGCGACGAGCGCCAGCGCCCCCCATACCCACTTGCGGTCTTTCCTGATGCCGAGCCAGAGCAACCAGAGCGCCAACGGATACAACGTGCTTACATATAATTTCCCATCGTGCCCTGGGGATACATACGAAGCGATCGGGCCACCCATCATGTACGCCAGCCCTCCGATCAAAGCCGGGAGGAAGCCAAGGCCGCAGGCGCGCAGAAAACCGAATGTCAGAAGTCCCGCGAAAAAGAAGTGAATGATGAACGACCAGGTCATGGCATCATCCACCGCCATAATGGCCCGCAGGAGAAACGTGGGATAAAAGATGTCGCCGTGCATGCCTGCTACGTACGGCAGGCCTCCGAAGATGTATGGATTCCAGAGCGCGAACCCGCCGGTTTCACGCAGGACTGAGGCGCCAAATTCCCTGACCGGAAAACCGCCGATGTACTGATCGCTTACCGTCGTTACGAGAAACCCGCCCGCCAGCGCGGGATAACAGAGCGCTAGCGTCGCGACCGCGTATACCAGGGCGGCCCAGCCAAATGCGAAGCGCGGCGCCGGTGGCGCCGCAGAAGTGGGATTATGAGATGGCATTCCGGTTCGTACTGTCAGATCGGCCGCCAACTGTTCTGCGGCCCAGGAAAAGTAACCCAGGAACAATTTCAAGGACCGTCAACCAGAGCCGGGAGACAATCGCCAGCACCCATGCATTCGGCTCACTCGCGAGGCCCAGAGTGGACAGGCCGGCGACCAGCATTGTCTCGCGCACTCCAATCCCGCCTGGAGCGATCAAAGTCAGATAACCAACGAGGTAAGAACTCGTATAAACTGCGATGTAGCCTCCCGTAGCGCCAGCGTTCGATAAATCCAGGCTCGCAGCAAGCAGCTGAAAGGCGATGCCATACATGATCCAGGCTAACGCTGTGCCGATGGCTGACAACCAGACCGCGCGGGCGGGAATGTCCGGTATGTTGAATTCCCTCCCCGTCACTCTTCGCGCCAACTGTGCGACGTATGGGAGCAGTATTGGAAGGGAGAGAAGGGCCGCGAGCAGCATGAGCGAGATTGCGCCGCCGAGCCACGGACCCGAACTGGTAGAAAGGCTGAGTACCGATGCGCCACTACCCAGCACGAGCAGAAAGCCGGATACAATATTCGTCAGGTTCACCAAAAGGGATGAGCCTGTCGCCGCGACAGGCGACACACCTCGTTGCTGCGCCATGGCCGCCATCGCCGCAATTTGCCACACCTTGCCTGGCACGTACTTGCCCAGGTTCGACACAAACCAGATGTGCGCCGCATCGAGCGGCTCCAGATTCTCCCGCCAGGCTCGAAGCATCAATCGCCATGTGGCAATCAGAAGAGCGTACGCCGCGAGCACCAGCACTGACGAGAGGACAAGGTATTCCCAGCGAATTTCGATGCCGTTCACCGTGGCGCGAACGCTGCTCCATTGGCTCGCCACGGAGCGGGTCGCGTACCAGAGAATGGCCGCGACAAAGGCGAGCTGTGCGGCCAACGCCAGCCGTCTACGGGTGACGGAGTCCCACTACCGAGCGATAACGGTTGGCGTACCGGCGAGCCACCGAAGCGGGCCCGAAGGTTTCGAGTGCGAACACGCGCCCCGCTCGGCCGAGCGCTGCTCCGCGGTCGGCACGGGTGAGCAGGGCATCCAGAGCATGCGCGAGTGCGATATGGTCCCCCGATGGAACCAGAAGCCCGGTGCGCTCGTGGAGGACTATATCCGTCAAGCCACCCGACGCAAACGCAACGACGGGAGTTTCACAGAGAAGCGCCTCTATCGCGGTGAGTCCCAACCCCTCATCGATGGCTGGAACCACCAGCGCCGTCACCCCGGAATACAAGCGGGCCAGCTGATCCTGCTCGAGCAATGGATGCCATGTCAAGCGATGAGATATTCCAAGAGCGTCAGCTAGCCCCATGGCGTCGTGCGCGTCGCTGCCGACACCAACGACGAGGTCAAGAGTGGCCGGTGTTTTCATCAGAGCGAGGGCTCGCAGGAGATGCTCGCTACCTTTCTGTGGGTTCAGCTTTCCAACGAATAACAGGCGGCCAGGCGATCGGTTTCCCCGCGGCCAGAAAATATCTGGTACAACTGGCATTGGGGCGACAATAGGTGCGCTGCCAGGTGCAATCGTTTCCGCTTCACGCGCCAGCCATTGCGACACCGTCGTTAAAGCGGCAGAGCCACGAGTCACATAACGAAACAGCTTTGCCGCTGCCGCTGATTTCCGAGCCAGCCGGAGGTCGGACCCGTGCAGCGTCGTAACGAGGGGAGTGTTGCCGGCATGGTTGAGCAGGCGCCCGACAAGACCACCGGGAAACCACCAGTGAGCGTGTATTACTTCCGGGTTATAGTTACGCCGAATTCGAGCGGCATGCGCAACGCCCGCACCGACAAGCCCGGTGAGCGCCAGGCGAGCTCCCCATGACTCCTGCACCTGCGAATGCATTGTCCCTGTGTACGCCAGCGTTTCCAGCGACCGGGGGGCGTAGCGGTATCGCTCGACGACGACGCCCTCGAACACTTCCTGGCGTGGCAGTCCAGCGCCTCCGGGAGCGATGACTCTTATCTCCACAGCTTCATCGCGCAGAGCTACCGCGAGCCTTAGTACAAAGGAGCCAACTGGGTCCGTCGCGAAGCGCGGAAATGAGTGCGCGAGAAATAGTACTTTCACGGCGCGCGTGCTCCGGTTAGGCGCGCGACTACTGCGGCAGCCATCGTGTCGCGCATGCGACGCCGTCCGCGTCCTCGAGCACCACCTCGTGCCGCGTGGCGACCGGTAGTTCCGCTTCTACGGCACCATCAGCATCCACCGATCGCACTCGTACGCTGCGGCGCGCGGATCGCCAATTGACAATATCTCCAAGGGTGCCGAAGAACGGGCTTCCCTCCGAGAGTGAGCTCAGCAGCGCAGAAAAGGCCTCTGGTGCGTCGGGAAAGCCGAGTGCGGGCACCAGGTTCGGGTGCCATACACCAACCCACAGACCTTCCACTCTCCGGCACTCGGCGGCCAAAACCAGAGCGTCTTCTATCCACACGGCCGGATCTTCTTTTCCGCCATACTTGCTGAGCGACCGGTCCATCCAGGAGAACGGTATCTCGTCGAACCCGGTAGGGCGCTGGGCGCTGGCGCTCCAGGTAGGCACAACGTCCGCGACGCCCAGGCGGAATCCATTGCGGTCCGCGAATCCCTGACTCGAGTCGTACGCGAACCCTGCGGCAGCCATGCTGGTGGGAGTCGTGGCCGGATGGAAGCGAAGGAAGTGCTGGCGGACGCCAGCAATGGGCCCGGCGGCCAGGTTTGCGAGACGTTCGCGCTGCTCGGTGAATGCAGTGGCTCGATCGAGCGTTTCGAAGCTTCCGTGCAGGCCAATCTCTCCCCTATGCAGCCCGATGTCGGCAAATATCCGAAGCGCTTGAGCGCTTTCCGGCAGGTATGTGAGATCCCCCTGGCGCCACGACGAAAGGGAGGGCGTACCACACAGCACGAACCATGTCGACCGTATGCCGTACTTCTGTTCCTGATGGAGAATAGATTGCACGCCGGCTCGAACGGGAGTCGTGCCGATGGCCCTGCCGGCGGCAGCCAGGACGCGGCCGGCCAGCGCCAACTTGCGCTTCCGAACCAGCTCCGTCACCCGAAGAGCCGAAAACAGAGCCCAGTAGGATACAATGTCGAGATCGTGAGTAATCGCCGCGGCCCAGCGACAGCCGTCGGGCCAGGGTGCGACGAAGCGCACAGGCCGGTTCCCCGCCGCCATAATGACGGCGTAGCGAAATCGCATAGCAGCTCGCGAGATAACTGCCTGGCGTTCCCTCCCAGAAGCCGCAAGCGGGCTCTGCATGGAAGGAATACGCCCGAAGCGATCGCGCTTCGTGGATGCCTGCTCTTTTGCAGCGCCGGCAATATCGCAGATGATCTCCAGCGCATTGTGGTCGATACGCACGACGCCGTCGGCAGGCTCGATGAACCATCCGCGCGCCACGCACTCGCCAACGGTGAGCGCACGCTTTCGTGTTCCGGTCACCTCCAGATGCACCACATTAGGGGATGAGTGCATGACAGGAACAGCACGCGCCAGATCGATGAGCAGATCGAGGCCGTGCTGTGCGGATGGAGACAGAACTGGGCCGTTCGGAAGAGAAGAGTGAATCACGAGCGCTTCAGGGGACCTGGCACGTAAAGTCGGGGCCCGGCTATCTTCAACGCCATGACGCCCATGGCGTCCAGCGCCACATGCCGGGATGCTGCTTCTGTCGCAACGATCGGATTCCCGGTGTCAACTTCAACGGAACAGAGTGACACAACCGCTTCTCCCCAGGGCACGCATTCCTATTCGTCACCTGCTGCTGTTTGGCTGGCTGCCGAGCCCCATTAAGATATGGGCTTACCGGGCTTTTCTCGGCTACAAGATCGGCAAGCAGGTGAAATTTAGCTTTGGAGGGGTGATAGTAGGTGAATCTGTGGAGATCGCGGATAACGTCGAAATCGGCTTGCTGGCAGTTGTGCAGGGACGCCGCATCACAATCGGACGGCATTCGAGCATCGGCACGTCGAGCTACATCTCCTGCAATGTGATCGAGATTGGCGAAGACGCAAAGATTCGCGAGCAGGTATTCGTAGGGGGCCCTCAGCTACCCGAATCCAGATTCTCGCTCGGCAGCCGCACGATCGTTCTGCAGATGACCTACATCAATCCCACCAAGCCGGTCATTATCGGAGACGACACCGGTATCGGAGGTCACTGTCTCATATTCACACACGGATCATGGCTGAGTATTCTCGACGGCTATCCGGTAACTTATGAGCCAGTGACCCTGGGCAATAGCGTGTGGCTGCCATGGCGTGTCTTCGTAATGCCTGGAGCTATTGTCGGCGACGGGACCGTCATCGGGGCAAACTCGCTCGTGGCAGGAAGCATTCCGCCGGGTAGCCTCGCGGTGGGTTCACCCGCCAGAGTAATCAAGAGCGCTCCGGATTTTCCGCGCAAACACAGTGAAGAGCGGCGCCGAGAGATCATCGCCGAAATGATCGCGGAATTCGATCGTTTCGTTTCGTTCGACAAAGTGCAAATCACCGACGCAGCGCCTTACCGTGTGTATCGCAGCGGCGGGAAGGAATGGAGACTGCTCTGGATTCGCGCGGGACAGGAGCCGGAATTTAGCACGGCCGCAAATGACACGGTGCTCGCCGAAGCGGCTCTGCCGGAATTCGTACGCGAACGGTATCGCGCAAGCAGAACTCACTGGCTGGATCTTGGCGGAAAGACTCGCAGCCGTGCGGGTTCGCCATTAACGGAGGAGTTGGCGCTTTTTCTGGGCCGCTATGGGATAAGGTTGGCGAGAGACCGTTAGGCGCTGGTCGGATCCTTCTCCTGAAAACGCCGACGCATCTCCCGCATATCCTCCTCGGCCCTTCTTCGCATCTCCCGCATCTCCGCCCGTTGCACCGCCACCATCTCGCCCAGAAATCCTCCTACGAACAAGACGCTTCCAACGATCACGCAGACCTCGATGAAGTTGAGCAGCGGACGGAAGCCGACACCGGCAACGATTCGCCAGACGACTGCCACCACTCCGGTTAGAAACCCCAGCAGGAAAAGCGACGCGCCGAGCAGCCCGAACAGTAGCAGCGGTTTTCGGCCAAACTTCAGTTCGAACCAGACCGAAAGCATGTCCAGCGCGCCTATGGGAATGCGTCCAATTCCAAATTTCGATCGGCCGGCGTGGCGGGGGTAGAGCGGAACCGGGATCTCCGAAACCGTGAAGCCTTCCGCCGCGGCAACGACAATCATGTACCGATGCCAGTCAGGGCGGGCCGGAAGCACGTCCATGATCTCACGGCGGTACGCCTTTACCGAGTTGAGGTCCCTTACGGGCACGTTGAACAGCGTGCGACTCATGCGGTTGTAGATGCCCGACACAAGAGCCTTGTCGTATTTTCCCTGCTTGAAGCCTGTGACCATGTCGGAAGCCCCCTCCAGAATCGGTGCCACAAGACGGGGAATGTCTTCGGGTCGGAACTGCAGATCGGCGGGATAGAAGACGAGCACGCTGCCGCGCGAATGTAGAAACCCGTTGCGGAGCGCATCGGCGATCCCGCGCTGAGCGCGATGCCGAATGGCGCGAAGGCGAGGAAACCGTTCCATGAGCGTCTGGAGCACGCTCCACGTATCATCGTCCGATCCATCATCGATCACGATGATCTCGTAACTCACAGGGCCCTGCGATAGCGCCTCTTCCGCCAGTTGCATGAAAAGCGGGAGGTTCTCCGCCTCGTTCCTTGCTGGCACGAGAACGCTTACAGTCAGGGGCTCCGGGGCCGTGGCTGCCAGATCGTGACGGCTCCGGGGCGTGACTTCCGTAGCCAGGGACATGGGATGGCCGGTGGCCACCGTTACACCCGCTTGCGCATCCGCGCCGAGAGCACCCCCAGCTGATCACGATACTTCGCGACGGTGCGTCGCGCGATCTGCACGCCGGTTTCCTTGAGGATGTTCACAATGGCCTGATCGGTGAGCGGATGCTTCGAATCTTCTTCAGAAACCAGCTTTTCAATCTGTGCCTTGATACCGCGCGCCGACACATCCTCTCCGTTCGTGGTCGACAATCCGGACGAGAAGAAGAACTTGAGCGGCAGGACGCCTCTTGGAGTCTGAACGTACTTTTCGTTCGTCACCCGGCTCACAGTCGACTCATGCATGTTTATGACCTCGGCCACCTCGCGCAACGTGAGAGGCTTGAGGAACTGCACCCCCCGTTCGAAAAACTCGCGCTGCCTGTCGACGATGAAATTCATCACCTTGAGCATCGTCTGGCGCCGTTGCTCGATGGCCTGAATCATCCAGTTGGCGGAGTTCAGCTTGTTCGATATGAACTCATTGTTCTCTCCCTCGAATTTTTTCTTGTCGCGCGCGATCTCCTGATATGCCTTGCTCAGCTTGAGCCTCGGCAAATTTGAATCGTTTAGAAACACGTGGTATCGGCCGTCTATCTTGTCGACGACGAGATCCGGGATGATGTAGTTGTCGCTCGCCCCGCTGTAGATGAGGCCGGGCTTGGGATCGAGTTTCGCTATCTCATCCGCTGCCCTCTGTACGTCGTGCGGACTTATCGAGAATCGCTTCGAGATCTCGCTCCACCGATGGTTGATGAGCTCATCAAAGCAATCGTGAATCAAACGGTACGGGACCGACTGCTGAAGCCCCGCTTCGCGAAGCTGCAGCATTAGACACTCGCGCAAATCGCGTGCGGCGACGCCAGGGGGATCCAGGTTCTGGATCGTAAGAAGCATCGCTTCACCCTCTTCCATGGTGAAAAGCTGCGCCCGGCTCGAGTCACGTCCCGCTTCTTCGGCGGCCTTCTCGATCATTTCGTTAATGCCCATCACGATCTCTTCCAGCGGACATCCGAGGTAGCCATCATCGTTGATATTGCCGATAAACTCGTCCGCCAGAAGCTTCTGCCGCTCGGAGAGTTCGAGGAGCGCCACCTGATCTCGGAGGTGATCGCTTAATTCACGCGTGTCTACCGTGACCGGCTCGAAGTATTCCTTCTCTTCGTGCTCCTCGTGTCGTCCGCCAGCATCGAATCCGTTGAGAAGGATCTCTTCCCAGTCAATCTCATCAGCCGCGGGCTTCTCTTCGGGCGCGGGATCGGGCTCGGCCTGTTCCGCAACCTCTTCTCCATCCTCCTCCTCGTCGTCTTCCTGCTCCACCATGTCGAGAAACGGATTTGTCAGCAGCTCCTGCTTCAGATGCTGCTGCAGGTCGAGGAGCGGCATGTAGAGCAGATCCATCGCTTGGTAAAGGCGAGGATTGATCTTCATTTCCTGCCGAAGGTGCGTACTCTGGTGCATCCCTGCTTTCATGACTTGCTGGCTCCCTGCTCCGATGCGGAAAAACGCGCGCGTAGCCGTGAGGTGAGTGTCGGGCCCAGATATATTTTCGCGACTGTATCGTCGAACACAAGCTCCTGAACGGATCCGGAGACTTTCCCCTGGCCATCGAACATGATGTATGCACGATCAACGATGTCGAGCGTCTGCTCGACGTTGTGGTCGCTTATGAGGACTCCGATACCGCGGTGTCGTAACCCCGAAACGATGGATTGAATGTCGTGCACCGCGATCGGATCGACGCCCGCAAACGGCTCGTCCAGCATCATGAACTTGGGCTGTGTCACCAGCGCTCGCGTGATCTCGAGGCGGCGGCGCTCACCCCCGGAGAGCGCGTACGCCTTGCTGCGTCTCAGGTGCTTGATGCTCAGCTCGTCGAGCAGATTCTCGAGCCGCTTCCGTCGTTCCTCCTTTGACAGATGCAGCGTCTCGAGTATGGCGAGGATATTCTCCTCCACCGTCAGCTTGCGAAAGATTGACGGCTCCTGAGAGAGGTATCCAATCCCCTGCCGCGCGCGCTGGAACATCGGCATCTCGGTGATGTCCCTTCCGTCAACGAGGATCTTTCCCTGCTGCGGCTGTATGAGCCCCACGATCATGTAGAACGTTGTCGTCTTGCCCGCACCGTTCGGTCCGAGGAGCCCAACGATCTCTCCCTGACGGAGGCGCAGGGCAACATCGTTGACCACACGCCGCCGCCGGTAGGTCTTGACGAGACCCTCCGCGGACAGGACGCTGGCGGCAGCGTCCGGGCCGACTGCCGGGACTGATTTCGTGTACCGCCCGGCCGCTATTGCCGGATGCTCGCTCGTATGGCGCAGCATCTGCGCCACCTCGCTGCGGAACGGAGCCATGTCGATCCAGTAGCGGTGCGCAATCGCAATGGAGGCGTCCGGCGCAGCCAGTCCGTTGTGCGGAAGCACGATCACGCCATCGCTGGCCAGACGCGGCAGCACCGATGCAGCCAGGTGAGCTCGCACCTCGTCGAGTCCGAGCCTTCCAGCTTCGCGTTCGGCGTCACGCCCTTCCTCGCGGATGACGGCCAGGTAGTCATCACGGTATCGGATAGCCACACTATTGAAATCGGCTGTCCCGTCAGGGCGCGCGGAAAGTACCAGCGCTTCCAGTCCCCGGGCAGTGGACCGGTCGCCCTTAGCGAGGTGATCAATGAGTTGCTGCAACTCTACCGCAAGTTCTTCGTTCTTCACGGCGATCTGCTCTCCGGCGGACGAGCGGTAGCTGGATCGGACTGGGCTGGCGGGCGAGGACGGTCTGCCTGGCCACCGGGTGCAGCCGACACTACCGGCTCTAGGTAGACGCCGTGTGCCTGATCGGTGATCGTCACCGTCTGTACCTCGCTATTCTGGAACGCCAACGAGATGTTCCGCCCGACCACATAGTTGATCGCCGGCCGGTTGGCGGCCGTATCCCGCGGCGCCAACTGGTACAGCGAGCGTGCGTGTCCCAGAGCAACGAGTTGCCTGATCTGCGCGCGTGAAGTCGAATCCCCCGTGGTCGCCGTATCGAACCGCGCCAGTACGGTATCGCCGCGAAGCCAGTCCTTCTCCGTCGTCCGGATCTTGAGCGAATCCGGCGTGCTCTGGGCAAATGCGTCACGCACGGCGAACACCTCGCTCACCCGCTGAGCAGGCATCCGCACGTCCAGAGAATCGGCCACTATGTCGTACTGCGGCGACACCGCTCTCGCGCGCGATTTGCCCCACGCGTACGCCCGATGCAACTTGCTCTCGACCAGCCGGAAATCGAGTGTGTCGGCTGTGAGAGTCACGTCCTCGCTTATGGCTTTTCCCTCGCCTCGCGCGATGGCGATTTCCAGCTTCCGGTTGCGCGCGAAGATGTCTATCACCGTACCGAAGAGCTTGAAGGGACGCTCTCCACGTCCCTCGATCACCGGCTTCCGCATCAGTCGCGCGCTCTGCCGGCCATTGTCCAGTGTCGCTGAGTCTGCCTGCGCAATGACATCGGGTCTGGTCAACTCCACACGCCCGGATGCGTAGACAAGACTGTCCGCCAGCATTACGACGGTGTTGGCGATGACGATCACCGGGTCGGAAGCGCGGCCAAGAGAATCCAGCTCGACGATTCGGATGGTGGGGCGCCCGTCTGATATCATTCGGGTCTGTGGCCGGATCTTCGCCACGGCGCGATAGTAGTCGACCTTTGGACCCTTGAGGTTCGTGCCGCTTGGCAATGTCGCGTCCACGTTGCCTTCGGAGAGTACCCGCTCCTCGTTCTGCCAATAGGTGATGCGCTGCGCATCAAGCGAGAGACGCGGCTCGTCGTACTCGACATTGCCGATCAGATACATCAGTCGCGTATCCTCGTAGTACTCCACACTATCCGCGACTATCGTGATGTTCTGGGCCGGACAGAATCCGCGAACACCCCCCCCGACGTAGGAATGCCGGGCTCCACCCGGCTGCTGCACGGAATTCACGCGCGGTGGACTGGCCGGATTGCGAGGCTCGAACTGGAACTGGCAACGGCCCCCCGGAGCCTGTGGTTGCTGCGCGGCTACAGAGAACGCCATGGCCGGCGCGAATGCCGTCACAAAAAACAGGTAGCGGGAAATCACTGGCCCGGAAGCGTGAAGGTGCCACCACCAGTGGTCACGTTTTTGACTCGAACATTGCGCATGTCGGGGTCCGAGACGAAGCCCACTCCCTCGAGCCGCCTTCCCTTTTCAGTCAACACGAATGCGCTGTCGCTGGAAATTTCGTTCTGGCCCTGCTGGTACTTGACCTGCGACGTTTCCAGCCTGCGACCCTCGTTGCTGACTACGACGACATCTCCTCGTGCCTCGGTCTCCTGCAGCCGGGTATTGTACGTGCCTTCGCGCGAAGTCAGCACCGAGCTTCGTTCACCCGTCGATTTGAAAAAAGTTGTCTCCACCTTGCGCAGTTCGATACGAGTGTTGTCGTCGAAGAAGAATGCGGAATCCGCCTCGAGCTCTGCCCGGAGAAGCCCGCGATCGGTGAGAACCGTCTTGATATGAAACAGAACCTGATCGGCTGAATCAGCGAGCGCGTCCTTCGCTACCTGCACGGGAGCCGTTCGGTCAGTGCAAGCGGCGACTGCCGAGCAAAGCGCCCCAACAATCAGCATTTGACGGCCCGTCATACCACCCTCGCCCGCATTAGATCGTGGAGATGGACCATGCCAACCATTCGTTCCTCCGAGTCCAGTACCGGAATGGCCATAATCCCGTACTTCTCCATCTGATACACCGCGGCACTCGCTAAATCGTCGGCGTAGATCACTTTCGGATTAGCCGTCATTACCTTGTCGACGGGCACCGAGAAGAAATTTTCCTCTCGCTCCATGAGCCTGCTAAGATCGCCGGCCGTAACCACACCCAGCACGTGGCGCGCAGCATCGACGACCGCCACCGTCCCGCGCAGCTCCGCCAACGGCACAATCGCCTCGCGCATCGTCGCGGAGTGGTTAAGGGTGGGAAGGCGGTCCGTGACCATGACCTCGGATACCCGCCGCAGCAGTCTCCGCCCAAGGGAGCCCCCCGGATGCAGCCTCGCGAAGTCATCCCGCTGAAATCCCTTTTGTTCGAGCAGAACAACAGCGAGGGCGTCGCCAAGCGCCAGTGTCGCGGTGGTACTTGTTGTCGGCGCGAGATCGTGCGGACAGGCCTCTTCCCTCACTCCGCTGTCAAGCGTCACATCCGCCAGCCTTGCCAGCGTTGAATCGCGTCCACCGGTGAGCGCGATGATCCGGACACCCAGTCTCTTGAGCTCGTCCAGGAGTGGCACCATCTCGTCTGTCTCACCGCTCTTGGAAAGCAGGATTGCGACGTCGGACGGGCCGACCATGCCCAGATCGCCGTGCAAGCATTCGACGGGGTGGAGAAAAGCGGCCGGAGTTCCGGTCGAAGTGAGCGTAGCGGCAATCTTGCGGGCGATCAGCCCGGACTTTCCAACCCCCGCCACGATCACGCGCCCGGAACATGAAGCGAGCAGATCCACGGCCTCGGCAAACTCCTCGCCGAGCCGGCGCTCGATCTCTTCGAGGGCATCGCGCTCCATCCGGATCACCCGGCGGCCGCGCTCTACCAGCGCCGCGCCACTCACAGCGCCGCACCATGCATCACAGCCGACCGTTCCGTGACGTACCGTTCGACGATGTCCTGCCATTCCCCGCGAGCCTTTAGCAGCAGCTCCGCAAACTCGCGCACCGCTCCGCGGCCGCCTTCGCGCTCGAGCCGCACCGCCGCGATCTCGCGGATTTCCGGGACCGCATTGCCGACCGCGACGGGAAGCGCCACCATACGCATGATCGACATGTCCGGGAAATCATCGCCGATGTAGGCGGTCTCTTCCGGCGATGCATTCAGCTTGTCGAGCACCTGGAGCAGCGCCGGCAGCTTGCGGGCATGGCGATCCTGAACAAGGTCGTCGACGTCGAGCTCACGGGCACGGATGCGTACGCTCTCAGACTCCCGGCCGGTAATGACTACCACGCGAATCCCCGCATCTCGAAGAAAACGGATTGCGAGACCGTCCTGGATATCGTATCGCTTGAGTTCGATAGGCTCACCACCAGCGTCGCCTATGTACAGGCCGCCATCGGTAAGAACACCATCGACATCGAGTCCGACTATGCGTATCGCCCGCGCCACCACAGGGTCAATCATCCGCGGCTAGCACTCCAGGTTTCCACAGCGCGTTCGACGAGGTCGTTCAACCGGTCCAGGGGCAGCATGTTTGGTCCGTCACTGGGCGCATTGGCGGGGTCCGGATGCGTCTCCAGAAAGATGGCATCGGCACCGGCCGCTACAGCCGCGAATGTGAGGGGCGGAATGAACTCCCGGGCGCCACCACTGGCGCCGCCTTCACCTTGACCAGGGCGCTGAACGCTATGCGTCGCGTCAAATATGACCGGGGCGCCGCAAGCCGCACGCATGCGCATGAATGACCGCATGTCGACGACCAGGTCGCCATATCCGTAGAAAGTGCCACGCTCGGTTACGGCGATCTCGAGCTGGGAGGCGCTGGAATCATCCGCGGTGCTCGAACGACCCGCTGAGCCATTCTCCACTCTTGCGCCCCCGTTTCCGTTTTGCGGGCTCGATCCGCGAACCTTTTCCACAGCTCCGCGCATTCCCTCCGGATGCATCCATTGTCCCTTCTTGATGTTTACCGGCTTACCTGTGGCTCCGGCCGCCTCCAGAAGGTCCGTCTGTCTACAGAGGAAAGCGGGGATTTGCAGCACGTCCACCACTTCGGCCGCAATGGCACATTGTTCGGGCAGATGCACATCGGTGAGAACGGGAAGCCCTGTCGCGCGCGAAACGCGTTCGAGCGCCGCCAGTCCTTCCTCAAGACCGGGGCCTCGGGCGGCGCTTGCATTGGACCGGTTGGCCTTATCGAAACTGGCCTTGTAGATGATGCCTCCCGGCACTCGTTCCGCCAGCCGAGCCAGGTGCTCGGCTACACGCAAATTGAGATCATCACTCTCTGCTACGCAGGGACCCGCGATCAGGAAGAGTGCGTTTGCCGGGAATACTGTCACCTTAGTCGCCCGCATGAGCGTGAGGCGCCAGATCGCCGCCCGTGCCCAGCCGTGCATGCTTGGCCTTGAGTGCGGCGGAGACGAATCCCGCAAAGAGCGGATGCGGACGCGTCGGGCGTGATTTGAGCTCGGGATGAAACTGGCAACCCACGTACCACGGATGATCCGGCAATTCAATTATCTCCACGAGCGAGCCGTCAGGTGAAAGGCCGCTGAGCCGCATGCCGGCGGCGGTGAACCGGTCGCGGTAGGCGTTGGAGAATTCGTAACGGTGGTGGTGGCGTTCGCTGATTTCGGGTACCCCGTAAAGTTCTGCGACGAGCGAGCCGGGCCGCAGCCGGCATGGATAGGCGCCGAGTCGCATGGTGCCTCCCATGTCGGTCACGTGCTGCTGTGATTCCATAAGCGCAATTACCGGATGGGAACATTCCGGCGCGAACTCACTCGAATGGCTATCGTCCAGCCTCACCTTGTTTCGCGCGAATTCGATAACTGCCGTTTGCATGCCCAGACAGATGCCGAAGAACGGAAGTCCCGACTCCCGCGCGAATCGAATGCACTCCACCATCCCGTCAACGCCGCGGACTCCAAATCCACCGGGAACCAGCAAGCCGTCATAGGCTCCCAGAATCTCGCGTGCGCGCGAAGCGGAGGTGAAC
>JBPCJT010000322.1:0-6328 GCA_051005015.1 Gemmatimonadaceae bacterium | reverse complement strand
CCCTGGGCCATGGCTCACCGTTTCGCAGGACGACGTACGCCGGCGTCAGCTACCGGCACCCCGAGTGTATTGGTCGGTACTTGCGGCGGCGGCGCGCGGCAGGGAAGAGCCGTTCGCGCGGGGTGACGCCGCGGCGCTGGTCGAGTTGGAGCGGATATCCGGTCAGGCGATTGCGCTGCAAAGAATATCGGATGTGCCGCTTGGGGCGTTCCTCTCCGGGGGCGTGGATTCTTCTGCCATCGCGGCGCTGATGCAGGCGCAGTCATCCCGTCCAGTGCGCACCTTCACCATCGGCTTCGCCGAAGCTGGTTACAACGAGGCGGAATACGCTAAGGCGGTGGCCCGCCACTTGGACACCGACCACACCGAGTTGTATGTGAGTCCCGAAGAAGCCCAGGCGGTCATTCCCCGCCTGCCCGTAATCTACGACGAGCCGTTCTCGGATCCTTCCCAGATCCCCACATTTCTGGTCGCGCAGCTCGCGCGCCAGCACGTCACGGTGAGTCTCTCCGGCGATGCCGGTGACGAGCTTTTTGGCGGCTACACCCGTTACGTCCTCGCTCGCGGTCTGCGCCGTAAGCTCATGTGGATGCCGCAGGCAATTCGCCGCCGGCTGGCGCATGCCGTCGGCGCGTGTCCGCCGTGGTTGCTGAATGCGTTGTTGCTGCCCCTAGGGGCAGCGGTCCCATATTTCCGGGCCAGCCAGCCGAGCGACAAGGCGTACAAAGCGGCAGAGGTGTTGGCGTTGGTTGATGATGGCCCACTGTTGTACCGACGCCTAGTCTCGCATTGGAAAGACCCTTCCAGTTTGGTGCTCGGTGCCCGGGAGCCGGCGACGCTGCTGGATGAATTGCTAATGAATCCCGGGGTGGCATCCACATTCGAGCAGTGGATGATGACGACGGATACGCTCACCTATTTGCCCGACGACATCCTCGCAAAAGTGGATCGAGCAGCGATGGCGGTGAGCCTGGAGACGCGCGTGCCCTTCCTCGATCACCGGCTGGTGGAGTTTGCCCTTTCGTTGCCGCTGTCGATGAAGATCCGCGGCGGGCAAGGCAAGTGGCTGCTGCGTCAGATGCTCTACAAATATGTGCCGAAGACACTGATCGAGCGTCCCAAGATGGGCTTCGGCGTCCCCATCGATTCCTGGCTACGGGGGCCATTGCGCGATTGGGCGGAAGCCTTGCTTGACGACGCCCGGCTGCGCCGCGAGGGATTTCTCAATCCGGCGCCCATCCGCCGACAGTGGAAGGAACACCAGAGCGGTGCCCGCAACTGGCAATATTATCTGTGGGACGTGTTGATGTTCCAGGCATGGCTGGAAGCGGAGCATGCCTGAGCCCGCCGGAACTTCGGCATTCCGCCGACCGCTAAAGATTCTGCTCTTCGCGAACACCGAGTGGTATCTCTTCAACTTCCGGCTCGCGCTGGCGAAAGGTGCTCGCGCGCAGGGGGCGGAAGTGGTGTTGGTCTCGCCGCCGGGGCCGTACGGGGAAAAGCTTCGGGCCGAAGGGTTTCGCTGGATTCCCGTGCCAATGGCGCGGCGCAGCCTCAACCCAATCCGCGAGGTTTTCTTGCTATGGGTGCTGTGGCGACTCTATCGCCGGGAAAAACCGGACATTGCCCATCACTTTACGATCAAGTGCGTGGTGTACGGCGGTCTCGCGGCCAAGGGTGCCGGCGCGCGTGGTGTGGTGAGCGCGGTGGCGGGCATGGGGTACGTCTTCGGTAGCAGAGAATTGCTTGCGCGGATGCTGCGTCCCTTGGTGCGCCGATTGCTGGGTTTCGCAATGAGCGGCCGGAAGAGCCGATTGATCGTACAAAATCCGGACGATCAGCGCGCCGTCATCGACGCCGGCCTGATGGACCCTTCGGATGTGCGCCTGATTGCCGGATCGGGCGTTGACACGCAGCGGTATCATCCGCGGCCGGATGCACTTTGCGCGAGCGACCGCACCCCGTCGGTCGTGTTCGCCGCGCGGCTGCTCTGGGCCAAGGGCGTGACCGAGTTCGCGCAAGCGGCGCAGGTGTTGCGCGCCGAAGGACTAAAGATCCAATTTCTCGTGGCAGGTGAGCCGGACGCCGGCAACCCCGCGTCCGTTCCCGAAAAGCAACTGACGGCGTGGCGCGAGGAAGGCAACGTGACTCTTCTGGGCCATGTGCAGGACATGCCCGCGCTGATGGCGACAGCGGACGTGGTCGTATTGCCTACTAGCTATCGGGAAGGCGTTCCGCGCAGCCTGATCGAGGCGGCGGCCGCAGGCTTGCCTATCGTGACGACCGACGCTCCCGGGTGCCGAGAGGTCGTGGAGGACGGCGTCAACGGCATCCTTGTGCCCGTGCGCGACGGTGCGGCGCTGGCGGCAGCGATTCGAAAGCTTGTCCTGGATCCGGCACTTGCGGCCCGCATGGGGGCGGCTAGCCGCCAGAAAGCGCTCGCCCAGTTCGACGAGCGAATCGTGCTGGCGAACACGCTTGCCGTGTATCGGGAATTGGTGCCGGAATGGCGGAGTTTTCACGAGTCGGAAGATTTTTAAGCGGGAGAGAGAGATAGACCGCCGGGATCGGGCACGGTGGATGTCGTCACCCCGGCGGGGTCTCTCGTCGAAGCTTGTGCTCGGCTGCCACAGCAGCAACGACACCGCGGTACGGTCGACCGGCTTGTCAAAACCCGGGAAGCCCGTGAGCGCTTTCAGCTCGGAGCCGAACAGCAATGTACGGCCTGCGAGGCTGTAGTAGAGCGGTCTTTCTCCCATGCGGTCTCGGGCCAGGGTGAGCGTGCGGTCGCGGCTGTCCCACACCCCGAAGGCGAACATGCCTACAGTGGCTTTGAGCGCCTTCGACATGCCCCATCGCTCGATAGCCTCCAGCAGAACCTCGGTATCCGAATGCCCGCGCCAGCGAACGTCGCCTTCCGCCTGCAACGCCGCGCGCATCGCCGCGTGGTTGTAGATCTCGCCGTTGAACGTGATGGTGAAACGCCCGCTCGCGGAATGCATGGGCTGATGTCCGGCGGGAGAAAGATCGAGGATGTAGAGGCGGCGATGCGCGAGCGCGATGCCGGGTGCCTTATCCTGCCACAGCCCCGAATCGTCGGGGCCTCGATGGGCGAGACGGTCCGCCATTGCTCCGGCTGCGGCGGCCAATTGCTCGGCCGTCATCCGCATCGAAAAGTCCCATGCACCCGCGATCCCGCACATGGTTGCCAGTGTACCCACGTTCTCTCTATTGCGACACGGCCAGGCCGATTATCGGACGCACCCACAAGCAGGTGTCCTATTTCTTCACGGCTTGAATAAATCCTAGACTCGTCTGAAGGTCTTCGTCTGAGATATCCCGGAAGGCGGGCGCGAGGCGACTACGGTCTATCCCACTGCTGCGAGTGGCAGGCTCTCTCAAACCGTACACGACATCAAAGCCATGCTCCCTCAACAACGCTAAATGACTATTATACGACGCTCTATTGATTAACCATGATCTTTTACCTCGAATCAATTTCCACGTTAAATCTGAATAGCTCCAGTGCCCATTCCATTGCTCGGCACAACCATGACATCGGAAATCGATGACGTGTGACATGATGCCACCGGGCTTCAACCATACGAAGAGCGATTGATATGTCACTTCAAGATCATTCACATGCTCCAGGACCGCCTGTGAATAAACCATATCGATGGAGTTGGGTCTTACAACTGTCTGTTCATCCCATGGAGCTGCATAAAAGATGAAGCGTTGCTTCGCGCGCTTGAAGTCGAGGAGTTCCTCTCGGATCGATTCTGTTCTCTCTCTTCGCAGGCAATCACACAGATGTGCGTCAGCTAGGGCGCCCGAAGGGAATTCATATGAGCTCAATACGGGCCGAACTTCCGGAAATTCTCGGTTATCTGGTATGTTCTCACGTTTGCCAAATAACTCTACTAATTCATCGAATACTTGGAGGTTCCGAGTGTTATGGAGATAGGTCACGGCGTCACACGCGTAGTAGGTCTTGGCGCCAGAAAGCAAGGCGGCGAGCCCCACCCCAATGGAATCCCCAGGTCCCAGTTCCGCTACTGCTGCCGGATTAGTGGGAAGTCCATGCTCGTGGGCTTTGACAAGATGTCTGAGCCATACCGAGTAACAATACCGCGCTGAGTCTGTTCCTCCGGTGGATACCGCCGCGGCTTTCGATAGGATAGGCAGCCGCCTATAGCCAGGGACGAAGCTGCCCAGACCGAGGATGAGATATTTAGTTTTTCGTGATAACAGCATGGGGTGCTGGCCCTCTAAGCCGCTCATCGAAGAAATGTATGGTCCGCTCCAGGCCCTCACGCAGCTGAACACGTGGTGTCCAGCCAAGCACTTCCTCCGCCAGTGCAATGTCGGGACAGCGCTGAACAGGATCATCACTAGGCAACGGTCGATAGACGATTTCGGAACCTGAGCCGGTAAGGTCAATGACCTGTTCAGCAAGTTCCTGTATGGTAAGCTCATTTGGGTTACCCAGGTTAACAGGCCCCCGCAGCTCGGTCTCCATCAAGCGAATCATGCCGTCGATGAGATCATCGACATAGCAGAACGATCTTGTCTGACCTCCATCCCCATAGACCGTGATCGGTTCCCCGAGCAGCGCCTGGACGATGAAGTTCGATACCACTCGCCCGTCGTTAGGGTGCATCCGCGGGCCGTAGGTGTTGAAAATGCGGGCGATGCGGATCTGTAGATCATGCTGGCGCTGGTAGTCAACGAACAGGGTCTCGGCACAGCGCTTGCCTTCGTCGTAACAGGCCCGCTCACCGATAGGATTCACGTTGCCCCAGTACGTTTCCTTTTGCGGTTGCTCCCGGGGATCGCCATAGACTTCGCTGGTCGACGCCTGAAGGATACGAGCTTTAACGCGTTTCGCCAGGCCGAGCATGTTGATGGCGCCATGCACGCTAGTCTTGGTTGTCTGCACAGGATCGTGGCGGTAATGAACGGGCGAAGCCGGACATGCCAAGTTGTAGATCTCGTCAACCTCCACGTACAACGGGAAGGTGATGTCGTGCCGCACGAGTTCGAAGTGAGGGTCATCGAGTGAGTCGATGATGTTGTCCTTGGTACCCGTATAGAAGTTGTCTACGCACAAAATTTCATGCCCGTCCGAGAGCAGTCGGTTACACAGGTGCGAACCGAGAAAGCCCGCCCCGCCCGTTATCAGAATTCGCTTACGCTGAAATCGTTTCGTCATGGCATCTTACTCCACGTCGTGTACATCCCGAAAGAACGTGCATGGCAGCGGGAGCGCGCCCGCACCTGCTTGTGCAGTGGCTTCGCAGGGGAGTGCATGGTTCTTGCCGCTTCTCTTCGGGCCGCCGAAACAGCGACTCCGCCACCTCTTCGACACTGGACGGTGTCCACCGTATAGACGCTGCCCACGATCGCCATACGCTTCCGATCGGGCTTGGATCCCCGGAGCAGGCATGGGCCACAATCGCAGGCTCCTCTACAGCCCGGGCGGATCGGTACCCCCTTCCCATTGGTCATTCGTCCTTCGTCGAATTATAACATGCGCTTTATATGGAGCTGTAGCCGTTCGGACGGGTGCGGTGCCATTCCCAGGCGGTGGTGATAATGTCACGCAGCGCGCCGAAGCGAGGATTCCAGCCAAGCTCGCGGTTGATCTTGTTACTACCGGCGACGAGGATGGCCGGGTCGCCGGGCCGGCGCGGACCGATCTCGTACGTAATCTTCCTGCCGGTTACTTCCTCGGCAGTTTCGATCACTTCCATTATCGAATAGCCGTTGCCGCTGCCCAGGTTGTAAGTGCGGCTGCCTTGATCGAGCGCCTTGAGCGACAGGATGTGCGCTTGCGCCAGGTCGGCCACGTGAATATAGTCGCGGATGCAGGTGCCGTCGGGCGTGGGGTAATCGTTTCCGAAAACGGTCAGCTTCTCCCGCTGGCCGAGCGCGACCTGCAGGATGATGGGGATCAGATGGTATTCGGGTTGATGGTCTTCGCCGCGCTGACCTGTCGGCGACGCGCCCGACGCGTTGAAGTAGCGCAGACAAGCGTAGCGGATGCCGTAAATTTTATCCAGCCAGTACAACTGCCGTTCGATGATGTTCTTGCCCTCGCCGTACGGGCTGCCCGGCACGATGCGCTCGGCCTCGTCGATCGGCATACGCTCCGGCTTGTCGAACAGGTTGGCGGTAGACGAGAGGATGAAGCGCTTCACGTCGCTATCGATCATCGCCCGGAACAGGTTGAGCGCGTTGGTGATGTTATCGCCTATATACAGCAGCGGCTTCTCCATCGACTCACCGACGAGTGTGTGCGACGCGAAGTGTATCACCGCCTCGAAGC
>JBPCJT010000321.1:0-3628 GCA_051005015.1 Gemmatimonadaceae bacterium | reverse complement strand
GCCGGGGAGGGCCAGTTTGCGGTCATCCTGGGCGAGGCTGGGGTGGGCAAGAGCCGCCTGCTGTTCGAGCTTCAGCAGGTTGCGCAGGCGGCCGGCGCCCGGGTCCTGACAGGCCGAGGTGACTCCGCCCGCACCTCAACACCCTACCTCCCCTTCATCCAGGCCATCGAGACGGCGCTGAGTGTACCACCCGACCGGAGCGATACGACCGCGGTTCACGATCACATCGTAGCGGCAATCAGGGCCATTGGCGCTCAGCTCGAAGATTACGTGCCCTTCCTTCTCAATCTGCTTGCGATCCCGAGCGCCGCTTTCCCGGTGCCGCAGCAGCTGCAGAAGGAAGACTTTCACGCTTCCATGATGGAGGCGGTGACCGCACTCCTGACCTTGCAGGCGCGGCATGCTCCCCTGCTCCTAGTAATGGAGGATTGGCATTGGGCAGATGACGCTTCGCGACAAGTGCTGCACCAGATCTCTGACATTGCGCCCTGCCACAGCTTACTCGTTGCGGTATCGTCGAGACCGGATCCGACGCTTGTATGGGGGAGCGGGGAGCACCAGCGTCTCATCCATCTCGGGCCCGTTGGTGCCGGCGCATCATTCGAGCTCCTGAAGGCAGTGCTGAAAGTTGACCGGGTCGCCGATGAGCTTGCGCGCGAAGTCCTGGCGCGCGCTGGCGGAAACCCGTTCTTCATTGAGGAGATCTGCCACTCCCTGGTTGAGGACGGGATCGTCCGCTGCGCTTCTGGTGAGGCCATCGTCGCAGACCGCGCGGGGATCGCGCATTTGCCGGATACCATTCAGGCCGTAATCGGTACCCGCATAAGCATGCTCGATCCCGTAGCGCGCGATGTGTTGAAAGTAGCAGCTGTAATTGGCACCGACTTTCCCCGTCACATTCTTGAGCAGTTAATCGAGAATGGGATCGACTTTACGGGTTCTCTGGAACGGCTCAAATCAGCTGGGCTCATACAGCAAACCGCCGTCGTTCCCAAACCCGTGTTCCGGTTCAGACACGTGCTAATCCGGGAAGTCGCATACGACAGCCTCCTCGAGCGCCAGCGAAGCCTGCTTCATGGCACTGCCGCACGTGCCATTGAAGCAGACGCACCGGAGCGTGCTGACGAGCAGGCAGACGTCCTCGCCCACCATTTCAGTCTCGCCGGCGAATGGAGCAGCGCCATCTCGTACGCGACAGCCGCGGCGGATCGCGCCGCGAGGCTCAACGAGTTCCCACACTGCCTTGCCATGCTGGACGCAGCACGCGAGTGGGTCGTTCGCCTTCCCGAGGACGATGCCCGGCGCGCTCTCACAACGGACATCCTGTTCCGGCAGGAGCGGGCGTGCGAGACACTCGGCTTTCGCAACCGGCAACAGCAGCTCGTCTCCGAGCTTGTCGCGATGCTCGAACCCGCGGGTGAATCCGAGAAGCTGGCAGAGGCATACCTGAGACAGGGAGAGCTGCACACTCTCCTGCGGAAATTCTATTTCGCCGGTCAGGACCTGCAGACCTCCCTCCGGATTGCGCGCGCGCTGGGCGACGCTGCGGGCGAGCGAAAGGCGCTGCGGAGTCTGGGCTTTCTACGCTGGCACGAGAGCGATTTTCCCGCCGCGATTGCCCTCGTGCAGGAATCCGTGGAGCTCGACCGCAGTCGCGGTGATCTCGAAGCGCTGCAGGGGGATCTCAACAACCTTGGACAGATCTTCAAGGGAGCGGGTGATTATCCACGCGCGCTGGAATGTCTACACGAAGCGCTCGAACTTTCGAGCCAGCGCGGGGATGTGGCACGCGAGGCTTACATGCTTTCCGCCACGGGCCAGGTGTATCGCGCAATGGGCGACCTGGATGTCGCACTCGACTGCCTTCGCCGATGTGACGACAGTTTTCGAGTGCTCAAGCTCCCGATTCAGCGATCGTTTGTGCTCATCAGCATTGCGCACGTGCTTCTCGACATGGGCAAGACGGACGAATCCCTGCAGTCTTACCGCGAGGCAGTGGATGTCTGCAGACGCACCCGTTACTCGCCCGGCCTGGCGCAAGCTTTACGCATCCTCGGTGAAGTCCTGGCGACGCTGGCCCGCGACAACGAAGCCGTCCCATGCCTCGGCGAGGCCGCCGATCTGTTTGCGCACCTCGACGACCCCGAAACCGAAGCTGCCATACGGACGAAAAACGCCGCATGCTTCGAGCGGCTCGAACGCTGGAGCGAAGCGCACTCGGCATGGGAATCGGTGCGCGCATTGCCGAGGACTGGGGGCCGCCGCGCCGAGCTCAGGGCAGTGGAAGGGATCGCGCGGACAGCGCGAAGCGCTGGAATGGCGCCTGAAATCGTCATCAAGGCTTACGAAGAAGCGCTCGAGCTCTCAGTGGCAGCCGACGACCGCGCCCGTTGCGGCGCCGCCCGGAACACCCTCGGAATTCTGGAGTGGGAGCGCGGCGGTTACGAAGCCGCGGCGGGGCATTACGCTGCGGCGCGCGAGATCTTTCACGAGCTGGGCGATCGTGTGCACGAAGGGCTGATGCTCAACAGCCTGGGCATGAGCCTCATGCGGACATCCCGTCTGGAAGAAGCCCGAGCCGTCCTGCGGGCGGCGCTGGACCTCAACGCTTCGACTGGCGAGCGCCTGCTCCAGGCCCATTCGCTCTCCGCCCTCGGCGAGCTATCTCTTTCTGCAGCCGAACTGGACGAAGCCATCCTGGCCTACGAAAGATCGCTGGCGCTGAGGCGCGAAATTGGCGACCGTAGGGGCGAGGGTTGGACGCTATTTCACCTCGCCAAGGTTCGTTTCGCTCAAGGCGATCCGGGACAGGCACAACTCCTTTGGCAGAGTGCTTCCGACCTGGCAACACAGCTCGACGATGGTGCCTTGCAGCTCGCGTGCGAAACCGTGAACCAAGTACCCTGACCAACTACAGAGGAGACCAGTATGCCACGCTACATCATCCAGCGCTCCGTTCCCGGACTCACGCGCGACGCTCTCAACACGGCGGGCCGCCGCTCAAACGAGGTGCTCTCGGGCATGCCTGAAGTGACCTGGATCAGGAGCTACGTGTCGGACGCCGACGGAAAGATCTACTGCGAGTACGATGCGCCGAACACCGAAGCTGTTTACGAGCACGCGCGCCAGGCCGGCCTCCCCGTGGACAGCATCTCCGAGGTTTCTCTGGAGATCAGCCCGGCAATGTTCGTATAGGCATCATCCCCACCGGGGCTGTTCGTCGGGACTTATACCCAGAAACGACTTCCCGACGATCTCGTGCGTCAGCATCGAGTTGGCGGGATGGAGCCTTCCGAGCCGTGCATCACGGAACAGCCGCTCGAGACCTCCGCGGCGGAAGATTCCGAACCCGCCAGCAACGTCGAGGGCGAGGTCGATGACCCGCCACGAGCTCTCGACCGCGTGGTACTTGGTGGCGAATATCTTTGCGACCCACATCGCGCCATGTTCGACACCGGCGGCCCAGTCAGCGGCCGTCCGTTCCAGGTGCGGCTCGATTCCCTCGAGCTCCAGCCCCATCCTTGCGATGGCATGTTGCACTTCCGGGTGATACGCCATCGGTCGGGTGAGGGCGATAGACCGCTTCGTTTTCACCGTCCCAAGGGTAATGTCGAATGCGCGGCGAGCC
>JBPCJT010000320.1:0-11335 GCA_051005015.1 Gemmatimonadaceae bacterium | reverse complement strand
CCCTCACCCCACAGAATCAGGCCGAGAAGTATGTGCTCCGGACAGACGCATTCGTGGTGCAACCGGGCCGCCTCCTCGCGTGCCATGGCTAGGACTTGTCGCACCCGCTCCGTGAAGTTGTAGCCGTTCATATGAGCCTCAGTTCGAGGTTCCGTCCGACGGAATCACCCGGTCGTTCCACCTTCATCTGCAAGCGCCTGACGCACGTATCGTGCACGCACGATATTCGCGTCGCTCTCGGTGAGCGACCGGCCTTCAGCGTATGCCAGGTGCGCAGATTGGGAAAAAATCAGGAGCTTGTTGAGAGTGTATACACTGAGGCCCGCGATCAGTTTCAGCCCCAAGGCGAGGCGTACGTTGCTCAGGTACGTCATCCCCTCTTCAAACGAGAGGCTGCGCGCATACCGCAGCGCGCCATACGATCGCCACAACTTATCTTCGATAATATAACCGGCGTCACGAAGCAAGACCCTGCGCGCATCTTCTTCGCGCTGAATCAGAAGTCTGACAACGCGTATCAGATCCTCCAGCAGCTCTTCTTCGGTGCGCCCGAGCGTCGTCTGGTTGGAAATCTGGAAGAAATTCCCGATCACTTCGCTTCCCTCACCGTACAACCCCCGATACGTCAGCCCTACCTGCTGCAGCCCGGCCAACACCTTGGAAATCTCCTTGGTGAGAACAAGGCCAGGCAGATGAATAAGAACGGACGCGCGCATCCCCGTCCCTGTGTTAGTCGGGCAGGAGGTGAGAAAGCCGAACTCTTCGTGATAGGCGAAAGGCATTCGCCCGCCGAGCTCGTCATCGATACGCCGCAGCGCCGCATAGGCCGAATTGAGGTCGAATCCAGACCGTAGGGACTGCAAACGAAGGTGGTCCTCCTCATTGATCATGACGCCCAAGCCGTCGGCAAGAAACACAGCGGCTCCGCTTCTAACGGGATACTGTAGATCCAGCCCCGCCAGTTCCTTGCTGACCAGATGGCGCTCGTGTAGCAGCTGCCTGTCGGCGGGGGATAGCTCCTCAATTCGCAGCAGGACGCTATCCTCAAGGCTGGTCGTAGCTTCCACTGCCTCGCGAACCTGCGCCAGAATCCGGAGACGCTCGCCCTCGCGGGCTCGCGTGGAAAAAGCGAACCCCTCCAGGTTACGCGCAAGCCGTATGCGCGTGGAAAGCACGATGTCAGCTTGCTCCCCCGATGCGTCGAGCCAGCTCACCCCACCGTCGGGAAGCAGGGAAAGATCCAATGTCATTCTATCACCTTGATGCGATCGCGCAGCTCGGCAGCCAGCTCGAATTGCTCGCCCTCCACCGCCCGACGCAGTCGGTCACGCAGCTCATTCAGGACGCTTCCCCCGGCCGCAGGGCTAAGCTCCGGAGCCTCATATTTCTTGCCCACGTGACGCGAGTTACCGTGCACGCGGCGCAGCAAATCGCGGAGGCTCGCTTCAAATGCGCTGTAGCAGCGCGCGCAACCAAGCCGGCCGGTCGTGCTGAAATCCCGAAGAGTTGAGGAACAGAACGCGCAGCGAACGGAGTCCCCGCTGCCTGCCGCCGAGAGAAGCTGTTTTTGCGCCGGCATGAGGAATTCGACCAACGGATGCTTCGGCGCGCTCACAGTCGTTTCGTACCCCTTTTCCGCCGCGCATTTCTCGCAGAGGTTGAGCTCTATCGGACCCTTGTCGATGATCTTTTTGACATAGATCACGGCGTCCCGCTCCCTGCAGTTGTCGCAGAGCATCAAGCCACCCCCTCGCGCACACCGGTGCCGCGAAGCCGCCCGTCCTCGAGCAATAACACCCTGTCTGCACGAGCAGCCAATGACTTGTTATGCGTTACTACGACCATCGAGATTTCCAGCTCGCGCGCCAACCTCGCGAAGAGATCGTGGAGGAGCTCCGCATTAGCATGGTCGAGATTTCCGGACGGCTCGTCGGCCAGAACCAGCGCGGGATCGAGCGCCAAAGCGCGCGCGACCGCAGTACGCTGCTGCTCGCCTCCCGATAATTCGCTCGGCCTGTGAGTCATGCGTCCGCTCAGCCCGACCAGCGCAAGCAGCTCCTCCGCGCGCGAGCGCGCAACCGAATCCGGCTTTCCCGCGATCCACGACGGCATCATGACGTTCTCGAGCGCGGAAAACTCCCTCAGAAGATGATGAAACTGAAAAACAAAACCGAGCTTCTTGTTGCGCACCGCCGCGAGATCCTCATCACCCAAACCGTGCAGCGGCTCACCGTCCAGCACCACGTAACCGCTTGTTGGCCTGTCGAGTGCGCCGAGCAGATGAAGCAGGGTGCTCTTGCCGCTTCCACTTGCGCCAACAATGGCGACCATCTCACCGCGGCGCACATCCAGGGTGACACCGTCGAGAACGTGAATCGTCCCGCCGTCCCCGCCGCGATACGTCTTCGAAAGACCCCTGGCCTCGATGATCATTATTCCGCCCGAATTGCCTCAACTGGATACAGCCGCGCGGCCTGCACGGAAGGATACAGAGTGGCCAGAACCGCGATCGCGAGACTCGACAGTACGATCCACATAACGTCAAGTACCTCTAGCGACACCGGCAGATGATCAATGAAATATACCGAAGGATCGAGCTTGACTACCTCGTATCGGTCAAGGGCAAGCGAAACTCCCAGGCCGAGCACGAGTCCAAGCCCGGTGCCCACCAGACCAATGACCAATCCCTGCGCCAGAAAAATGCGCCGGATGAGCCGGGACCGCATGCCCATGGCCTTGAGAATACCGATTTCGCGCGTCTTGTCCTTTACGACCATCGTGAGAGTACTCACGATGTTGAATGCCGCGACAATCACGATAAGCAGAAGGATGATGCCCATTGCCAGCTTCTCCAGCTTCAGGGCCTGAAACAAACCTGAGTTTTGCTCCTGCCAATCGACCACGCGGGCGGATCCGAGATTGTTTCGCAGATTGTCCGCGACCTTGTTCGCATGCCAGCGGTCGGACGTCTTCGCTTCGATTCCGGTAACGGCGTCACCGAGGCCCGCAAACTCCCTTGCAGATTGCAGCGACATGTAGATGTACGCGTTGTCATACTCGTACATGCCCGTCTCGAACGTTCCGGTTACCTCGAACTTCTCCAGTTTGGGAACATAACCCCCGACGGCGGGATTGAATTTCAATCCAGCGAACGCGACCATTGTTATGGAATCGCCAGGGTAAACGTTCAGGCGTTCCGCCAGCCGCCTGCCGAGCACGGCGCCCCGGACCTGGCCATCCGAGGTCGCGAACCGGAAATCGCCCGCTCGGGCATGCTCGCGGATGGTGGTCACATCTACCGTCCCCCGACCGGCCGGTTCGATCCCCATCACCATTGCCCCTTCGCCGTAAGTATGTCCGGCGGATACTCCACCCTGGGTAAGAACGAAGGGCGCGGCCGCCGTGATTCCAGGCTGTGCTCGTACCTTCGCCAGAGTGGTTCTCCATTCGGCCATCCTCAATTCGTCACCGAAGTTGAGCACGCGAATGTCCGGACTCCCGACGAGGATCTTTTCGCGAAGATCGTTCTGCAACCCGTTCATCACACCAATTATTACAATGAGCGCGCTTACACCGACCAGGACGCCCCCGATGGCAATGAGCGTGATGAATGACAACAGCCGCGTGCCGCTGCGGCTGCGCAGATACCGCCAGGCTATGACGAGTTCGAGACTGCTCATTCGGCGCGCATGGTAGGGAAAAGAATAACGTCGCGGATGTTCACCGTCCCCGTGAGATACATGAAAAGCCGGTCCAGGCCGATTCCAACCCCCCCCATGGGAGGCATGCCGTACTCCATGGCGCGAAGATAATCTTCATCCACCATGCTCGCCTCCTCGTCGCCGGCAGCGCGCAACACCGCCTGAGCCTCGAAGCGGCTCCGCTGGTCTATCGGATCATTCAGCTCGCTGAAAGCATTCGCGAGCTCCCGTCCATTCGCGAACAGCTCGAAGCGTTCGGTAAGAGCGGGATTACCGCGCTTCGGCTTGGCCAGCGGAGACAGTTCGGCCGGGTAGTCCAGGACAAAGGTCGGCTCCGTAAGCTTGCTTTCCACCAGCGTCTGGAAAAGCTCGTCGAGCACTTTCGGATGGCTGAGGCCCGACACGTCTTCAACACCCACCCGTTCAGCGGTGTTCCTCAAAATGCTCTCGTCCATCGCCATCACGTCGGAGCCGAGCGCCGCGCTTAGCGCAGCGACCCATTCGATCCGGCGAAAAGGCGGCGCCAGCGCCGGGCCCGTGAATTCGGCCACCCCTCTCACCGCTTCCGCCGCCACCATTAGGATTGATTCCACGCGCTGCATCATTCCTGTGTAATCGGCGTATGCTTCATAGAACTCGAGCATTGTAAACTCGGGATTGTGCGTCCTGTCGATCCCTTCGTTCCTGAAATCATGCCCGATCTCGTACACCCGTTCGAGTCCGCCAACCACTAGTCGCTTGAGATACAGCTCGTCGGCAATTCGAAGATAGAGCTTCATGTCCAGCGCATTATGATGCGTCACGAAAGGCCGTGCCGCGGCGCCGCCGTACAAGGGTTGCAGCACAGGTGTCTCGACCTCGAGAAACCCCAGTCCGTCGAGAAATAACCGCATTGCAGCCGTCATCCGCGAACGCGCGATGAAAAGGGCACGCACTTCCGGATGCACGGCGAGATCTGCGTAACGCTGCCGATACCGCTGTTCCGGGTCGGAGAAACCCGAATGCCGCACGGTCTTGCCGTCAACGACTTCTTCCTTTCCAAATGGAAGCGGTCGCAGCGACTTCGACAGCAGCTCGAACGATGCCACGCGAACCGTCGGCTCTCCGGTTCGGGTTCTGAAAAGCGGGCCTGCTACTCCGATGACGTCGCCGAGGTCCAGCAGCTCCACCGTATCGAAAGCCTTTCCAAGGTCATCCCGCCGAAAATACAGCTGGATGCGTCCAGAGAGGTCCGCCACGTGCGCGAACGTAGTCTTTCCATGGGTTCGCCACGCCACTATGCGCCCGGCCACGCGCACCACCGGTCCGTCGGCCGCATCTCCAAGCGCGGTGCGCGCGCCTTCGGCCGAGTGGGTTCGGTCGTAGCTGTAGGCGAATGGGGCTACGCCAAGTTCCGCGAGGCGCTGGAGTTTCTCGCGCCGCGCCTGGAGGACGAAATTGATGTCCTCGCTCACGCGCTGACCTGGCCGGCTGCGCCGAACTTCTTCAAATAAATCTCGATGAATGGATCGATCGCCCCCTCCATGACCCTCTGCACGTCCGGAATCTTGAGCTCGGTGCGATGATCGTTGACCATCGTGTATGGCTGAAAGACGTAGCTCCGTATCTGGCTGCCGAATGACACATCCGATTTCGTGGCATCGAGCACCGCCTTTATCTGTGCCTGCTTCTCAGCCTCGAGCTGATACAAGCGGTTCTTGAGCATCTTCATCGCAGTCGCCTTGTTCTTGAATTGCGACCGTTCCTGTTGCGATGCCGCTACCACGCCTGTAGGAAGGTGGGTGACGCGGACAGCCGAGCTCGTCTTGTTGACGTGCTGGCCACCGGCTCCCGATGCCCGATACACATCGATGCGCAGGTCTTCGTCGCGAATCTCGATGTTGATCTCCTCATCCACCACCGGGTAGACGAAGACTGACGCAAAGCTCGTGTGGCGGCGCGACTGCTGGTCGAATGGAGAGATTCTCACGAGGCGGTGGACACCCGTCTCCGGCCGGAGAAACCCGAACGCGTACTGCCCCTTGATCTCGAGCACGGCGCCCTTGATGCCGGCTTCCTCCCCCTCACTCAAATCGAGAAGCTCCACTCCAAATCCCTTGCGTTCCGCCCACCGAGTGTACATGCGCATCAGCATCGACGCCCAATCCTGGGCTTCGGTCCCGCCCGCGCCGGCACTTATCTCCAGCTGCGCGTTGCGGCCGTCATCAGGTCCCTGAAGCAGCGATTGAAGCTCGAAACGCTGGTGCTCCTCCTCCAGCGCATCCAGTTCGCTATCCAGATCGGCGCCCAGCGACGGATCGGGTTCGACGTCAAGCAATCCGGCAAGCTCCGCGGCCTCGCGAACGCGCGCGGATATCCGGTCAAAAGGTTCGATCCACGCTTTTAAGTTTTTTACCTCCTGAATCACTTCGCGCGCGCCATCCGGGTTATCCCAAAAGCCTGGCGCGGCCATGGCAGCCTCGTGCGACGCTATGCCCGTGCGCTTGCGGTCGAGGTCAAAGATACCTCCTCAGCTCGTCCAACCGCTCATCGAGCTGACGAGCCCTGCGTGCCTGTTCCGTCTCCGCCATATGGCGCTCCGTCTCCGTGAAGCAAGCGAGCCGTCGCGTTAAAGGTGCGGACGGCTCGGCATTACTGCATTGGCAATATACCGGAACGAATCCGGCTCTTCCACCCCGCTTAGAACACTTCGGATCCCCCCGCCAGCACTTCGTTCAGCGCATCACGGAAATGTGACGTGCTCTCGGCGAAGTCCCGCCCCACCTGAGCAACGTATTCTTCGTAGCTCCTTTTGATCTCTTCGCGAAACAGGGGCTTGAGTGTCTTGTTTTGCAATCCTTCCCTGCGCTTCTCCGGAAAGTACGCAACAATGTCGGATACGAGCGCACGAGCAAGACGCTTCGCCTTTAGATTTGGATCACTCGTCAAAAACGGATTTATGGGCCGGCGGGCTGCTGCGGGAGCGGCAGGTGCCGCAGAGGCAGGCGCAGTGATGGCGGCTGGAACGGATTCCCTCTGCGCCGGCATCTGGCTCGCTGCGGGCGTCGTGGTACGAGGCTCGGGCAAACTCTGCGTTCGCGACGGCGGTGGCGGGGCGGGAGAGGCTGGGGCCGTGGGCGAGGCCTCCAAATGCGCTGGAGTGGCAAAAGCCGGCGAACGGATCGAAGCTGCCGGCCCAGCTGGAGTAGCTGCACGGGCGGCGGTGGGCGGCATGTGAATCGATGGAACCGGAGTAGCTGGCAGTGGCGCAGCAGATGTCCGCTGCGCCGTGAGGGGGGCGGGTGCCGACGCGGAGCCAGAAGGTGTCGGCCGCGGAATATTCGGCACGGCACGCGACGGCGTTGGTGCAGGTCTGGCGGGGCCGGGAGGTGAGGCGCGTCGCGTGTCCGGAATGATCATCGCATAGTCGTCGCCGATCAGACCCTGCTTGCCTATTGCCATCACCGCCCCACAAACAGAACAACGTGCCCGGATTCCGGCCTCGGGGACCTTCGCCGGATCTACACGAAATATTGATACGCAGTCAGGACATGAAACGTTCATTGCCACTCCGAATTACCGAGGTCGCTTTTACCTCATCGCCTCCGTGGGCCTTGTCATCAACCGCATCCTGCCTGCGGTCGACGGCGTACACTGACCCAGGAAGAGTTTTCGCATAGCTCTTCATTTCCGTGGCAAGCTCACTTACCTGCGCTGGATGCGTGAAACGACGGCGTTCGTTCGTTACGACTCCGATCGAAACGGTCATCAACGGCACGCGATGCAACTGTCCACGGCGATCCTTCCCAAAATAATAACCTGCGCGACGATCCTGCATTGAATACTGATAGGGGACGAGCAGATCGAATACCTCCACCACCTCCGCGCATATCTCGCTGCTCCGGTCCGGTGGCACGATGCAGATAAAATCGTCACCGCCGATGTGTCCAACGAATCCGTCGTCGGGGCAGATCCCCTTCACAACGTCGTGCAGAATCTGTGCGAGGATGCGAATGACGCGATCGCCCTCTGCATAGCTGTAGCGATCGTTGTACTCCTTGAAGTGATCCAGATCGGCATAGCACACCCCGAAAAGGTTGCCCGTTCGTATCCGGCGGAGAATTTCGGCTTCTATTTCTGGCGAGCCCGGAAGCCGCGTCGAAGGATGCACCAGCAGGTCGCGCTCCGCGCGACGCAGCATCGCGTCCAGGCGCGCGATGATCTCTTCGCGAGACATTCGATCGCGCACGATTTCGTCTGCTCCGGCACTGAACGCGCACTGGAGGGCCTCATCGCCGTCGGCCGAAAGCGCGATTGCCGGGATCACTCCCGTATAGGAGTCGCTCTTTAGTCGCCGGCAAGCCCGAAGTGCGATCTCGGGTTCGCTGGCGGCATCGAAAATGATGACCCGAGGCCGCGACCGTAGCGCAAGTCCCATAAGCTCATGCGTTGATCGCGCCATGACCATGGCGAGAGCGCGGGTAGTCAACCATTCCTGGATGATGGCCGGCGGCGCCGGTGCGTCCGGTGAAAAGAATACGGCTACTGGATCGGCCACTCTAGGCGGTCCTATCGTGGTAGGAGGCGAACATTACCGCCGGAAGGAAGGCGAAGTCAAACAGTGATCGTGAGTTGCGCTACCGGCAAGACGATCAGAAGTAGTAGAACGCAACGCCCAGAATTGCGTACACGATGAGAAGCAGCGCTCCCTCCAGCCAGTTCGACTCGGCGTCCAGCACTACGACCGTAGAGATACCGACTGCAAGGCCAACACTGGCTACTTCTATTGCCGTAAAGGCGAGATTCATCGGTTGCCCGAACGCATGGCCGAGAAGCACGAGAACGGGCGCAACCAGCAGCGCTACCTGAATGCTCGATCCAATGGCGATACTGATGGCAAGGTCCATCCGATTCTTTATGGCCATCAGGACTGCGGCACTGTGCTCCGCCGCATTGCCGATAATCGGCACCAGAACGAGACCCACAAAGAATTCTGAAAGCCCAAGACTCGCGCTCGCTTCTTCGGTAGCTCCGACTAGGAACTCCGACATCACGGCAATCGCAACTCCAACCGCCAGGAGGACGATTACCGACTTCTTCAGCGACCATTCCGGTTTCGTTTCGCCATGCGCGATATCGCCTCCCTCCCCGAACGCCGCTTTGTGCGTACCCATCGAGTATAGCAGCGATAGCCCGTAACCGAGCATGAGCAGGACGGCAACAAAGTCAGACATGCGAACGGTCGAGGCTACCTGGTCAGGGCGGGGGTGCGTGGACTGAAAGAGCGACGGAATGACCAGGCCAACGACGGCGATCACAAGCATCGAAACACTCACGCCTGCGAGGTGGGGGTTGAACTGCTGCGTCTTGTACTTGAGCCCTCCGGCGAACAGTGAAGCCCCCAGAACCAGGAGCAGATTCCCAAGGATCGATCCTGTTATAGATGCCTTGACCAGGTCGATCAAACCCGCGCGCAGTGCGAGACCGGCGATGATTAGCTCGGCAAGATTTCCCAGTGTGGCATTGAGCAGCCCCCCAATAGTGGGACCGGTGTACCCTGCCAGCTCTTCGGTGGCGTGCCCGAGAAGCGCCGAAAGAGGGAGTATGGCCAGGGCACTGACGCCAAAGATTAGCAGTGGTGCCGCGTGCATAAACTCCGCGACTACCGCTACGGGAACCAGAATGAGGAGGAAGTACAGGTATTTCACGGTTTTTCGGAATCTCCAATCGCGGGTCTCGAGTCGCGTGCGAACGGGGCCCAGGGGATGCCTGCTTCAAGCCGATAAGTATGCGAGGGCTCACGTCCGCGGCTCAACCGCAGCGTGATGAAGGCGTCCACTGCACTGAGCGCGTGGTTCGCTATGAGGACACCAAGATACTGCGACGAAAGTCTGAAGGCGCTGTTGCTGCGTTGGATGGTGCGGCTGAAGACGTCCTGTTCGAGCTGCGCATTCCGCCACGACCAGCGAAACTCCTCCCGGATCGCCCGATCCGAATAGAAATTGATCGAGCGCCTGAATTCTTCGGAATCCCGTGGCGGCGCGATTTCAGGATCTTCCCAATAAGTCAAACGAGCCAGTCGCCATGTCGTCCCATTGAATGTTGTCTCATTCGGCTCAGGCTCAAGATCGCCTCCGGGAATGACGTCGAACGCGCCGCTTTCGATAAAATGCTGCATCCGTTCGTAATATTCAAAATCGCCGACTTGAAAATTATCTGTGAAAAATGACCGCGCAATCTGAGCGAGATCGCGGTACTCACGCCTCTGAATCCGGCCCGTCCTTCTTGAATCGAGGTACTGAACAAGAAGGAATGCCTCCGCCGCCACATATGGGAGCGCTCGCTGCTTGCCCTGTATCGCCTGGCCCACGCCTGGGATGACGGAAGACGCCAGCGGGGCCCACCATGGCCCACTGGAGGAGCGCACGTAGGCGCGCCGGGACAATCCTGGGCTCGCATCAGTCAGATTTGGCACTACATGGACCACGTCAGCGTGGACGCGGGGGTGCGGCGCGGCGGAAAAGGTGGAATCGCGCAATGCTGCCTGCCCGGACGCTCCGCCAACCGTCGCCCAAAACAGGGTAGCGAGGCTAAGGACAGCCAGGCCGCGGGTCAAAAGAGGTACCGGAGCGATAGGTACGTCGGAGGCTGGGATGCGCCGGCGAAACCTTCGAACATGCGCGCTATATCTACCTGGAGGTTCCCGGCGGAAAGACCCAATCCCAGCGACGGACCATAATGCTCCGAATTCTCGATCTCGCGAAAGACGTAGCCGGCCCGAATATGCGCGCGCTGCCGGTAAGCGGCGTACGCGCCGAGCCGGACAGTAGGCGAGCCCAGTTGCAGCTTGTCGATCACATCGCCCGACACGCGAACTGACACGTCCTTGGAGTACCTGTCCAGGCCGGTTACGCGGTAGAGCGCGCCGACCTGAATTCGTGTTGGGAGTGGGTCGGCCTGGTCGCGATCGTTGACCTGGAGTTTCGGACCAATGTTCCGCACTGCCACGCCCAGTGATACGGGCAGCAGCCATCTGGCGTCGTATTGGGCACCCATGTCTATTGCTGTCGTCGACGAAACCGCCGGCAGGGTTCCACACGCGCCAGAGCAGTTTATGCGAAGCTGCACAAGCTTCACGGTGATGCCGGTATTGATGCGCGCACCGATGGATGTCGCGTAAGTGGCCGCGTAAACCAGATTCAGCGGCGTGAAGGATCCCACAACCGTTCCGTTGGGGTCTGGAATCTCCTGCTCCCCAAAATTCAGAACGTATATGGAGGCGGCAAGCACTCCCAGGAGTGATGACGGGAACAGGATGGTGATTGCGTCACCATTACCCACGACACTTCCGTAATGGTGTACCGCGATTTCCCGCTTCTCGGACCTGGCGAGCCCCGAAGGATTCCACCAGACGGCCTCGCTCCCAGGCTGATCCGCCACCACGGCCTGGCCCATGCCGAGTGCCCGGGCTCCAACTGGGATGAGGAGAAAAGGCGCCCCCTCTGTCGTAAGCCCTGACTGCCCCGCCGCCGCGACGGCCCACAGGCCGGGCGCGGCGAGAATGATCGCCGCGATGACGAGGTTAGAGCGGCGTCGCCTCATCTACCAGCATAATCGGAATGTCATCCCGAACGGGGTAGCGCACGGCGCAATGT
>JBPCJT010000319.1:0-3541 GCA_051005015.1 Gemmatimonadaceae bacterium | reverse complement strand
TGGAGCAATTGCGGTCCTCTTCGACCATACGCGCGCAAGGCACGCCGGGAACGGGGAGGGACCGCCTAGGCGCATCTCGGAGTGCGCGCTGAGCAGTGGCCCGCCTGCCGGCGCGACTCCCGCTCGTCCTTCGGAGCCGGCGTGATAACCCGTCAGGAGTGAGATCTCCTGCTTGAACACAAGATCCCGGAATGGACTCCGGCCTGGCAGATGCCCGACCTGAGTGCTCGCCGGAGCAGCGACGCCGGTGAGCATGGCCACCGCCACAGCGCAACGCACCCTTACCGAAGAAGTGTGCCGTAAAAAGTTCGCTATCACCGTATATGTGCTCCCATGTCTCTAAGGTCTATTCCAGTCATTTCAGCGGGCTTGTCGACGCCGAGCATTGCCAGCACCGTAGGTCCAACGTCACGCAGCGAGCCTCCCGCACGAAGTGGTCGATCGCCCGACGGATCGACTACTACGATCGGAACCGGATTGGTGGTATGCGCGGTATGCGGCCCACCCGACTCGGGGTCTATCATCAGTTCGCAGTTGCCGTGATCCGCGGTCACGAGCACGATCGCACCAGCGCGGCCCGCGGAGGCGAGCACACGGGAAAGGCAGCGATCGACCGCTTCTACCGCCATGATCGTCGCTGAAAGGTTTCCCGAATGTCCTACCATGTCGCCATTCGGGTAATTACAAAGAATGAAACCATGTTCCCTCGACTCGATGCCGCTGCAGAGTATATCCGTAATGCCGGGCGCGCTCATTTCCGGCATGAGATCATACGTCGCCACCTTCTGGCTAGGCACCAGCTTGCGCTCTTCGCCGGGATACGGCGTCTCGAAACCGCCGTTGAAGAAATACGTGACGTGGGGATACTTCTCGGTCTCCGTGGTACGCAGCATGGTCAGACCGCGCTCCGAAATCACTTCGGCTACAATGCGCGAGAGTACGAACGGCGCGAAGGCAACGGGAATGTCAAAGGTCTCATCGTACATCGTCATCGTCGCGGCCGAGACGGCGGGGCGCCCAGCCACGGGAAATCCATCGAATCCTTCCTGCGTGAAGGCGCGCACGATCTGGCGCATTCGGTCCGCCCTGAAATTGAAGAATATTATTCCGTCACCATCGCTTACCCTGGCGAGCGGCACACCTTGCGGTGCGACGACAAAGGGCTTGATGAACTCGTCCGTCTCCCCGCGGCTGTACGCGGATCGGATCGCCTCCACGGGATCGTTCGTGTGCTCGCCCGCGCCGTGCACCATGGCCTGGTACCATAGCTCCGTACGTGGCCAACGACGGTCACGGTCCATGCCGTAATAACGTCCTCCCAATGTTGCGACAAAAGCGCGTCCACGTGCGTAGACGAGCAACTTGCGCATGAATTCCAGCGCGGACCGGGGCATCGTATCGCGCCCATCCAGTAGCGCGTGAATTGCGACACGCTGCACCGCTTTGCGATCGGCCAGGTCAATTAGCGCCTCGAGATGCAGGTCTACCGCATGCACACCGCCGTCCCCAACCATGCCAACCAGGTGGAGCGTGCCTCCGCGCGCCTGCACGTCTCGGCAGACTCTAACGAAGGCTTCGTTCCTGAAAAACGAGCCGTCCTCCACTGCCTGGGTGATCCTTACAAGATCCTGCGGAACGATGCGGCCCGCTCCCAAATTGAGATGCCCGACTTCACTGTTGCCCATCTGACCCGTTGGAAGTCCAACCGGCAGACCGGAGGCGTCGAGCAGACCGCGCGAAGGGCTGTTCCAGAGAGCGTTCCAGGTCGGAGTCGCCGCCAGAGCGATGGCGTTCCCACTCGCTACATCGCGGTGTCCCCAACCGTCGAGAACCACCAATACCACCGGCCTTTTCGGACTCTGGTGCGTGAACGCCATGTCGTTAGTTTCGGGAAAAACCAGCGCGCCTCGCCGGAACCCGCGGGTGGCGGGCGGCGAAACGCGCGGAGGAAATGTATGCTGTTACATTCCACCCAACCAGCGCGCAAGCGGCCAAGCGACCTGGGCCACGCCTGCTTATTCAATTCCGGTGCAGGCGCTCGCACAGTCGCGCGCCGCACCGGGCGCGTGGTTGTGCCTGCCGAAAAGACCTGATCGCGGCTTCATGGATCCGCCGAATACCACTTGATAAATAACGCATGGATTTCCGCGAATTCGTTCGATACCACAAGAGCTACCTGATTTTTTTCGGAATTATCATCCTGGCGATGCTGGCTGTGGATGGGTTCCTCTTGTACAAGAGGAACAAGTACATAACCGAGCGCGATCGGCTTCGGGCGGGCATGAGCGACTTCGAGCGTGAAAAGACCGATGTGGCGCTACAGTCGGAAGAGAGCCGAATGAAAATGATGGTGGCGCTTATTCGACGACAATCGAAGGTCGACAAGAAAATCCATCTCGCCATCTCGACCGACAGCGGGCGCATGTACCTCGAACGTGAGGGCGCAATGCTGCGCGGGTTTCCGATTCTGGTAGGTGCGGGCAAACGGGTTGGCGTTCCGCCCGATACGGTCCACCCGGCGTTGCCGCGAGGCGAGCGCTCCGTGCAGCGAATTTTGGGAACAGAAGACGGGTGGGAGATTCCTGCGTGGGTGTATACGGACCGGGGGCTGGCGGTCCCGGCAGAACGTACTGTCAAAGGTGCCCTCGGCCCAGTAGCCGTCATTCTCAATGGCGGCACGGTAATATATTCTCCACCCACCGCCGGGCCGCTGAACGATTCCGCGTATGTATTGCCTGGAAGCGTCCGAGCGAGCGCTGTAGATCTCAAAGCGGTCGCCCCCAATCTGAAAGCTGGGATGACCGTTTACTTCTACTGAGAACAGACGCCAGGCTGTTGGCGCCCATTGTTCGGCTCACTGGATAAGCAGGCTCCCGCATCAAAGATTCCCCGGGTAAGGCAAGTGGCTCGCGCTGCGAAACGTGCTTTTATCAGGAACTGATCGTCTCTTGCACGGGTATGATCCCCCAACTGTTTATAACTGGACTGAGCGCGACATGGAGCGCATTTTACCGCCGCTGCGTCCTCGTCCGGCAGGAGCCGTCGATTCCATAACGCTCGTAGCGGCGCTTCTCACGTCTTCCAAAAAACAGAAAGCTTCAGCGGTCCGTCGTGTTTACGAACTTCGGACCAGTCCATTAGTCGGTCGACTCTCTTTCCGTTGAGCACCCATGCAGAAGCTCGTGCAGGTATTTCGTGACAGCAGCAAGATTGCCTGGGGGATGATCTTCGTTACGACTGTGGTGCTAATGGGTAGCTCCGCTATCCTGCTGAATGCGGCTGGAGCCAGATACGAACGCGACATACATCGCATTGGGTTCAACGAGAACTGGGAGCTGCTGGACGAAATCCGTACACAAGCCGGTTACGTGAGCGATTCGCTCGAAGAGGCATTGGAAGCGAGCGCGGAGCCGCCGAAGAATCAAGCGTATCTGGTGGTCAGCATTGAAGACCGGCGCGTCTGGTACAAGATCGGGGATTCAACGATTTATACCACACAGGTCGCCGTTGGTAGCGGCAAGGAGCTTGTTCGGGAGGGCGA
>JBPCJT010000318.1:0-4782 GCA_051005015.1 Gemmatimonadaceae bacterium | reverse complement strand
CGCCGACCGAGTTTACGGCAGCGCTTTGCAGGATGCTGTTCGGCTATGGGCTTTCGCGGCAGCGCGGCATGGTTTGGTGCTGGGCTGGTGGCGCGCCACAGCGGCAGCCCGCCTGGACGGTATCGCGAACGCGGGTGCCAGCGTGTCTCCATCCATTGGTGTCGAGCGCTCAGGTTCTGTGACTTTATTCGCGCGCGCGGGACAAGGATTTCGGGCTCCAGCGTTTTACGACCTCCATATCGTTTCGCCGCAACGGATCGAGCATCCATCTCGCTTGGAACCCGAGCGGGTGGTTCTCGATGCCGAGGTCGGCGCACGGTTATACCGGAAAGCTAGCACTCTTAGCGCCGCAGTGTTTAACCGTGAGACGCGCGACGCAATTGTCTGGTTTCCGGGAACATTTTCGTGGAGCCCGCGAAACGTTGGCCGGGAAAGGGCGTATGGCACGGAAGTCAGATTGACCGCCACGCGTGATCCTTTCGCAGTCGACGTTTGGGCGAGCGCGCGCACCACCGCACTTCACCTCGACGTCGATGGCGTGACGGTTTCAACGCCGTACGTACCACGCGCAGATGGCGGTGCTACGGGTCGCATTCATGCTGGCCGCTTTTCGGTTGTCACATCGCTTGCGGCGATCGGCGGCAGGCCCGTGGTGGCTGTTCCGAATCCGTCGCGCGCTCAGGAACTGCCGGCGGTCATGCTTCTCGAGACGTATGTGAGCTGGCGCGCGCCTGCAGGTGTCTCGAGCGCCACAGTTAGCGTGGGCGCGCGAAACCTCGCTGGCGCGCGTTGGCAGCAGATCGCCGGATATCCATCAGAGGGCCGCGTTTTCATGGCTAGTCTCACCCTTCGACCCGGACAGTGACAATCATGCCCCGATTCTCCGCTATCGTTGCAGTTCTGACCGTAACCTTCGCATGCAGTGATGGCACGCGCCCGGTACAGCGGCCGGAGGCCGAGCCCGGTGCCGTGGTGCTCAACGGTGTAGGTGAGACGGGCGTGACGTTGGTGCCCGACTCCGGAACATCGAACAGCCACATCGACTTTGGTGCCTCGTTCGATGGAGCGACGTTCACAATGCTCGACGGCATTGTTCTGTCCACATCGAGCAGTCTCAAAGGCGATCAGCTGTACGTCGCGGATCTTTCGAACGGCAGTCTGCGCCGGGTTCAGATGCCGGCGGCGAGCAATCCGGCTGGTGCTGCATTTCTTCTCTCGGGCTCCGACGGCACTCAGAATTTTGCCGTCGCGTTGCGAAACTCGAGCTCAATTGCTCGCGTCCAGCTGCGGGCTGGCTCTCCAGGCGGCATCACTCTGGTTGGCAACGCGGGACTCTGCCCATCGGATGTCTTCTTCGCCAGCAATGCGCTTTGGAGTGTGGACGCGAATGTCATGTGCGCCAGTGACTACTCCGTCGTCGGCCCGGGCCGGCTCATCCGCATCCCGCAGCTCGTTACCGATCTCGGTCGCGATACGATAGCCCTTGGTTCGGACGTGATCAGTCCGTTGCGCGCGTTCGTGATCGGAAACTTCGCTTACGTGCTCTCCAGTGGCGCATTCGTCGCGCCTGCAGCCGTCGTGAAGGTCGATCTCGCGGCTCGAACCGTGGTCGCCACACTGATCTTCCCGCAGGGAGCGTTCGGCGTCACGATGGCTCTCGGTGCTAACGGGATTCTCTACGTCACCGCCGCGACCGGCTTCAATCCTTACCTGCCAAAGATGTACGCCATTGATCCGGCGACGCTCACGTTTCAGGGTCCGTTCGCGCTGGGGGGCCAGCACCGCCTTCTGACGGCTGACGGCGGCGGCGAGCAGCCAAAATGCGACGCGGCGACCGGAAATTCCGGAGGCCGGATTTACTGCGTTGACAATGGCGAAGTGCTGGCGGTGCTCCATGTCTTCGCCGCCGACGGTACGTTCGTGCGTTCCGCGCCCGCGGGTACGTTGGCATTCGACGTAGCTGTCCGGTAGGTATGACGGGGAGTTGGGGATGGCTGTTCATTCAGAAAAGTTGGCGGCTTCTGATCACGCACCCCTGAGCAGGGACCGCACGCGGCGATACGAGTTGGGTTGCGGTGCTCCGCGACTCCGCAACCCCCCTCCCCGCTGCCAGGCAATATCTTTCCTCATGCCCCTTGTCTCCACAGACGCCGTTGTTCTTCATGCGTTCGACTACTCGGAGAGCTCGCGCATTCTTCGCCTCGCCACGCGTGATGCCGGCGCCCAGTCGGTGCTCGCGCGCGGGTCGCGGCGCGCCTCGACAAAATTCGGGAGCGCTCTTGGCTTGTTTGCGCAGGGGGTGGCGCACCTGTATTTGAAGCGGGGGCGCGATCTTCAGACGATGAGCGCTTTCGACTGCACGCACGCCCGCACAGCCATCGGGTGCGACCTCGAGCGCTTCACCGGCGCCGCCGTGTTGGCCGAGTTGATGCTTCGGTTCTCGACCGACGAGCACAATGAAGACTTGTACATCACGCTTGTACACGCACTCGATGCGATAGAGGTGGCTCCGCCGGATCGTGCGCTCGGAACGAGCCTCGCCGGCGCGTGGCGGCTCGTAGCGAATCTGGGATTTGCACCAGCGCTGGATGTCTGCGGCATTTGTCAGACTCCCTTCTCGGCCGGCCAACCGCTGCGCTTTGTCCCTGACGCCGGAGGCGTTCTGTGCGCCCGGTGCACCCGCGATTACGCATCCGGGCGCGCAATTCCCGCTTCCGCGTGCATGACGATTGCTGCATGGCTCCGAGGGGAAGAAGGGCCTGCTCTGGATTTTCGTGAGGCCCGGGCGCACCAAAGGCTGCTCCGCGAGTTCGTGAATTCGCATCTTGCCGACGGTCGTGCTTTACGTGCCTTCGAGGTTTGGGAGCACGGGGACTGGAACGCAAGATGATTCTAGGTACGGCGGGGCACGTTGATCACGGCAAGACGGCGCTGGTGAAAGCACTGACGGGAGTCGATACCGACAGGCTCGCCGAGGAGAAGCGCCGCGGCATAACGATCGATCTGGGTTTCGCGCCGCTTCGCCTCGCCGACGATCTCGTCCTGGGCATTGTCGATGTTCCAGGACACGAAGCCTTTGTGCGTAACATGCTCGCAGGAGCCACGGGCATCGATCTCGCACTCCTCGTAGTCGCCGCGGATGAGGGCGTCATGCCGCAAACGCGGGAGCACCTCGCTATCCTCTCTCTCCTTGGAATACGCGAGGCGGTAATAGCACTCACAAAAGCCGATCTCGTGGAATCGGAATGGCTGGATCTCGTGCGCGAGGATGTTCGCACGGCGCTGCGTGGGTCGCCAATAACCGAAGCCCCAATGGTTGCCACATCGGTGGTAACGCTCGCTGGGCTCGACGAGCTGCGCCAAGCGCTGTTCCAGGCTGCTTGGCGCCTACCGGCCCGTGACCCGGGCGACCTGTTCCGAATGCCTGTCGACCGGTCATTCACGGTCAAGGGCACCGGCACTGTTGTGACGGGCACGGTGTGGAGCGGAGTTCTCGAGCATGATTCGTCGGCCGTGCTTTTTCCAGGTGGACGCGTCGTTCGCGTACGTCGTATAGAGTCCCATGGTGAGTCGGTGGAAGCGGCGCGTCCTGGCTTGCGTGCGGCGATCGCCCTGGCCGGCGTGGACGTTCAGGACGTCAAACGCGGCTCTGTCCTTGTGGGTGGGGGCACCTGGCGGGAGACGCGCTTGTTTGTAGGCGACGTTGCGCTGCTCGCCTCCGCGGCGCGGCCAATCGGAGTCAGAACCACACTGAGGTTGCATCTTGGGACTTCAGATGTCGGGGCACGAATCAGTGTAGTGGGAGGTACTCTTGCTCCCGGTCAGATGAGCGAGGCGAGGGTGATCTTGTCGGAGCCGGTGGTAGCACGAGCCGGCGACCGATTCGTACTTCGCGGGGGTTCACCGCTGGAGACGGTGGGCGGTGGGATCGTGTCGGATCCACTTCCGCAACACCGTCGTGTGCGGCTCCGCAGCGATGTGAACGCCTCGCCACGCGAGCGCCTCGGGAGGGCGCTGGCGGACGCATCAAATCATGGAGTTGCCGTTTTAGCGCTGCCCATCCGTCTCGGTGTTACGCCGAACGAGGCGGCAGACCTGCTGGCCGTCCTGCCGGAATCCGTTGTTCAAATCGCCGACAGGCTGTACCACACCTCTGATTTACAGTCTCTGGTGGGGAAGCTGATCACGATGGTGGACACGTATCACAGCCGCAGCCCACTCGAGCCCGGTGTATCCCTGCAGGCGGTACGGGCCAGGCTAAGGGTGGACGCCGCTCTCGCCGAGGCGGCGGTGCGCCGTGCTGTTTCGGACGGCATTCTGGAGGTCTCCGAAGCACTGCTCCGCCGCCGGGGGTGGCACGTCGAGCTTACGGCTTCTCAGCGGCAAAACCGGAACGACTTGCTGGCAGTGCTGGAGCAATCTGGACGCGAGCCGCCGGATCTCGCCACGCTGGAGGATCGCCTGGGGAGCGAATGTGCAGCAATAGCCCGGCTCCTCCAGCGGGAGGAACTGATCGTTCAGGTGGAGGAGAGTCGCTATTACGCGAAAAGCACGGTGACAGAGATGGTCCGGAGCCTTCGAGAACGAATGCAGCCAGCGCGGGAGTACTCGCCGCCCGAGCTTAGGGAGTTTCTCGGAGTATCCCGTAAGTTTTTGATACCCTTTCTGGAATATTGTGACCGGTCCGGGGTTACGGAACGCCGTCTGGGAGGAAGGGTATTGAGAGGGTGACTTATGCTCTCGGGGGCGATTGCTTGACAGCCATTGCGCACCCTCATACTG
>JBPCJT010000317.1:0-13783 GCA_051005015.1 Gemmatimonadaceae bacterium | reverse complement strand
GTGTTTACGAGTCGCTGGTCGCCCAGCGCGCGAAGGCGCGGCGAAAGTGAACAGGGAAATCGGACAGTGGCCCTTTGGACCTTGTCCGGCTCCCCACCCCCACCACTGCAGGGAGGTTACGCCCGCTCGTTTTTCTCCGGTTCTCTGTAGTCCCCGAAAGACATATCAGGCCTGCTGGCGGAGACCTTCGCGAACCTGGCGTATTCCGGCTGGACTGGGCTGGCTCAACCATGAGCGGAATCGGGATGTGGATGTCAGGCATCTGCCGTTCCCGCTGCGCTCGTATTCCCCGGGAAATTGTGAGCGCGGTCCGAAGGCTCATCGCGACACCGAGATATGCTGCCACGTCGGCGATATTGAATATCAACCTCGGTCCAGTGCTGGCGCCAATGGAAATAAAATCCACGACGCCTCCTGGTGTGAGGATCATGCTCGAGAGGTTTCCGATAGCGGCGCCAGCAATAAGACCGAGCATGAGCGGCGCCCGGCGGTCTATCGCGGCCAGCTGGCGGCACACCACGCCGGCGAGGACGAGGGCCGCCAATGTCAAGACGACATTTATGTGCCAGGTAAGCGGTCCCAGCCGGACCCCAAAGGCTGACGCGTTATTGTGAGCGAGGGTTAGCCGGATGTAATCCGCGATTTGCACCCCGCGGTCCTGAAGCCCCGCGAGCGCGATCTGCTTCGTGATGAGATCAACCGCTGCTGTCCAGACCGCGGCCGTCGCAAATCGCGCGACACTATTCTGGCGTACGAGCACGTGAGGTGAGCCGATTGGGGGACGCCGGTGACCGAAAGCCGGCAATGCCTTCTTCGGAAGCCTGGCCGTCTCGGCTAGAGACCCATGGCTTTGCGGACCGGCCTCACGACCGGGGTGCCTTGTCGGAAAGAAATGAACTGTGAGATGCACTGATCCGGCCAACGCACACGGTATGCCCACCAGCAATATTCCGTAAAGTCCATAATAGCAATTGGTTGCCGCACTCACGCCCACGCGCTACTCGGTGTTGTGTCGCCCCCGCCGCTGGCGTCGGCGCGACAGTTTGCGGAGCGGGAGGAGAGAGACCAGGGAGCGGTGAAGAGGGGGGCCACCGGCAAAACGGGGCAGCGGGCCGGACCTGGAGACGGATTGAATGGGAGCATGGGAGCAGGGATTAGGGAGTATGATCCAGGCAGAGAAGAACGCAGCATCAGCTCCTTTCACTTCGCCTTGCTTGTCGTGCTATTGTGCTCCCACTACATGCTCTCGATTCCCTGCTCCCTATTTCCCCGTGAACGGAATATTTATCGTCTCCGAGCTGATGGGTGATGTGCGCGAGCGAGTACACGCGATTCAGCGTGTGTACGATCGCAAGCTCGCAAAGGGGACGCCACCGCACATCACACTTGCCGGTTCGTCCGGTGTTGGACCGTTGCCCGTGGATACGTCAGCGGATCAGATCCGGGAGGTGCTGGAGCCGATCGTACGCGCCACGCCGCCAATCACTGTGCGATTCGAGCGTCCGCACCGATACATGACAACTGACATCGTCGTACTTCCTGTCGATCCGCATGGACCGATTCGAACCTTGCACGAGCAAATCGCGGCTAGTGGCCTACGGTTCGAGCGAACCCGGCATCGCTTTTCACCCCACTGCACGCTGAACTTCTATCGGACGCTCACGCCGGCAAACGAGCGCAAGCTCATGGCGGTGCGCGTAGAGGAGCCCGCTGTCATCATGCGCCTGCAGTTCTATCTCACCCTCGACCTGGTGGCCTCGAGAAAAGTCACCGAGCTCGAGCTGGGAAAACCGACGCCATGAAAGAACCCTGCCTATTTGCGGTCATCGAGCGGAACGTCGGGAACTCCTACCTTGTGGTCGTAAACGAGGGTCCCTCCCAGCCAACCGGACACAGCCAGCAGCACGACTCCAATCCCGGCTGTCGCGTATGAGAGGTATGTCATGGAGCTCGGATGTCCGCGGGTCAGAATACTGATGAGGAACAGCGCCAGCACTCCAATGTTTAGCAGTCCATGCTTCCATCCCGTGCTCCGGGCACGTGTCCCAGCGGGAATCGCCGTCAGCAGATCGATCACCCCTGGGATCGCGGCGATGGCCGCGCTGATCACGGCTCCTACCGCGAGGTAATAGCCCATATAGTGATACTTGTCCGTGACTCCCGCCCAAACATCGGCGGCGAAGCTGATTACGTAGAGAGACAGAGGGAACGCAATCAGCATTGGATGAATCGGGTGCGTTCCAATGCGTGCGGTGCTTTTCATGATAAGTCTCCAGAACGTTGTTGGATGGAGTGAACACCGGGGGGTGACCAGCAACAAACTGGTAACTGGTCCTCACCTGTTCCTCGTCCCATTACTTCTTCCCAGTCACCGGGTACGCGATTCCAAGCTGCTCCAGATAAGTCTTGTACTTAACCGGATCGTAGTAGTACTTGCGCATTAACGGTCGGTACTTTGCCATTATGGCGGTGTTCAGCTCGATCGCCGGTTTGTCCTGAGGGCGAATGAGCGGTTTGTACTTTATTGTCTTCGTCTGCACGTTGCGGAAATATGCCCACCCGCTGTCCACGAGCGCGGGCGTCGTGAGCAAATCCAGCATCGTCATCGCTGTCGCTTTCGCACCGGCAGTCGCGCCTTTGTGGGCAATTGGGGTAGCCATTGCAATGGCGTTCGACCAGTTGTGCCCGGGAAGATTCGGTATGTTCGAAGGAAAGCTGAGAGTGATTGTCGGCGCGTTCCATGATATGTCGCCGATGTCGTCCGAGCCGCCGCCTCGGTTCGCTTCCTCCGATGTACCGGTGTCAATCTTCGCTAGCGCGGTGTCCAGCCCCTTTTCGTCCACCCCCACCTCCTTCTGGAGCGCTTTCGCCAGCGCCTGATCCTCCGTGCTCCACCCGGGAAGGCCCACCTGCTTGATATTAGCGGTCATGGCCTCCGCGATCGGTTTGTTGTAGTGGCGCGGCCACGCGGAGCCGAGTATGCGTACTGACGAGAGCTTGGTCCCCGTCATCAGTGCCGCCCCCTCCGCCATCTTGTTGCCGATCTCGAAGAGCTCCGTTATGTGGGGGTAGTCTATTTCGCGGAAGTAATACCAAACGCTTGCCGTCCTCGGCACGACATTAGGTTGGTCGCCGCCGTCACGGATTATGTAATGTGAGCGATGCTGCAGCCGCAGGTGCTCGCGCCGGTAATTCCACCCCGCGTTCATGAGCTCCACTGCATCGAGCGCGCTCCGCCCACGCCAGGGTGCCCCCGCCGAATGCGCCGTCTCGCCCAGGAAGGTGAATTCAGCGCTGATCAGCCCCGTTCCGCCACCAGGGCCGTAACCGGTAGACAGGTTACTCCCGACATGCGTGAAGATCACCACATCCACGTCCCTGAAAAACCCCTCGCGGACGAAGTATGCCTTGGTGCCTACCAGTTCCTCCGCGGTGCCTGGCCAGATCTTGATGGTGCCCGGCATCTTCTCGCGCTGCATGATTTTCTTGACGGCCAGCGCGGCGGTGACGATGACGGCCTGGCCGGAGTTGTGTCCCTCGCCATGTCCGGGTGCGCCCTCAACCAGCGGATCGTGCCGCGCGACGCCCGGCTTGTTGGATGCCTGCGGAATACCATCGATGTCCGAGCCAAGAGAGATCACGGGCTTCCCCGATCCCCATGTGGCCATGAACGCGGTGGGAATTCCGGCGATGCCTTCCTGAACCGTGAAGCCGTTTTTCCTGAGCAGGCCTATCAGGTAACGCGTAGTCTCGACTTCCTGAAAACCCAGCTCGCCGTAGCTGAAGATCTGATCGACCATCTGCTGCGTAAATTCCTTTCGCGATTCAACGTCTCGGATGGCTTCGCGCTTCAGGGCCTCGAGGCGTGTGTTCGGCGACGCCTGTGCTGACGTTTTACAAGGAGCCAGCGCGGCGATTGTGACCGCGGCGGGCCACAGAAAGCGAATTAGGCGCATGCGGGTATTTTAGGTTAGGGGAACTGTGCGGAAATAGCGGAAAGGGCACCAGCCCCGCGAGAATATGCGCAGGCAGGTCCCTTATCAAGACTGGTGCGCCGCTGCTTCGCCGTGAGACACCTGACACATTCCCCACTTGCACCGTCACTTCCCCCTCCCTGCTGTGTACTCCCTGCAACCCACACTCAGCGCTGTGGCATCACGATGAGACGTGTCTCTCTTCCATTCGCACCGTGCGCGATGGAAACGCCGAGGAGCCAGCGGTCGATGCGGTTACCAGGATGAGTATGATGATACCGCACGATCTTTCTTCCGCTGACAATGCCAATCGCCGCCCCCACAATCACATCGCTTGCCCAATGTCGGTTATCGTACATGCGAGAGGCGCCGATGAGCATGGCGCCGCCATACATCGCGGGCCCCACATACCAGACCGATTCGGGACGCCAGCGTCTCGCTTCGTCAGTTACCACCGCCGCCGCCGCGAACCCTATTAGCGAATGCCCCGATGGAAAGCTGCGATAATCGTGACTTTTGAATCCGCGGCCGAACTCGAAATCGTGCGGCTTGTTGGTGTCGACGAACGGACGCGCCCTGCCCGCGGCAAACTTTATGACATTCGTAATGGCAAGACCGATCACGATCGCCTCCGTGCCGTGGAGGCCGAGGTCCGCCATGCGATCGTTGTCGGAGAGCCGTCCGGCCGCGTACAGGGCGCCCCCAATAAAGAAAGCTCCCGGCTCGGCGATAGCTTCAACGGTGACTGCAACCCTTTTGAAGAATCGATTCGTCTGCGGCGCTCCCTGCAGGTAGTCGGCAAAGCTCCTGTCTAGTGGGATGGCGGCGGCCGCGATTCCCGCGAAGCCAGCCGCAACAATAGCGTCGCGCGACGTGAAGAGCGGCTGCTTCGATTGCCGCGTGGAATCGGTGGACTGCGCGGCCGCAGATCCCGATCGCGTCAGCAAAGTCGGGGAGACCGGCAGCAACGCGATCCCGACCGCCCAGATCTGAACACGCAACGAACAGCTGAATGTCAACATGGGCCCCCTTTCTGCATCGCCCGTGCCGCGAGCCGGCTTCCCGCGTCACGTTGGCCGGGCTAGCTTGGCGGGGGATGACCGAAGACCGCTCTCCGCTCGACCTCGACGGCGACACCATGCGCCGCCTTGGCACTCGCGTCGCGCATCTCGTGGCCGACCATCTAGCCACGCTGCGCGACCAGCCCGCGTGCGTTACGCTGTCGCGCACCGAGGCGGAGAGCCGGATCGCAGCGCCAGCCCCCGAGTCGGGCGCAGAATTCGATTCACTTATCACGACACTTCGCCAGCACGTCTTTCCCTACGCCGCTCGCGAGCCGCATCCTGGCTTCGTCGCATACGTCCCGAGCTGCCCCACCTTTCCAGCCGTGCTCGGCGACTGGATAGCGGTCGGCTTCAATTTTTTCGCCGGCGTTTGGCCCGTGGCCGCCGGGCCGAACGCGTTGGAGCTCACGGTTCTCAACTGGTTCCGGGACTGGCTCGGCATGCCGGAGAGTACCGGGGGGCTGCTTACTTCGGGCGGCTCCAACGCAACGTTTACCGCCATCGTCGCAGCGCGCCATCAGGCGGTGGGAGAAGACGCGGCCCGCATCGCGCGGCTCGTCATTTATACGTCGGACCAGGCGCACTCGTCAGTAATACGCGCGGGGTGGCTGGCGGGGCTCCCCCGGTCCCAAATACGACTACTCCCCACGGACGCTGAGTTCCGGATGCGCACTGGTGCGCTAAGCGAGGCCATTTCGAAGGATCGAAGCGATGGCCTGATTCCTCTCGCCGTGGTAGCCAACGCCGGCACCACGAATACCGGCGCGGTCGACCCGCTTGGCACGATCGCCGGCATCTGTGAGCGTGAGCGAATCTGGTTTCACATCGACGCGGCCTACGGCGGTTTTGCAATCCTCACGGAGCGCGGTCGTGTGCTTCTAAACGGCATCGAGCGTGCGGATTCCATCACGCTCGACCCGCACAAGTGGCTTTTCGTGCCCTTTGAATGCGGATGCCTGCTCGCGCGCCAACCCGCTCGCCTCAAGGAAGCATTCCAGATCATGCCCGAGTATCTGCAGGACGTGCAGGAGAGCAGGGAACGGGTAAACTTCGCCGATTACGGCGAGCAGCTCACGCGCTACAGCCGGGCACTCAAGGTATGGCTGTCAGTTAGCTACTTCGGCGTCGCCGCGCTGCGACGTGCGATCGATCACGCGATGGACCTCACACTTCATGCCGAACAGCTGGTGCGCTCCGAGCCCTCGCTCGAGATTCTCGCCCCGGCACAGTTCGGAATTCTCTGTTTTCGCGCGCATCCAGCAGGCCTGGATGAACCCACCGCACTCGATTCCCTCAATGAAGCGGTGAACACGAAGGTAAACGCCGGAGGACAGTTCTTTATCTCATCGACGCGATTGCAGGGTGTTTTCTCCTTGCGCATCTGCATACTGGGCTTCCGAACGACTGGAAAGGAGGTGGAGGGTGTTGTGGCCGCCGTGGTGCGGGTCGCAAACGACCTGCAGTAGGCATCGATTGTCTCACTATGTGGTCCCAACAACCGCACTGACTCGCTCGCAGTTCGCAGTACACAATCCGCAGTCCGCAGTCCGCACTCGGCAGTTCTTGCATCATACTCCCCAATTCGCTATCACCCTCGCATGCTATCCATAAACCTCACCGGAAAACGCGCGCTCGTCGCCGGAGTAGCGGATGACGCTGGCTACGGGTTCGCTATAGCAAAGGCACTCGCCGAAGCGGGCGCCTCCGTGGTGCTCGGCACCTGGCCGCCGGCGCTGAACATCTTTCTGAATCTGCTGCAACGCGGAAAGCTGGACGAATCCCGTCGCCTCAGTGATGGCAGCGTGCTCGAATTCGAAAAAATCTATCCGCTGGATGCCGAGTACTCCACACTTGCCGACGCTCCCAGTGACATTCGCGAGAACAAGCGCTACAGGGAGCTTGGTGACTTTTCCATCGATGGGCTCGCCGCTCGCCTCGTGTCTGATTTCGGCGACCGACCTCTCGACATCGTCATCCATTCGCTGGCCAACGGACCCGAAGTCAGGAAACCGCTCCTGGAGACAAGCCGGGCCGGCTATCTGACTGCGCTAAGCGTGAGCGCATACTCGTTGGTGGCAATGGCGAGCCGCTTCGGGCCGATCATGCGCGAAGGCGGCTCCTTTCTTTCGCTCACGTACATGGCGGGTGAACGCGTCATTCCCGGATACGGCGGCGGCATGTCGTCGGCGAAGGCGGCACTCGAAAGCGACACGCGCGTTCTTGCCTACGAGGCGGGGCGCAAGCATGCTATAAGGGTCAACACCATCTCGGCGGGACCATTGGCATCCCGCGCTGCCAGCGCGATCGGCATTATCGACAAGATGGTGGAATACGTCGCGCTGAACGCCCCGCTCGGGGAGGCGCTAACGGCCCGCGAAGTAGGGTCCGTCGCGGCCTTTCTTTCGAGCCCGCTTGCCAGCGGAATCACCGGCACGGTGATCTACGTTGACAAGGGCTACCATAGCATGGGAATGGCGGTGCATGGCCCTGGAGAAAGCACAGAGCGGCATTGATGCAACCGTGCGGTTAGGCGAGACGACTTGCCGGGCGGGCTACTTGTGCCGGTAGGTGATTCGGCCGCGGGAGAGGTCGTAGGGTGATACCTCGATCTTTACCGCATCACCTTGCAATACGCGTATGCGGAACTGCCGCATCTTGCCGCCGAGTGTGGCGAGAACATCGTGACCGCCATTGACGGTTACACGAAAAGTCGCGTTGGGAAGAACTTCGGCGACGGTTCCCTCCAGCTCAATGGCTTCCTGCTTGGCCACGCGTTAGCCTTCCTTGCGATTGCTGCGGGCGTTTCGTCTGCGGGCCGCGGCCGACTTCCGCTGGCGGGCTTCACTCGGCTTCACATAGAAGCGCTTCTTGCGGAGATCGGCGAGGAGCCCGGAGCGAATCATTTCACGCTTGAACTTCTTGAGCGCCCAGTCCAGCCGATCGCTTTCTTCGATTACGATGTAGGTCATTCATTCTCCCACCGTCGCGACTTCGCGGGACGGTCATGTGTAAATGTTGAGCGACAAAAGGACCCCGCGTCCATTCGGAGTCCCTGTTCGCCGGATTGCCGGCTGGAATGGCGCGACGTGCGCTCAACCATGCCGCCCTGAAAGATAGTAAAACAGAGTGGTGAAGTCAAAGGGACCGATAAGACGGGGCATTGGGTCGTCCCACTACCGACGAGTCAAGTGGCAGCTCGTCATACAGTCAATACGCGATTTAGCGGTCACCACGTAGAGGCACCCTATCCGATCGCCCGGCCTGGTTCGCCCTCATGTACCCGCCAAGCAAAATGCCGGGTGCCACGACCGCCAGATATACCAGGTGCCACCATAGGGGTGCGCGCTCAAAGGACTCGGCTACCGTAAATATTCCAAGCAGGAGATGGATTACAGCCAGTGCCAGCGCGTGCCTGGTTTCCGCGCGTCCCGCGATGGTCGCCGTCACGTAGCCTCCGAAGAGTGAATACAAGAGAGCGTACCCGAGCATCACAATCTGGAGGGGAAGACTTTCGTTGGCTCCAGTCTCCGAAAACGCGTCTGGGATGAGGCTCATCAGAGCCTGCTCGCTCAGGAACCGTAAGGCCACGATCGAACCGGCGCCGACGGCCAGTCCCAGGATTGTTCGCGCGGCGAGCACGCTTCGCTCGTTGGTGTGAATAGTCACCTGAGAAAGGTGGGGGTCGCAAACCGCAGGCGGAAGGCAGCAATACTCTGGCTGCCCAGCCCGGAAGTGCAATTTGGGAGTTTCGGAATTTGCTACAGCCTTTCTGATGTCGGCCTCGCTGTCCTGGTCACCACCTTTTCCTCGCGTTGACACATCGCGTCAATGCCCGTAGCATCCGAAAGGCGGCCCCGTAGAGGTTGCCTGAAAAATGCCGACGCCGGGTACTCTCCGTTTTTTCGAGCGCACCGAGGAAAACTCCGCAACAATTGGCGAGATTTCCCGGTGCGTTACGTTCGCTCTGATAACGCGTGCTCACGCAAGCCTCGCACACGACACAGTTGACTCCCAGACCAAAAAAACAGACCAAGCCTCCTCGCGATGACAAGCGATCCCCCCTGCCCCACATCGCGATCGAGTGCGTTACCCCGGAACTGGATGCCGGCCGTTTTCCGGTAAAGCGCGTCACCGGCGACGTCTTTAGGGTGAGCGCGGACATCTTCAAGGATGGACATGACCTGATCTCGGCGCGTGTCCGCTATCGAGCGCCAAACGACGATGAATGGCGGTACGCCTCCCTTGCCTTCGATTACAACAGCGACAGATGGCACGGCGGCTTTCCGCTCGACCAGATCGGGCGCTGGACGTATACGGTAGAAGCATGGACCGATGTCTTGCGCACCTGGCGGAGCGAGATCGAGAAAAAGCTCGGCGCGGGCCAGGACGTGAGCTCCGAGCTTCAGGAGGGGGCGCTGCATTTCGAAGGGGCTGCACGGCGCGCGAAGTTCGGTGAAGCGCGAACCACCCTGAAACGCATCGCCGGGAGTCTGCGGGATGCCAACGTGCACTACGGCGTGCGCGCCGCCGCCGCTCTCTCCCCCGCGGCACTCGCTCTTGCCGAGGAGTATTTCCGTCCGCGCGATCTTACTAGGTATAACCTTGAGCTGGCCGTGCAGGTGGACCGGGAGAGAGCGCGCTTCGCCGCATGGTACGAGATGTTCCCGCGTTCCTGCGGCGTAGATGGGCGCCACGGCACATTCGGGGATGCCGGGGAGACGTTGCCACGCCTCGCGGGCTTGGGCTTTGATGTCATCTATCTGCCCCCGATCCACCCCATAGGAACCACCAACCGGAAAGGACGCAACAACGCTCTCACCGCCGATGCCGCTGACCCTGGAAGCCCCTGGGCGATAGGGAGCGAGTTCGGAGGCCACGACGCCGTCGACCCGCGGCTCGGTACCATCGCCGACTTCGACGATTTTCTCGCGCGCGCCAGGCTGCTCGGAATGGAGATTGCGCTCGACTACGCACTTCAATGTTCGCCGGACCACCCCTGGCTGAGAGAGCATCCCGATTGGTTCTTCGTGCGCCCCGATGGGACGCTCAAGTACGCGGAGAATCCGCCCAAGAAGTATCAGGATATCTATCCGCTGAATTTCTGGTGCGATGATCGCGAAAATCTCTGGGCCGCGTGCCGGGATCTGATTCTTTTCTGGATCGGGCATGGGGTCAACATCTTTCGAGTGGATAACCCGCACACCAAGCCGTTCGCATTCTGGGAATGGATGATCGCAGATGTACAGCGACAGCATCCGGGCACGATCTTTCTTGCCGAGGCGTTCACGCGTCCCAAGCGAATGAAGCACCTTGCGAAACTGGGCTTCACCCAGTCATACACCCACTTCACGTGGAAGAACACCACCTGGGAGTTGCGTACGTTCATGGAGGAGTACGCCAGTAATGCGGTGCTCGAGTACTATCGCGGAAATCTGTTCGCCAACACCCCTGACATACTGCACGAGTACCTGGTGCGTGGGAAACGCAGCGCGTTTCGCGCAAGGCTTCTTCTCGCGGCGACGCTATCGCCGGTATACGGTATTTATAGCGGATTCGAGCTGTGCGAGAATGTGCCCGTGCGCGAAGGCAGCGAGGAGTATCTGGACTCCGAGAAATACCAGCTCAAGGCGAGGCTGAGCGATGCCAGGGGGAACATCAACGCCGACATTGCCGCCCTCAATGCAATCCGCCGGGAAAACCGCGCGCTGCAGCTGCACGACAATCTCACTTTCGGCGCGTCGGACAACGACAAGATCCTGGTCTATGCCAAGCATTTTCCGGGCAATGATATTCTTGTTGTCGTCAACGTGGATCCGCACAATACGCAGGAATCGACGGTGCATGTCCCGCTCGAAGCACTGGGCATTGGCAATAGCGAGTATTACCGCGTGCACGATCTGCTTGCTGGTTCACACTTTACGTGGCGAGGCTCGGCGAACTACGTAAGGCTGGACCCCCTGCTTCAGCCCGGACATCTCTTTCGCCTTGAGCGATAAGCCGTGCAGCGGCTCCGACAACCCTGATAAGGCGACACATGGACCAGTGGTACAAGGACGCGATCATATACCAGACCCATATCAAGGCCTTCCGGGACTCGAATGGCGACGGTTACGGCGATATTCAGGGACTGATCACAAAGCTCGATTACATCGAATCGCTGGGCGTCAATGCGCTCTGGCTTCTGCCGTTCTATCCGTCACCACTCAGGGACGACGGATACGACATTGCCGAGTACGAGGCCATCAATCCGCAGTACGGCAGTGTGGCCGACTTCAAGCAGTTCCTGGACGAGGCACACAGGCGCGGCATTCGCGTAATCACGGAGCTCGTGATCAATCACACCTCCGATCAGCACCCGTGGTTCAAGCGGGCGCGTAGCGCACCGAAGAACTCGCCCGAGCGAAACTTCTACGTCTGGAGCGATGACCCAAACAAGTATAGTGGCGCGCGGATCATCTTTACGGACACGGAGAACTCGAACTGGGCCTGGGACCCCGTCGCTCAGCAGTTTTACTGGCACCGCTTCTTCAATCACCAGCCGGATCTGAACTTCGACAACCCGGCCGTTCTCGATGCGGTTATCAATGCAATGCAATTCTGGCTGCGCATGGGCGTTGATGGACTCCGCCTGGATGCGATCCCGTATCTGGTGGAGCGTGAGGGCACGAATTGCGAGAACATTCCGGAGACGCATGTAGTCCTCAAGAAGCTGCGGGCCGCGCTCGACCAGGAGTTTCCCGGGAGGATCTTTCTCGCGGAAGCGAACCAGTGGCCCACCGACGTGATACCGTACTTCGGCGATAACAACGAATGCCACATGGCGTTTCACTTTCCGTTGATGCCGCGCATGTACATGGCGCTTCGCAGGGAAGACCGGAGCCCCATCGTCGAGATACTTGCCCAGACTCCGCCAATTCCGAGCGAGTGCCAGTGGGCCATTTTTCTGCGCAACCACGACGAGCTCACGCTCGAGATGGTGACCGACGAGGATCGGGACTACATGTACAACGAGTACGCCAGGGATGCGCGGATGCGCATCAATGTCGGCATCCGCAGGCGTCTCGCTCCCCTGCTGGACAACGGGCGGCGCCAGATCGAGCTGATGAACGCGCTGCTCCTCTCAATGCCCGGCACCCCCATCATCTACTACGGGGATGAGATCGGCATGGGAGACAACGTCTTCCTCGGCGATCGCAACGGCGTGCGCACGCCCATGCAGTGGAGCGGGTCGTGGAACGCCGGCTTCTCCGACGCCGATTCCGCCGCGCTGTACTTCCCTCTCATCGTCGACGCACCGTACGGCTATCAGGGGGTCAACGTCCATGCGCAGGAGCGAACTCAGACGTCGTTGCTTCGCTGGATGCGCCGCCTCATAAAAGTGCGCAAGGGGTACAAGGCATTCGGGCGCGGCTCATTCGAGATGCTGCTTCCTGACAACAGAAAGGTGCTGGTCTATCTGCGGGAACTCGAGAACGAGACAATTCTCTGCGTCAGCAACCTGTCCCGCTTCGTGCAGCCCGTGGAGATCGGGCTCGAGCGCTTCGCCGGCTGGGTTCCCGTGGAGTTGTTCGGCAAGATCGAGTTCCCCAGAATTGGTGATAAGCCCTACTTCGTCACTCTCAGTCCGCACGCTTTTTTCTGGCTCGAGCTCAGGCCCCCTGGTTGAAGGAAGAACGGCGCACGACGCTACCGGGGGCACCCACCATCGAAGTGCGTGGAGGGTTGCAGGCGGCGCTTACAGCCGAATCACTCGCCGCCATACCCATCCGGCATCTCGAGAACTGGCTGGGCGCTCGTCGCTGGTTCGGCGCCAAGGGGCGAAAGATCGCATCCGCGCTGTTCAGGTTCGTCGCGCCATTTCCGCTTTCTGTGGGCGCCGGCGCCATGTCAGTGCTCGAGGTCAGCTTCGAGGGATCGTGTGAGCTTGCCTGGTACCAGTTGCCGCTCATCGTGTTGCCAACCAGAATCGGCGACAGTTCGGTGTCTCCGCGGGTGCTTGCTCACGTTGTAAGCAGCGGTGAGTGCGGTATTGTCATGGACGCGACCGAAGACGCGCGCTTCCGGGGGGGTGTGGGAGAGCTGCTTGGAAATGGGTCGGTGCTCGATGCGACGGATGGAAGCTGGGTGTTCGAGCCTGTCGGGTCCAGCGCGCGCGTAGTGCCGGCCACGTCACGCCTTGGACAGACTGAGCAAAGCAATACATCGATCGTGTACGGCGAGTCGGAGATCCTCAAGCTTTTTCGGAAGCTGGAGGTGGGCGAGCACCCTGATGTGGAAATCGCCCGATTTCTCACCACTCGAACCACCTTCCGAAACACCCCCGAGCTGCTCGGCTCAATACGTCTCGAGAGCGCGGTTGGCGCAAGCGTTTCCGGGATGCTTGCGCGCTATGCCACTCGCGCCACGGACGCGTGGGCGCACGCCCTCTTTCGCGCACGCGAGTATCTCACGGCGGAGGATGATTCCCCCGCCAATCCCTTCGCGGGTGAGGCGCGCGAGCTTGGCCGTGTGACGCGTCAACTTCACGAGGCGCTGTCGTCCGCTGCCGACGATCCTGCGTTTGCGCCGGTGCGCGTGGGTGACGCCCACATTGCGGCGTGGGCGGATGCGGCGCGCGGTGCCACGGAGCAGGGCTTTGATCTTCTTGCGCGGCGGGTGGACACGCTCGACGCGCCAATGCGCGCGCCGGCGCAAGCGCTTCTCCGCCGGCGGGGCGCCGCGTCCGCGCATGTCGACGCCCTGGCG
>JBPCJT010000316.1:0-11402 GCA_051005015.1 Gemmatimonadaceae bacterium | reverse complement strand
CTTTGCGCCGCACTTTGTGAGTTCGCTTAGGCTTGGACTCTCCGGGCATACACTCTCCGGGTGTAACCTGGTGCGCTATTTAGCGCGCACACATGTAGCGCATTATAGCGCTATCTGCGGAGTTCCTGCAAGTACGACGCACCCCTATCGTTTCTGATACCGACCAAACCCGAGGAAACGATGAAGACACCATCCGCTTCAATCACGCAACTGCTGACGGACCGCGATGTTGCTGCGGTGACAGGGCTCGCCCTGCCGCGCCGATTTTAACGAATCGGGGGCCGTCCCCGCGAAGTCGGAGTTTTGCCAGGGTAGAACATTTCGAGCAGGCGGTTGCCTTCAAGAACCGCCTCGCAGCGCAAGAGGGCCAGGCGAGCGGAAAAAAGCTCAGCAAGGCGACTCTACACGCAACGCTGTCCCACCTGAAGCGGTTCTTTATCTGGCTCGCCGGGCAACCGGGCTACAGGTCCCGCCTTCGGTATTCCGACGCGGACTACTTCAACTTGTCCGAGAAGGACTCTCGCGTGGCGACGGCGCGCCGCGAAAGGACGGTCCCGACAATGGAGCAGGTCAAGCACTGTGCAGGCATCGCTATCGCCGGTGTTCGCCTTCTGCGCCGGGTGTGGCGTTCAGGTGCCCGGCTCGAGAGCCACAAAAATGCAGTTACCCTCGACGAACTGCATCGAGGTTGGAAGAAACTTGCCCTGCTCGCCGGATCAACGCGCGGGGACGACGAAGGTATATGAGTACTCTCTCACCAGTGATAGCGCGGCGAATTGTCATGGCCGCGCTCTGGCGGCGCGAAGACGCGCAGATCCTCCAGGCAGTTCCCGCATCAGCGTTCCCGCTCGAGTTACAAGAACTCTGGCGCATCGCGATCGCCAACGACGCCAAGGGGCTCGGCCGCTTTCATCTCCGTATCCGGCCCAGCCTCGATCTTGAGCTCGGGCGCCGGGCTGACCAGCTCTTCCACGAGCGCGGCGACGAACTCTCCATCATGGCCGAAGCTGACGCGCGAAATGGATCTTCAAGATTGGCCGACTCCGGGCGGTCCGTGCTTTCCCTCGTACCGACGGAACAAAGGCGCCATGCGCTGAATTTCGAGGAACAACTTGAGGCAGGTCGTTGGCGCGCGAGTCGATGAGCGTGACCCAAACAATCCGCCCGCTGGCAGCAGCGAAGGCCGAAGCGCCTGACGACGAGAAGCGCGAGTCGGGTGTCGACCTCCCGCCGTCCCAGCAGGCCCTTCGATTCCTGTCGGATGTGGAGATTCAAGACCTGCCACCGCTGGAATGGCTCGTCCGTGACATCGTCCCCGAGAACGCGTGCGTGACGGGCTACGGCCCCCCCGAAAGCGCGAAGACTTTTTTCGCAATGTCGTTGGCTTTGAGCATCGCTACCGGCCGCGACTTCGCGGGCGCCACGGTGATGCGGCAGGGTCCCGTAGTGTACGTCGCAGCGGAGGGAAGCGCCGGGATCGCTGCGCGTGTTACAGCATGGAAGTCATTGCATGGTGTCTCTGGCCTGGCGGGAGTGCATTTCCTCACCGAACCTGTCAACCTTCTCCTCACTGCGAGGGTTGGAGATTTCCTCACCGCCCTCAGCGAGCACAAGATCCAGCCGGTCCTCATCGTGCTTGACACGCTGGCGCGTTGCATGGTTGGAGCCGATGAGAATAGTGCTCGTGACATGGGACTCGCGGTCGACGCAATGGACTTCATTCGCCGCACAACCAACGCCACCGTTTTTGCACTGCATCACACCCGAAGGGATAGCGAATCCGAACGCGGCTCCACTGCCCTTCGCGGCGCGGCCGATGCGATGATCGCTCTCAAACGGGATGGCCAGCGACTGAGTGTTTCGTGCGCAAAAATGAAGGACGCCAAGCACTTTAAATCCTTCACTCTCGACCTCGTACCCTCCGAAGATTCTTGCGCCCTTGTTACTGCCAACACGCCGTGGCAGTACCCCTCTTCCGAACTCACCGAAAAGGACCTTGAGGCGCTCGTGGCATTGGCAGAAACGAAACCAACGGCTGGCGTCTCCACCACAACGTGGCTCGCGACCAGCGAGCTGAAAGAACGCACATTTTATCGCTGCCGAAGTCGCCTTATCACAATGAGATACGTAGATCGCAGGGCGGGCCCACTTGGCGATGTCTACAGCGTAACACCCGAAGGGGACAAGGTACTTACTGCCAACTGCCAAAGTACTGCCAAAGTACTGCCAGGCAGTACGGGCCAAGGTACTGCCAGCCATCCCCTCTCTTTAGAGGGGTGGCAGCATGGCAGCACCGACAGTGTTGCTGACCGTGAATACGCATCAGCAGAGCGCCTGGCGATTCAGGAAGACTCATGAAATCCCGCGTCCCGAATCCGAACACCCGAACACTGCGAACGTCGGTGGCTGGCTCGCTGCCCAACGATCGGCTGTGGTCCCAATCCGAGGCCGCGTATTTCCTCAGAGTGTCAACACGTTATCTTCGGGAGTCGGACTGCCCGAAAGTGCTGCTCCCCGGAAATGGAGCAAAAGGACACGAAATGGTTCGCTACGATCCCGCCGACGTCAAAGCGTGGGCTGAGAACCGTAACACTAAACGGGTAGTCGTGAGGGTCACCTGAATGGTCTATCGCCGGAAGAACCGCACATCGTGGTTTGTAGCCGTGCCCACACCGCACGGCTGGGTCAAGCGCTCGACGGGCACGGCGCACAAACCCACCGCGATCGCGATCGAGCGCATGCTCACTGTCCTCGGTCCCAAAGGTCACCGTGACTGGCCGCTGCTCGAGCGCGTCGCTAGCGGTGCGCTCTCGCTTGGCCTTCTCTTCGACGCCTACTCGAGGAATGAACTCGACAGGCTGCGCTCGCAGCTGCACGACGTTGACCTCGAGCCGCATGTCGCGATCTGGCTCGACCGGATCCGGGAGAAGGTTGCGCCAGACACGGTGCAGCATTACGAGCACATGGTTCGCTCACTCGTCGGATTCGGCGCCCCCTACTTCCGCTCGAGCTTTACCGCTGACGCGCTCGACGCCTGGCTCTCTGCTTACCCCGCGAGCCGGAGCACCAGGCGGAAGGCGCACGCGGCGATGTCCGGCTTCTGCAGGTACCTCGTGCGCGCGAAGCTTCTCTCGATGAATCCCATGCGATCGGTGGAGGCACCAGTAGCGAATCCCCCGCGGATCCGGTACCTCGATGTTCCCGAGATGAAGCGCCTGGCCAACTCGCAGGAGGAAAGATTCGGCGTCCTGTCAGCCCTCCTTGGCGGCAGTGGGATCGAAGTCAGCGTCGCAGTAAGTCTGCGCCGGCGTGACGTCGACCTTGAGCGTAGGGAGATCAGAGCGGCGGGAACCAAAACGCATGCGCGGGACCGCATAGTGCGCGTGGCGGAGTGGGCATGGCCGTACGTTGAGGACCATTCCCGGGGACTTCGGCCCAACGACTTTCTTTTCCCCGGCATCGACCGCTGGACCGCTGGTGACGCGCACAGGGAGGCGTGCGAGCGACTCGGTATCGAGGACTATCAGCTGAGAGACCAGCGACATTCCTACGCCGTTCGAGCAGCCCGAGCGGGCACGCCGGCGGAGCTCATCTCCAGGCAGCTCGGTCACGCGAACGCGGTGCTCGTGCTCAAGGTGTACGGCAGGTTCATGCCGAGCCAGCAGGAGCGTGACAAGTGGGAGCTGATAGCCGCGCTGCAGGACCTTGAAAACGCAAAACTCACAGAGAAAGGTACCGTGGGTGGTACCTCATCTAGAAACAGCATGAGCCAACCACCCCTAAGTGATTGGCCCACCAATAGCAGGGGCGGGACTCGAACCCGCGACCCCGGCATTATGAGTGCCGTGCTCTAACCGGCTGAGCTACCCTGCCCTATCCATAAATAACCGCGTCGCCCTCCGACACGAACGGCCGGACCCATGGGCCCGGCCGTCGTTTTTTTTCATAGCGGGGGCGGGATTTGAACCCGCGACCTTCGGGTTATGAGCCCGACGAGCTACCAGGCTGCTCCACCCCGCGCCAGTCCAACAAATATACGCCGCGCTGCATCTCCGTCAAGGCGCGACGCTATCCGTGGGCTCCGCGAATCGGTACAGGATTTCCTTGCTCCCACGCACCATTCCGAACTCCTCGCGCGCGACGCGCTCCTGCGCCGCCGGATCCGTGAGGATGGCGCGCTTCGCCAGCGTCAGCGAATCCACTTCGCGCTCCAGCGAATCGATCGCTCTCTCCAGCTTGCGCTGCCGAGAGCGCTGGCGCAGCAGGTCGCTCGTACCGTACTCGCCTCCCTCCACCGCAAAAACGAGGGCGCCAAGAATCCCGAGCGCCAAAAGAAGGCGCTTCATTCGAATCGCCTCTCTCCTGTATCCTCCCGCCTCCCTCCTCCCGCCTCCCGCGCTGTATCACATTCCAACGGTCGCCCCTCCGGATATTCCGCGGCGCATCCGAGCTTCTCCTCTATGCGCAGCAACTGATTGGATTTCGCCACACGGTCAGCTCGGTGCATGCTACGAAGCGAGCAGCGCTGGGTACATCTTGCACCGAACGTGCGGCACTGGCGGTATGCGTGCCACGTCATCGCACCATCGCTCATTCCAAAAAGACTCGGTCTCCAGCGGAAGAAGAATCGGTACGGACCAAGTCGGAGGCTGGTCGGCATCTATCACGAATGATAGCACCTCGATCGATAGCGGGAAGAAGCTCCACTCCGTTGGGACGGATTCGTGCGCCTGGGAACGCCGAGTCTGCCGCGGAGCTCGTGCGGTGGAGGCGACCAGTGGCATCGAATTCCGCGAGGCCGCCAGGATCGACGGCGCATTGTGCGCCAGCGCACAAAGGTGTAAATGTGGCATTTTCCGTGCAGTGTTGTTGCGTCGCAAGTGCTGGGTTTAAACTGCGCTCATTATCTGGAGGGACTTACTATGGCAGACAACCGAGACGCCACAGGTATGGGAGGAACTGGCGGCAGCGGTCACACGGGCGCTGACTGGTCCACCGAAGACAGCTATTGGCGTGGCAATTTTAGCTCTCGCCCGTATGCGAAATCCGACCGGTCGTACGATTTCTACGAGCCGGCTTACAAGTACGGCTACGAGTCAAAGCAGCAGCATCGTGGAAAGAAATGGAACGACGTGGAGAGCGATTTGGAGCGCGGCTGGGACAAATCGAAGGGCAAGTCAAATTCCGCTTGGCAGGATATCAAGGCGGCTGCACGCGATGCGTGGGATCGCGTCGAACGCGCAATGCCGGGAGACGCGGCCCGCGACGGCAAGTAACGATTCCAAGAGAGTGGGTTGGCAAAAAGCTCGGCTTCACAGCCGAGCTTTTTGTCTTATGGTTTCGCCGCCCGCGTGCATGATCGATCAAGGCGGTCCATAGCCAGTATTCACACTCCTTCCGCACGCGGGCGCTAGCGGCGCAGGGCATGGAAGGTCATTGTCTCCAAGCTCCTCACGCAGGCACACCAGCGTGCGCCGCACCTGCGTCATGGTTGCCACGTGCTCGCGCTCCCTTATGAGATTGCGGGCGCTTCATTCGAACCGCCACTCTCCCTTATCCTCCCGCCTCTCGAACCAGATCACATTCCAAAGATCGCTCCTCCGGGATACTCCGCGGCGTCTCCAAGCTGCTCCTCTATGCGCAGCAGCTGATTGTATTTCGCCACACGGTCCGTGCGCGACGCCGAGCCGGTCTTGATCTGCCCCGCTCCCGTGCCGACGGCGAGGTCCGCGATGAATGTGTCCTCGGTCTCGCCGGACCGATGCGAAATCACGGAGAGATATCCCGCCGAGCGCGCCATCTCGATCGCTTCCAATGTTTCCGTCAGCGTTCCTATCTGATTCACCTTGATCAGAATGGAGTTCGCGATATGGCGCTCGATCCCCCTGGCGAGCCGTTCGGTATTCGTCACGAACAGGTCGTCTCCAACCAGCTGAACCCGATCGCCCAGAGCCTTCGTCAGAGCTTCCCAGCCGTCCCAGTCGTCCTCGGCGAGCCCGTCCTCAATGGACACGATGGGATAGTCGTCCAGCCACTGCGTGTAGAGGTCGATCATCCCGCTTGCATCTCGCTTGGCCCCGCCACTTTTCTTGAACGTGTACTCGCCAACGCTATACAGCTCTGAAGCGGCAACGTCGAGCGCCAGCGCGATCTCGGTACCCGGCTTATACCCGGCCTTCTCGATCGCCTCGATGATCACCCGCAGCGCTTCCTCATCGTTTTGCAGATCGGGGGCAAATCCGCCCTCATCGCCTACGCCGGTCGCAAGCTTTCGCTTGACGAGCACCTTTTTCAGCGCGTGAAAAACCTCCGCGCCCATGCGTAGTCCCTCGCTGAAGCTTTCAGCCCCGACCGGGACGATCATGAACTCCTGAAAATCGACGGTGTTGGTCGCGTGCGCTCCTCCGTTGAGAATGTTCATCATTGGAACCGGCATCGTCCGCGCGAGTGGACCGCCGAGGTAACGGTACAACGGCAGGCCAACCTCGCTCGCGGCCGCGCGCGCGGTCGCAAGCGAAACTGCAAGTATCGCGTTCGCGCCGAGCTTGGACTTGTTGGGAGTTCCGTCCAGCTCGATCATCGCTCGATCGATTCCCAACTGGTCTGTCGCGAGCATTCCCTTCAATGCGGGTGCAATCTTCTCCTCAACTGCCTGCACGGCCCTGAGCACCCCTTTACCGAGGTAGCGTGCACTGCCGGTGTCTCGCAGCTCGTTCGCCTCATGCTCTCCGGTAGAGGCGCCGCTCGGCACGGAGGCGCGGCCAAGCTCTCCGGTCTCGAGCAGAACGTCGGCTTCGACGGTAGGGTTGCCCCGGCTATCGAGGATTTCGCGGGCGGAGATGGCGGCTATGATTGGCATTGAAGAGGGTTGCGGGTTGCGGACTCAGGAGTACCACATGTGCGGTCGTGGATGCATGACCTGGCTTACCATGCATCTGAGGGTGCCCACGAGTTACGCCGATGGCGGGCTTGTGTCAATCGCTGCGCCGGAGCTGTGAATGCCGTGACGGAGCTCCAGCTCCGCGGCCATGCGGTTCCAGACGGTTTGCATGAGATTGTCCCGGTCCTCGTACGTCAGCCCAGCGGTAGGAACGGGCTCCAGCAGGGTGATTTCAGCTACGCCGGCACGGACGCGAATCGCGCCCTTCGGTTGAATTTCCCGCGTCCCATACACCACGCACGGAACGACCGGCGCCTGCGACGCGATGGCCAGTACGAATGGCCCCTTCTTGAAGGGTCGCAACCGATATGAGGTGCCGCGCGTCCCTTCCGGGCACACAATGACGGAGATCCCCGTTTTCACCTGCGAAGCGGCGTCTTCATATGCGTCGAAGGCCGCCTTCCGGTTCTGGCGATCTATAAAGATTGCCGCAACCTTGCTGATTGCGCGCCCGAAAACGGGAATCTTCCGAAGCTCCTTCTTTGCAATGAAACGAAAGCGCGGAATGATGGCGGCCAGCGCGAAGACGTCGAACCAGCTCACATGATTCGACACGTATATGCGCGCTTCGCCGGGAACGATGTGCTGCGCATGATTTACGCGGATCGGAGAGCCGGCTGCACGCATTACCCAGCGCGAGAAAAATCCCGGCGCTCGCTCCAGCAGACCGTTGGGTTTGACCTTGAAGCCGAGCGTCGTCGCAATAACCACGAAGAGGGCCACCGAGAAAGTCAGACCAGCCAGTGCCAGATATACCAGAACGGTTCGCATTAATATGAAAAGTGATTCCACCCAACTGGAGACGCAACGCGCGCACCGCGATACGTGACGTCTACGCACGCATCTCCCGCTTCAATCACACCCACTCGCGAGAGTGGCAAGCCGAACTCGCGCGTAAACTTCGCAGCGTCGAGATCGTCCGGAGCGGTGACTGCCAACTCGAACTCTTCGCCTCCACTCGCCGCCTGCAGGACATCCATTCCGTCCCCAACTGGCAGCGTATCCAGGTTGACAGCGATCCTTACACCGCTGGCGTGCGCGACGTGACCCAGATCCGCGAGCAGGCCATCGGATATGTCGACAGCGGCGCGAGCACCATGATCGGCGAGCCAGCGTGCCTCTCGCACCCTCGCTTGAGGACGAGCAAAACGCTCCCTCGCCCATGTACCAGGCGTGTCGCCGGTCTGGAGTGCGTGCACGGCGGCAGCCGGCCCTCCGAACGTGCCGGTGACAAATATCGCATCACCAACGCCGGCACCCGCGCGACTGAGCACATTTCGCGCATGGCCGAGCACTGTCACACCGATGGCGAGCTCGCCGGCCCGCGTCAAGTCGCCGCCTGCTATGCGGGCGCCCACAGCGTTCGCTGCCTCCCCAATTCCATCCGCAAGCGCAAGCAGTTGAGTGAGCCACTCTTCAGGCACAGACAGCGCTACCAGCACGGCGAATGGCGTCGCGGCCATCGCGGCCAGATCGCTAAACGCCGCGGTGGCCGCCCGGTAGCCAATTTCTTCGGGTGTAAGCCAACCGCGGCGGAAGTGAACGTTCTCGATGGAAGCATCAGTGCTGATTACAAGTCGCTCGCCGGGAGGGAAATCGAGGACCGCGGCGTCGTCTCCAATACCCTCAGCGCGGCTGCCCCAACGAGAGCACATCGCACGAATGAGATCGAACTCCATGCCGTCACCGAGCGCAATGTCAACGCTCACCGGGGTGTCCCATCCCTTAACCGGCTTATGCGCAGGAGGCCATTCCTGGTTGCGATCCACGCGTAGTCACGAGTTAGAAGAACATCGTACGCTTCGCCGGGGATCTCCCCTGGAGCGGCAAGAAAGCGAGGTGTTCCGGCACTACGAGTTATCACCAGCAGGCCGCCTCTGCCAGCAATCCAGATGGTGCTGGTATCAATCGCAACGGCCGTTACGCCGCGCAACTGCGAGAGGCTTACCGCCTGGTAGCGAGACATTATTTCACCCGACGTGGAAATCCGGAGGAGATCGTCGGCGGTGGCTACGACAACCTCTGAATCGCTGCGCGCAAGCGCTGTAATGGGGCGCCGAAGCCGGGGCTCCGTTGCCGCGGCGGCGGGACGACGCGGTCCGGAATCCCCGGACGCCATTACAAGCAGGCCGGCGTCACTTCCAATCCAGAGCGTGTCTCCGGTCAGCAGCAAGGCGCGCACGGGTGTGCCGATAGCTATGGTAGCGCTTACCGCCGATCGAGGGGCACTGCGCCTGCCAAGCGAGTCCGTAATGAAGACAAGTCCACGCGCCGTTCCCACCCATGCGCCGTCGCTTGTGGTCGCAAGCGAGAGAGCACGATCATCCGGCAATCCGTTGCCCAGAGACCATACTCGCACATCGTTGTCGTTCTGCGTCTCCACTCGCAACACGCCGCGGTCGGTGGCGACCCACGCGGAGCGCGCCCTCACCGACAGGTCGTACGCACGCGCACCGCGAAATGGACGCGAGAGCGAACCCTCCACCCAGCGCCACCGGCGTAAATCCGTACTGCCAAATGAAAGGCCCGATCGCGCCGAAGATCCGGTGCCCAGGCCCGCGATCCAGATTCCATCAGCGGCGGCGGCAAGTGCTCCGATACCTTCGTCCAGCAGCCCGAACGGAAAGTGCTCGGCGCGATTGAAAAGAGGGTCGACACGGTATACACCGTTCCCCCGCGTCCCTACCCAGACCTCACTCGATCCCCGTGCCTTTGTGCCGGTGCTCACGGGCCAGGCCTGAAGTTGCGCATCACGCAGCAGCATTGGAAGAAAATTCTGCAGCGCGGGATACTCGCGGTACACATCATTGAGATTGGACGACTGAATCCGTGCGCCTGGCGGTGGCAGAAGGGAGCGCTCCACGGGTGTTACGTTCCCCGTGCGAGTCACGAGCGACCAACCAGCGGCTGAGCCGACGTACGCACCCACGAGCGGGTCGCGCGCGTCGAAGATGATCGCACCGGGCGTTCCCGCCACCGTGGCCGTGGTGAGGATGTCGAGCAGGGGCCGATAGTACACGACTCCGCCGAGCGTACCGATCCAGACACCGTCATCGATGGGGTCCGCCGCCATCGCGGTTACGGGACCGCCTGGATAGCCGTCGAGGGCCGTAACGGGTGCAGACCAACTGCCAAACTGCTTATCGAGAATCAGCAACGCATCTCGCGTGGTGGCGAAGACCATGCGTTGCGAGACAGCGATCCCCGTGATCTCATTGGATTCCCCAATGAGCACCCGGTCGTCTCTTCGGAACGATCCGCCGGCGCGACCACCACCACCGAGTTCCGGATCGCCGCCGCCTCCTGACGCACAACCAGCGAGCATCACGCACAACGCTGCCGCGACGCTCTTCATGCCAGGCCGGAGACAGCCGGCAGTTCGGCGATAACGGGATAAACCGGTGCGTCTTCAGAAAAATTCCACGCGTCGCCGAGAGAATGAATCACGTCGTCGAGCGTCACTCCTCGAACCGCGCGCCCTCGCATGGACAGTTCCGCGGCTCGGCCATGCACCCACGCCGCGCACGCACCCGCCGCGACAGAATCCCCGGTCTGCGCGAGCAGGGTGGCCGCGACTCCGGCGAGCACGTCGCCACTTCCGGCTACTGCGAGCGCCGGCGTTCCCGAAGCGCTGACCATTCGCGTACCATCCATGCCAGTCACGATTGACGGAACTCCCTTGAGAAGCACCGCCGAATTGGTGGCACGAGCGATTTCGGCGCCAACCTCGAAACGCCGCGCCAGGATTTCCTCTACCGATGCGCCTGTCAGACGCGACGCTTCCCCGGGGTGCGGTGTGAGCAGCGAAGGACGTCCCTCCAGCAATGCGCCGAGCGCGCTCATGTTTCCCTTGAATGCATTGAGCGCATCGGCGTCGACAATCACGGGCCCGCGCCACTCCCGTAGAACGCGCTCCACAAGGTCTCGCGCGAAAGGCGTCTCCCCCAGCCCCGGGCCCAGGAGCACGGCGTCCGCCCAACCGAGAACAGCATTGGAAAGCGACTCGGCGTTCGAGGGCCAATCGCTGGCGAGTGCGCAGGGCTCCGCACCCTGCACCACCGAAACGCACTCCGGCGCCACCACGAGCTTTACCATCCCGATTCCGCTTCGCATCGCGGCTCGCGCCGCAAGCAGCGGCGCTCCCGCCATACCTGCCGCTCCGCCAATTATGGCGAGCTTCTTTCGGGAGCCTTTGTGCGAGTCGGCGCGGATGGCTGGAACGGTGGCACGAACCCACGCAGCAGTTACGAGCCGGGGAGCGCCGTCATCGTCGCCGCTATCACCCAGTCCGATGTCCAGCACAGCAATGCGTCCAGTTTGCTGGCGCGCGACGAGCAGTCCTCGCTTGAGGGTGCCGAATGTGAGCGTCAAATCGGCGGCGACCGCATGCTGCGCCTCACCGGTAGTGGCGTCCACTCCGCTGGGTGTGTCAAGCGCGACGACAATGGCACCGCACTCACGC
>JBPCJT010000315.1:0-8435 GCA_051005015.1 Gemmatimonadaceae bacterium | reverse complement strand
GAAATTGGCTTCGCGACTGATCCCGATGTGGACCGGTTAGCTCTCGTTTCTGAGGTTGGACGGGCGATCGGGGAAGACTACACGCTAGCTCTCGCGGCGGGCGCGGTGTTAAAGCGCCATGGTGGTCCGGTGGTAACCAACCTGTCTACAAGCCGGATATTAGATGACGTGGCGGCTGAGGTTGGCGCGCAGGTGATTAGAGCACCTGTGGGTGAGGTGAACGTAGCCACGCGAATGCGTGCCGAAGGTGCCGCGATTGGCGGTGAAGGGAACGGCGGGGTGATCTTGGCTGAGCTTCACTTTGGACGGGATGCGCCTGTAGGTGTGGCGTTGATACTACAGATGTTACTCGATGCTGATGCTTCGCTCTCGGCGGTAATTGCACGTTATCCGCGATATAGCATTGTGAAGGAGAAGCTCGACCGGCCAGAGGGGTCGCTGGATAGTGTTTACGCGGCGTTAAAATCGAGTTTTCCAGAAGCGGAGGCAGATACGCAGGACGGACTTCGGCTTTCCTGGAGTGATCGGTGGGTACACGTTCGACCGTCCGGAACCGAACCGATAGTACGAGTAATTGCTGAGGCGCCGACATTGGATGCAGCGCGGGTGTTGATTTCCCGCACGCGCGAGCCGCTCGACGCTCTCCTGTAAAGGCAGTCAACCGTTCGCAGGGGCCATAAAGAAATGTGTGGAATCGTTGGATATGTGGGGTCGCGCACTGCCGCGCCTCTTTTGATCGAGGGACTGAAACGCCTGGAGTATCGCGGGTACGACTCCGCTGGCGTTGCGATCATGAATGGCAAGGGGGTGGAGACTCGTAAGGCTGCCGGGAAGATCGCCATGCTGGAGTTCGAGGTCGCCGGTGACCCTGTGCTTGGTACTCTCGGGATTGCGCACACACGTTGGGCGACGCATGGAGCCCCTACGCACTTCAATGCCCATCCGCACGTGTCGTGCGATGAGTCGATCGCTGTAGTTCACAATGGCATCATCGAGAATGCCACTGCATTGCGCAAGGCGCTGGAGGAAGCGGGGCATGTCTTCCGCTCTGAAACGGATACCGAAGTGCTCGCCCACCTCATCGAGGAATTTTTCAGCGACAACCTCGAAGAAGCCGTCATGGCTGCGCTCGAGAAAGTCGACGGGACGTACGGCATCGCCGTTGTCTCCAGCTCGGACAGGGACAAGATCGTCGCGGCGCGCAAGGGTAGTCCCTTACTCGTTGGGCTTGGCGATCAGGAGTACTACGTTGCCAGCGACGTATCCGCTATCCTGGCGCACACGCGTCAGGTTATTTATCTCGACGATGGGGATCTGGCCGTCCTGGAGCGAACTGGTTATCGCATACTCGACATGAATTCCGCCACCCTCACCAAGACGGTGAGCCGAATCGACTGGGACCTCGAACAGATCGAGCGCGGTGGTTTCGCGCACTTCATGCTCAAGGAAATTTTCGAGCAGCCAAAGAGCATCGAGAACACCATGCGGGGCCGGCTGCTTGACGAGGAAGGATTGGCGAAGCTCGGTGGTCTCAATCTGACCGATGATGAGCTGCTGAAGTTCGAGAACATCGTGATAACCGCGTGTGGCACAAGTTGGCATTCCGCGCTGATCGCCGAGCACATGCTCGAGGAGCTTGCGAGAATTCCAGTGGACGTGGAATACGCATCGGAGTTTCGGTACCGCAATCCGATCGTCAGCGATCGCACACTTTGCATCGTTATCTCGCAGTCGGGCGAAACCGCGGATACGCTCGCCGCGATGCGCGAGGCACAGAGGCGGGGTGCGCGTGCTCTCGGTATCGTGAATGTCGTCGGCTCCACAATTGCGCGAGAATCGGATGGGGGTATCTACATTCACGCCGGTCCGGAGATCGGAGTGGCGTCGACCAAGGCTTTTACAAGTCAGGTGTGCGCGCTGGCGCTCTTTACGCTGCGGCTTGCACGGCTACGAAATCTTTCGTCCGAACGCGGCCGTGAGATCGTCAAGGCGATGCACGCTCTGCCGGGGCAGATTCAGCAGATTCTCGATAACGCGCCGGCGATCGAAGCCATCGCCGAAGAGTTCAAGAGCGCGAGCAACTTCCTGTATCTTGGCCGGGGGTTCAACTTCGCGGCGGCGCTCGAGGGAGCGCTCAAGCTCAAGGAGATCAGCTATATCCACGCCGAGGGGTACCCGGCAGCCGAGATGAAGCACGGGCCCATTGCGCTTATCGATGAGAACATGCCGGTTGTGTTCATCGCTCCGCACGACTCGGTCTTCGAGAAGATCGTGTCGAACGTCGCGGAAGTCAAAGCGCGTGGCGGACGCGTGATCGCCTTGACGAGCATGGACGAGCCTGCACTCGTGGGTAAGCTCGACTACGAAATACGAATTCCGCACACGATTGATATGTTCACTCCGGTGCTGGCATCCGTGCCGCTTCAGCTTCTGGCGTACTACATCGCCGTCAAACGCGGTGCGGACGTGGATCAGCCGCGTAATCTTGCCAAGTCGGTGACGGTGGAGTGATCGCGATTGGTGACTCCTGGTTGTCGTTGACGGAATTGGCCCGGGCGCGGTTGGTGGTCCGGGCCTTTTCCGTTTCAGGGTGAGAGCTAGCTTACCTTCCATGCGGATAGTTCTTCAGAGGGTAGCGCGTGCGGAGGTGCGCGTGCCAGGTCTGAATGGAGAACCAAGCGTAACCGGCAGAATCGGGCGCGGGTTCCTCATTCTTGCCGGGTTCACGCATAGCGACAGCGAAGAGCAGTTGGTTTGGATGGCGGATAAGGTGATCGGGCTTCGTGTATTTGGTGACGCCGACGACAAGATGAACCTCGCCCTCGAGAATGTAGGGGGTTCGATTCTCGTCGTGTCCCAGTTTACGCTCTATGGAGAAGCCCATAAGGGGAGGCGGCCCAGCTTCGTGGATTCGGCGCGTCCCCAGCAGGCCAGGGCGTTATACGAACGATTTATCGCTCTTCTGCGTGGGCAAGGTGTCACCGTCGAGACCGGAGAGTTTGGCGCGATGATGCATGTCGACTTGGTGAACGATGGGCCCGTGACACTCTGGCTGGAGCGCTAGGACTTCGGTCGGCTTGTACGGGGCTTTTGATCACCACACCTTCCACCGGTCGCATGTATGTTACTCCCGCTGGTGTAAGTGTCGGGCACTGATATGCGTTCCAGCGCGGCTCCACCCGGCGGTGTGCGCGTCGTTCTCGCTTCCAGCTCGCCGCGCCGCCGCGACTTGCTACGCATGGTCGGCATCGCGCATGAGGTCATGCCGGCAAATGTTGACGAAATCTACGTTGCGGGCGAGGAGCCTGGCGCATACGCGGAACGTCTGGCTCGCGAAAAGGGCGCCTCGGTCGCGCTACGGGAGCCCTCCGCGCTGGTTATCGCCGCCGACACGATCGTAGTGATTGATGGGCACGTGCTTGGCAAGCCGCGCGATGACCATGATGCAGCCAGAATGCTTCGAAGGCTGAGCGGACAGACGCACCAGGTGCGAACGGCTATCGCTGTGGCGCGGCACGGCCGACTGGAGTCCGCTGTAGACATCGTGGACGTCACATTTCGTGAGCTCACGGACGACGATATCAGGAAGTACATTGAAACTGGTGAGCCGGCGGACAAGGCGGGGGCGTACGGCATTCAGGGTTACGGCGCGACAATTGTCGAGCGTATTGAGGGAGATTATTTCGCAGTCATGGGGTTGTCACTCCGCCGGCTGACCGAGTTGATGCTTCGCGTTGGCGCGGAGTACGTATTTGGCAACGTGCGTGATTCCGGGAATTGCGCGTGACACCACTCGCAAAACTCACGGGAACAGCCGAAAATGCGCTTGTGCTTCGTCGCAATCCAGGCGGGGCGGACGGAACGACTGCATCTCTGTCCGTGGAATCCGCCAGAAGCGCGCTGGACGCAGTTCTTGACAGTCTCGCGTGAATCTCAAGCGGCTGGAGGCATGGTGGAAGGCGCTCTGGATGCGTGCACTCGCAAGGTTGCTGCCAAAAACTCAGCGAGGCGAAACGCCTGACTGGAGCGCTCGCCCGTATCGCATACTTTATCTGCGGTACGATCGCATCGGCGACATGATCCTGGCGACGGGTCTCATTCGCGCGATTGCGGCGTCTTCTCCGACGATAACGCTGGACATACTGGCATCGCCCGGGAATGCCGTCGTCCTTGATCGCAATCCGCACGTCGGCGCGGTTTTGATTTTCGAGAAACGCAGGCGGTCGACATGGCGTGCTCTAGTCAGGCAGCTCCGGAACAACCGATACGATGCCGTGATCGATGGGATGGTGTTAGCTCCGTCGCTCACCACGGTTCTCTTGATGCTTGCAACGGGTGCGCGCTACCGGATTGGCGTTGGTGGACGAAGCAATGATTTCATCTATACTCACTCCGTTCCTCCGGGCGATCCCTTACTGCACGTGGCGGAACAGTCAGGCCGGACGGCCATGCCATTCGGAATCAATCCGAGCGCTACCGACTGGCGTGCGGAGCTCTTCATTGCACCCGAGGAGCGCGCTGTCGCGGAGTCGATCTGGCAAAACATCGCCCAACGCACCACGGGCGTTGGCCCGGGCGTCCGTCTGCTCGTCAATCTCTCTGCGGCGCAGTCTCGTCACCGCTGGCCCGACGACCGATTTGTGGAGGTATTACGCCGCGTCCGGGAGCGCACTATCGCGTTATGCATAGCCGTCACGGGCACACCCGCCGAGTCGCAGTCCATCCAGACGGTTGCGGAGGCATGTGGCGGGGAGGCGCTCATCACCGGTCTACGGGGCGCACTGGCGGTGGTGGCGACGGCAGACCTCGTTCTCACGCCTGACACCAGCATCGCACACGCGGCGTCGGCGTTCCGGCGGCCCGCGGTAGTAATGCTGCGTCGCAGGATGGCGATGTTCGCACCGTACAGACTGCCGGGCCGGCTGGTGTGGGCCGAGGGTGCGAATTTATCGGAGATCGAGGCTCGTGAGGTAATTGAAGCACTCGACGCGGTCCTGGATGATTTGAAACCCGCGAGTACCGCGATTGCTTGAACCCGACCGTTCAGGAATACTCTGCCTTTCAATGCTTGCAGGTCGTATCCGGCAAGTCGAAAGCAGGAGTGCCGGTGCGGTCTGACAGCCTTTCATGCCCGATTGCTGAGGCGCTGCCCGCCGTCGCATTGAATTTTCGCTATGCTTCAATACCAAGCGCGTCTATCTCGGCCAGAATCGCCGCCGGGGTAATTTCTTCCGGTGTTTCTCGAAAGAGAACACGAGAGGATCCAACGCCCTGTGGAAATGTCCTGTTCGGCTCCCCGGGGGCGAAGATTCCCAGCGTTGGCACACCAAGCGCCGACGCTATGTGCATGGGTCCGGAATCATGACCGACAAAAAGACGGGCCAGTGATAGTGCGGCCGCCGCATCGAGCAGTGAGCCGGCAAGTGCATCGTCGCCGTACAGCCAGCCAGAGCGGGCCCGCGCAATCTGGCGTAATTCCGTCAGCTCGGCGGAACTCCCCACCCACAGGGGTCTGTAACCACGAGCTTCGAGTGCCTCCGCGACCGTGATCCACGCGCCGGGGTTGACGCATCTGTTGCGCTTGCTTGCGAAGGCATGCAGGGCGACGAGCGGTGCATTCCCGAGCCGTTCGGCGAGTGCTACGCGCCGCTCTTCGAGCCTGGTACTGTCGAGCCGGTATCGCAGCGCCGTTGCCTCAATGCCTAATGGCTGCAGCAACCGGCACATCTCTTCGAGCACGGGTCGAGTCCGGTCCTCCGGCGGCAGCGGGTGTGTCAAAAACCGTCGGTTCCGGGAGCGAAGCAGTCCGATTCTCGCGGGAATCCCGAGCGCAGCGACCGCAGCGGCCGTGCGCCAGGGGGCGGCAGCGAGTACGGCGACATCGAAGCGCTCCGTGCGCAGGGTAAGCGCAGCGCGCGTAAAGCGACCCAGCGTTCCTTTTCCGAGTCCTGGCGCGCGATCCCAGAAGGGATCCGACGCCACAACTTTATCGACACCAGGGATGAGGGGGGCGAGCTCAGCGGTGTAGGCTTTACACCATACCGTCACGCCCGCATTTGGAAAGCGTTCTCTGATGGGTGGCAAGAGCGCAGACGCGAATATCAGGTCCCCGAGATTATCGAGACTGACAATGAGGATACGCTCAGGCTGCATGTTTTGCCGCCGCCGGCGAGAGTAAGTAGTTTTTCGGCAAATGGTCGAGACAAGTAAAAACGTGTATTCGCATCACCGCAGAAAGTTAATCGGCTTCCGCTGGCGCTCGCGCGCCGCCCGCAGTTGCGAATTGGGCGCATGATCGCGCGGCCGGGGCGCATTCTGCTAATCCAGCTCCGCAGGCTGGGTGACGTGATTCTGACGGCCGGGTTACTGGGCGACCTCCGGCGCGCGCATGCGCAGTCGGAGATCGACTTTCTCACGAGTGTCTCCGCGGAGCCGCTGCTCCGACAACATTCGCTTGTCTCCAAGCTCATTGTCTACGACAAGGAGCACCCTGTGCGGATGCTCCGCCATATCCGCAGCCGCAATTACGACTGGGTCATCGACGTGCAGTCGAATCCCAGAACCGCAATGCTCGCAGGAGCGTCCGGTGCGCCCGTGCGAGCCGGCTGGGACATTGGTTTCTGGAGTTGGCTTTACACGCACACGCTTCCGCGCTCTGGTGGAAGAACCGTCTACGTGCTGCGCGAGCGCCAGCGCTTTCTCGAAATGCTCAACGTTCCGGTTGGCGCCCCGATTACCCGACTCGAGATTACCGCGGAGGAACGGACGCGCGCGGAAGACCTGCTTTGCGCAGCGGGGGTTCAGCGGGCCGTTCCCCGGGTCGGAATGGTTCTGTCGGTGACTGAGCCGGTGCGGCAATGGCCAGTCGAGCGCTTCGCGGAGCTGGCGAGTGCGCTCGCTCTGGAAGGTGTCGTGCCGGTGGTTCTGCAGAATCCGGGGGACGAGGCCATGGCGGCCCGTCTGCGGTCACTCTGCCATTCCGCTGTGGTTCTGGAGACGGCAGATCTTCGAACCCTGCTGGCAGGCATTGCCTCGTGCAGCGTGCTCGTGTCGGGGGACACGGGGCCGGCGCACATGGCGACAGCACTCGGCGTTCCAAGAGTCACCATCTATGGACCTACGGATCCGGGCGCCTGGAACCCAGGCCTTCCGACCACCATAATCGTGCGTGATCCCGGCGCCTCGGTGATGCGCACCAGGGATTGGGCCACGGCTGGCGAGCATGCAGGGATCACGGGCGTATCCGCCGAAAATGTTATGGCGAAAGTACGCGGCTTGCTGCGGGGAGTAGACGAGGCATCAATCGTGAATACGGGAAGCTGACATGGAACAATCGATAGGACAGCTTGTAGCGCGTCTGGCGCAAACCAACATCGAGCTATGGCACGAGGAAGACAAAGCGAGAGTGGAAGACGATCATCAGGTCGCCGAAGCCAAGCGGAGCGTGGACAAGCTCAATCAGAAGCGGAACGATTTGATAGAGCGGATCGACGAAGCAGTGCTGGCTGCCGCGCGTGCAGGACGAGGGGCGTCGAGCGATGGCTGAAACCGTCGGATGGCTGGTAGACAAGCTCAGCATCATCGAGCTCAAGATCTTTCACATGCGGGAGCAGGCCGATCGTCCGGATGCGACTCCGGATTTCCGCTCGCACTGTGAAATGCGAGTTGGCGTTATGCGCCAGCAGCGGGACGATCTCGCAATGGAGTTGACGCAGCTCGTAAGCGATATTGCCAGCGGCCGCGTAATACCCAAGGTGTACCGACAGTTCAAGATGTACAACGACCCTCAATATCGTGCAACTGGCGCACGCGGAGCGCCTGCAGAGTGACGTCGGGCAACTCTGCTCCGCTCACAGTGCTGCACATTGATACCGAGCGCGGTTGGCGCGGGGGAGAACGGCAGGCTCTCTGGCTTGCGACTGGACTCGAGCGACTCGGACACCACTCGCTCGTGGCGGCGCGTCCTGGCGATCCCCTCGCGATTCGTGCAGCTAGGAATGGGCTCAGGGTCATTCCATGCGCGCCCGCTTCCGAGGCCGACGCTCTCGCGGCGTTCATGTTGCGCCGTACGGTCACCAATGAGGGCGTGCAGATCGTGCACGCGCACACCGCTCACGCCGTGGCGCTTGCGTCACTCAGTATCCTGCTGACGCCAGCGAAAATGGTGGGGACCCGCCGAGTCGATTTTCCGCTGCGCAGGAATCTGGGAACGCTGTGGAAATATCGTCGCGCGCACGCAATCATCGCTATCTCTCGTGCGGTAGCTGATGTCCTGGCAAAGAGCGGAATCGACCGGGCGCGAATCGAGGTCGTTTCAAGCGGCGTAGATCTGAATCGCGCCGTCCAGCCAGCGAGCCGGGACGAGTTAGCCGAGCTTGGCATTCCAAATGACTCGCCGTTCGCGATTCTCGTCGCGGCGTTGGTGCCGCATAAAG
>JBPCJT010000314.1:0-16485 GCA_051005015.1 Gemmatimonadaceae bacterium | reverse complement strand
TCCAAGGAGCTCCGGGAGAGTCGCGTCGGCGCCGGTGCGAATGTCGACGACACCGCGGCGCACCGTGTGCCATTCCCCCGTGCCGATCATGTTGCCATCGACGTGATACTCCCATGACAGATACGGTCCGAGCTGATCCAGAATCTCGACTTCCCCTGCGACGTCAATGTGCGGGTCCTCGCTCGGCTCTTCGTCGGACTCGAGAGGGCGGCGCGCTGGATGCTCGCGGCCATACCAACGCGCAAGCGACGCGATGGTGGTGTCATCAAAGACAATGGCCGAGTCTCCCGTCAGGATGTCCCGACGGTACACGCGGTGTCCGACGAGGAGGGCGTCGTAGTAGCTTCGGTCGTCGTCGGTGGAGTACAGTTCGTAGAACTTGCCGTCCACACGCGCGAGCTGGATTGGCGAGCCACGAACTCGCAGCTCCCCGGAATCCTCAAATATCCAGAAAGTAGAGTCGCCCGCGACGAGCAGGAAGTTCGCCAGTGGTGCGTTACGGCGCAGATTCTCGCTCTGGCAGGCGCAGAGGAGAAGGAAAACATGGGGGAGCGTGCGCCAGTGGGACATGTGAAAGGAATATAGACAGGCGGGAGGCGGGAGGCGGGAGGCGCGAGGCGGCAAACGGCAAACGGCAAACGGCTCGGTAACCGTCGTCAATGTATTTTGCGAGTGCGGCCAGGCAATCGTCTTTTTCCTGGTTCTCCATCAATCACACCTTCACGATCAAAATGCGCCCTTTTCCTGCTTTGTTGTCTCTGTCTTTTGTCGGTTGCGTCGCTGGCGAGGCTCGCAGCACGGATTCAGCCAGGTCAGTGGGCACCGATTCCCAGGTTACTACCGCGGCTGATGCCCGCGACACCAATCACTTTCTGACCGATACAGCCATTGTGCGTGGCCTGTACGTCAACCGCTTCGCGGCCCAGAGCTCGCGACGGATGCTGAAATTGGTAGCGATGGCGGATTCGACGGAAGTGAATGCGTTCGTGCTGGATCTGAAAGATGAGTTCGGCCTGAATTATAAATCGGGTGACCCCAAGATCACTCCGAACGCTGGGCGCATGGGTACGATCCCGAATCTCAAAGCGCTGCTAGACACGCTCAAGGCGCATGATATTCTGCCCATTGCCCGGCTGGTCGTCTTCAAGGATTCCGTCGCCGCGCGCGTCAACCCGGGGCGAACCATTCGTAAGGCGGATGGTAGCGCTTGGCGCGACCGTGAGGGATTGGCATGGGTCAATCCGTACGACAGGGAAATCTGGGAGTACAACATCCGCGTTGCGGAAGAGCTGGTGCGGCTGGGTTTTCCGGAAGTGCAGTTCGACTATATCCGCTTCCCTGAGCCATACCGCTCCCTTCCCAAGCAGGTATTTCCGGAAGCGAACGGTGTGACCAAGGCCGACGCGCTTGTCGCTTTCCTAAGGACAGCGTGTGGACGAATCAACAAGCTGGGCGGACGATGCACCGCGGATGTCTTCGGGCTCATCACCACTGTGAATGGTGCGCTGGAGATAGGGCAGGACTGGAAGAAACTTTCGCCAGTCACCGACGTCCTTCTACCCATGGTTTATCCCTCACACTATCCGCGAGGAGCGTTCGGGATAGCACGGCCGAACTCGGAACCGTACAGGGTGATCTATGAGGCGATTGCGAAAGCGCACCAGCGGGATCGCGAACTCGGAATCAGAAACCCCGAACACGTTCGCCCCTGGCTGCAGGCATTTTCGATCGGCCTACCGAAATACGGCGCGGCTGAGATTGAAGCGCAGAAAAAGGCGGTGTACGACGCCGGTTACGATGGTTGGGTGTTGTGGCACCCGGGATCGTTGTATGAGACGTTCGTGAATGGTTTGGAGAAGACGACGGTAACGAGGAAAAAGAACCCTTAACGCGAAGCGACATCCTTAACGCCGGCGGTGAGGCGGTTTATCTCGTCGTCCGTTGTGTAACAGGCGAGACCCGCCCGCACTACGCCGTTTTTCGTCTGCCCCAGACGTTCGATAGTCGTGGTCGCGTAGAAATCTCCGTGCGTCGCGAATATTCCGCGCCTGGCTAGCGCACGGACCACGTCCACGGCGGGCACGTCGTCGACGATGAACGACACCGTGTGCGTGCGGCGCGCGCCGGACGGCGGTCCGAAGACGCGCAGCCGCGGCAGTGCGGACAGCGCGTCCCATAAGTTGGCGAACAGAGGCTGGCTGCGCTCGTGCAGCCCCTCGAGTGCCGAGACTATCCGCGAGCGACGACTGTGCGCGTTGGGCGCGATGGACGCGATCCAGTCGACAGCGGCGCCGGCGCCGACAATCCCCTCGTGGTTCTGCGTGCCCGTCTCCATCCGATCGGGCGAATTGTCCGGCGCGGGGTCCAGCTTGGGCACATCGAGGTCGGCGAGCCTATCGAGCTTGCCGTACAGAATTCCGATATGCGGGCCGTAGAATTTGTACGCGGAGCACGCCGCAAAATCACAATTCCATAGCTTGACATCGACCGGCTCATGGGCTGCGTAGTGCACGGCATCCACGAAGACCAGCGCTCCAACCGAGTGCGCCAAATCGCCCGCGCGGCGCACATCCGTTATGGTGCCAAGCGCGTTGGAAGCGGCGCCGATGGCCAGCACCCTGGTACGCGTGGTGATCTGCTGCTCCAGATGGTCCCAATCCAGCTGCCCTGTTTCGGGAATGAGCCGAACCGATCGGATCGTGACCTTTCGCTCGCGCGTGAGGGCCGTCCAGGGCGCGATGTTCGCATGGTGATCCAGCTCCGTAACGACGATTTCATCGCCCTCCGAAAGCCGGCGTCCAATAGCCCGCGCAAGATGGAAAGTGAGCGTAGTCATGTTCGCGCCAAACGCTATTTCCTCGGACGTCGCGTTGAAAAAATCTGCGAACGCTCCGCGCGATGCCAGGATCGCCGCATCCGTCTCGGCGCTGGACGGATACTCCCAGTACGTATTGGCGTTGTGCTCGTACAAATACGACGTCATCGCATCGCCCACCGCGCGCGGAACCTGCGTCCCACCGGGCCCATCGAAGTACGCGACACGCTCTCCCCCCTGAATTCGATCAAGAGCGGGGAAATGCGCTCTGATCTCGTCGACGGAAGCGATGTCCGGCTCCGTCCTGGAATCGGTGGTAGGCGGGCTGCCCATTCCCTCCCACATCGCACCCCCCACCACTTCGTGCCCACTTCCCGCTTTCCGCTTGCCAATCATGAGATCTCCACCCCCGCTCTTTGTTCAACCAGCTTCACCGCCTCCACATGATCGGCTTCCTCACCCAGCTCGGAGTGCGCATCGTGAAAAAGCGAGGCGGCAAGCTCTATCATGGGCGACGGAACCCCATTTTCCCGCGCGAAACGCGCTGCTATGGCGACGTCCTTGTCGAGCAGCGCAAGCCGAAACGTTCGCGGGAACTTTCGCCCTATCACGCGTTCGGGAAAGAGATTCTGGGAGCTGTTGCTCCGGCCGCTGGACGCATTTATCACGTCGAGCGCGACGACTGCGGATACACCCGCTTTCACCAGAGCGGTGAGTGCTTCGCCAGCGCTCCAGATGTGCACGGCGAGAAGCGCCTGATTTGCGGCCTTGACGGCGTCACCGGTGCCTATCGGCCCACAGTGAACGACTTTCCCGGCAAACGCGCCGAGCACAGGACGCACACGCTCGAGGACGCGCTCCTCTCCGCCGCACATCACGGTGAGTTTCCCCTCGCGCGCACCCGTTACTCCGCCGCTCACTGGAGCATCGAGAAAGTCGACGCCAGCCTTCGCGATCGTGGCGGCAATGCGACGCGAGGTGGCTGGGTCGCCGGAGGTGCAATCGATCAGGACTGATCCGCTTTTCAGCCCGGCGAGCAACCCCTGTTCGCCGCCAAGCAGCGACTCGACATCGGCAGAGGTCGACAGGCAGGTGATCGCGACGTTTGCGTCGCGCACGCAATCCGCCGGCGACTCCGCTACGCGCACGGAGCCGGTATCCTGGAGCTCAAGGGCCTTGGCACGCGTCCGGTTCCAGACGGCAAGCGGAAAGCTGCCGGCGAGACGGCGAGCGATTGGAAGCCCAATGGCGCCGAGTCCGAGAAAAGCGACTGAAAGCAAGGAGTTGGGGAGTGGGTAGTGGGGAGTGGGGAACGATTGCAAGCCTGCGCACATGCAGTTGTGGATCCGATCGTGGCGCTGAAAAATGCGGCCGACACCGTAACAATGACGAACGTTCGTACGGCATGTCAGACCAAAGCGCGCGGCGTGAAGTTCACCGACACGGGAGGATACGTCAACCGTTCTTGACTTTCTGATTTCGCGCGCAATAGTCCGCGAGATGCATACGACCACGCATCTTCAGATTGCCGGAATGAATGGCATCCACGCAGTTCGCGCTATCGAGACCGCGCTCACCATGGTAAACGGCATCACGCTGATGGAAGTGCGTGTGGGCAGCGCTGTCATCGAGCACGATGGCCGTGCCACTACAGAGGCTCTGCGAGCGGCTATTGAGGTGGCGGGATTCGAATTGACCGGCTTCCGTGAAGAAAGGCGAGGACTATGCGTGATCCCCGATCCAGGCTCCGCAAGCCGTTAAGGGCTGCCAATCACAGGCTAAACCAATACGACGCCTTGATCAGAAAGGTGTTGTTCGGATGCAGCTCAAAAAGATCGCCGTAGTCACGGTTCGCCCTGAAACTGGAGGCGCCTGGCTGGAATTCGTCACGCCCCTGCGACCAGACGAAGAAGAGCGTGGATCCCGGGCGATACTCCCACCGCACAACCGTGTTCGACTGAAACTGCTTGAAGTTGAAGCCGCCAGGATCGCCGCCCTGCGGGAACGCCTTGTATCGTGCATCATATGCTTCCGCTCGCGGATCATCGAGCTCGCGCCACCTGGAATAGTCACCAGTGGAAATGAAGGGTTGCGCATACAATTGCAGCGAGAGGTTCGGCGTTGCGGTAAAGTTGATGCGGGAGTTTATGCCGATGGTCGTCTGGTGTAGCCTGGCGAACGTAAAGTGCGTAGTGTCCGCGCCAATGTCCCCGAAGTTACCGCGCCACTGATTGTCATTCACGGACTTGCGATAGTTGACGCCGAGCGACGCGGAGAAGCGGCTCGATGCCCTCAGGTCGAGGCCGGGATTGATCCACCATCCGTGCGAGTGCCCTTCGTCTCCGGAAAAGTAGCCGCCGAACATGGCTGGAATCACTTTCTTCCGCCGGTCGCCCTCAACACCACCCCACACGTCCGAATTAGCCGACCTGCGTATGGCCGGCCCGCCGCGCGCTTCGCGGTCGTCGTACGTAGCAACGAAGTTGCCTGCGTTGAAGCCGAAGTGGCCCCACATCTGGTTCTTGAATTCGATGTGGCTGTTGTTGTTGACCCCAAAGTTCGTGGGGAGACCGCCGGCGGTCCAGTTCGACCAGTGATTCAGGTTTATGAATGCGCGCCGGTAGAACATCGCCGGCTTCGTGAGGTTGAACGAAAACCAGTTTCTGAACAGCTGCTCGTCATTACGCGACAGAAAGCCAACGTCGTTAAGGTCGAATCCCGGTGAGTAGCGCTGGTACACTGTCTGAAAGCGCGTAATGCCGCCACCGAACTTGCTGAGCGTCACGCGCTGGCCATGGCCCGTGAGCGTCGTGCGGGTGGGATCATATTCCACGTCATCGTCAGGCCGCTGGAAGCTGTGTGTGCAGCTGAATCCCGTGCAACGCTGCAGCAGCCCGATTGCCTCCTCAGTTCCCGCTACGCGGCTCGCCGATGCCATCGCGGCAACCTCATAGTCGCCGTGCCAGAAACGATGCCGCAAATCTACGCCACCCGTGTAGGCGTTTCGCCGTAGAAAATCACGGCTATCATCGTCGAGGTCGCGTGACACGGCGGTAAGCATCGCCCCAAACCCCGTGCGTCCGTTGTTCACATCCTGCTGGACGCGGCTCACGAAATAGTTGGTGCGCGGTTCCAGCGTTCTGTCCAGCGGACCATTCTCACGTTGTGTCACGGCGTCAAGCACGCCGATGGAAAGACCGTTGCCGAGCCGGCCGGTCAGCTTCGCGGCCCCGAGAATGGTGGACGCTGTCTGGCTTCTGGCGTCTCCGTACAACCCGCCAAGCTGCGGGTCACGCCCTATGCGCCGGGAATACAGAAGTCCTGTGCAACCCGTGTCGATATCGTCGCACGTCACCCTGAAGTCGAAGATTCCCGTGCCCTCCAGAAAGAAGGGGCGCCGCTCCTCGAAGAATGTCTCGAAAGCCGTGAGGTTGAGCACAGCGGGATCCGCTTCGACTTGGCCGAAGTCGGGATTCACGGTCGCGTCGAGCGTCAGGTTCGATGACAGACCGTACTTGATGTCGGCACCACCCGTTACACTCTGCGGATGCGCGAACCCGTCGCCCCGCGCCTCGGTAACATTCCTGGCTACCACATACGGGTTCACCTCGAGCCGGCGTGGTGCCGGAATGGCACGAATGCCGTTGATCTCCCCAGCCTGCGAGACGTAACCCTGCTGCGTCCTGCGGTACAGCGGCCAGCTGATGCGCGCCCCGGTCCGCGCTATATCACGAACGATGAGGAGGCCGAAAGTGTGCTCAGGCTTGTTCGAAAAGCGAAGCTGGCTGAACGGAATGCGGAACTCCGCAACCCACCCGACCGAATCGATCGTGGTCGCCACGTCCCAAATGGCGTCCCATGACTGGTCTTCGACGACATCATTATAGACATAGTAGTCACGCTTGACGCCCGCGGGATTCACCGCGAATTGGTAAGCCGTGCGTTTGTCGTGGTAGGAATCGATGATGAGCTTCAGCTGCTCCGACGCGACGCGGACATCGCGGCGAGCGAGCAGCGAGACGATACTATCCGGCGCCGGATCGAACATGCGCACAAGGACATACAGGTGCTTGTCGTCGTACGCGATGCGCGCCTCTGTCTTGAAGCGTGTCTCAGCACCTTCGTTGGGCTCATACTCCAGAAAGTCGCTGATCACCTCTGCCTGACGCCAAATTGCGTCGGTCGTGCTCCCATCGAGCACGGGCGCCTGCTCGGCGCGCGTGGCCGTCGCCGCTGTTGTGGCAGGACGTTCACGCCGGGTCGTGTCAGCCATAGCGAGCGTTTGCGCGAAAGCGGACGCAGGATTCGCCAGAGCCAGGAGCGCCAGCACTACAAGTTGGAAACGCATGGACAGATCTCGCGTGGAATTTTGGTCCGCAGTGCGGTTGGAGATGGTCGGCCGCACTTCCAGTCGTGCGAGTAAGACAGCGCGACCCGTAAAAAGGTTGGCGTCCTGACGAGACCCATACGTTGCGTAGCGGCTCACGGTTACAACGTGGCGGTGTCGCACGGGCAGGAATCGCTGCGCGGTTCAGCTGTCACTCAGCTTGTAAGCACGTGCCCTCCCGGATAAGTTGACGCGCCTCGCCGCTGGCTTTGCGGGCGCAACTCCCATTGTCGTTCCCTTCGGGCTCCGATTGCGCAATCCCGCTAACGGGCCCACGGAATAACGCCCAGAGAGACAGGACGGTAGTCATGATCCCACCGCAAAGAAGCGAAGAGCGCCCTGTCGCTACACTGCTGGCGCCCGACATTCTCGACCTGCTCGACACATCGCCGGGTGATCTCGCCGCCGAGACCGAGGAGCTGCACCCGGCCAATCTCGCCGACGTCGCGCAGGCGCTGCCGCGCGAACGCGTGGTCGAGTTTCTGCGTGCTCTTCCGGCCGCCCGTGCCGCCGACGTTCTCGAGTATCTGGACGACGAGATCCGTACCGATGTCCTCGAGGCGCTGAGCACGACGCAAGCGGCCGAGCTCGTTTCGGAGATGACTCCCGACGATCGAGCCGACGCACTGGAGGAGCTCGAAGATGAACGCGCGGACGAGATTCTTTCTGAAATCTCGACCGAGGCGCGTGGCGAGACGGAGCGGTTGCTTGCCTACCCCGCTGATTCGGCCGGCGGACTGATGACGACGGAGTTCGTGTCCGTACCCGAGGACATTTCCGTGGAGGATGCGCTCATAAGCGTGCGCAACGTCGCGCGCGCCGGCCGGCGCGAGGCGATGCACACCGTGTATGCCACTGACGCGGGGGGCCGCGTCCGCGGAGTCTTCTCGCTGCGCGAGCTGCTCGCCGCCCCTCAAGGCGCCCGCGTCGCCGACATTTCGTGGGCGGACGTCGTCAGCGTTCCGCCCACAGCTGACCGGGAGGAAGTAGCACGTCTCACGTCCAAATACGATCTCGTCGCTATTCCGGTTGTCGACGACGGCCGCGTGCTTGGCGTAGTCACGGTGGACGACGTGATCGACGCGATGGTGGAGGAGCAGACAGAGGATGCCCAGAGACAGGGCGCGGTCGCTCCACTGGAGCAGCCGTACTTTCAGGCGGGCTTCTGGAACATTGCGCGGAAACGCGGCGGATGGCTCGTTCTGCTTTTCGTGGGGGAGATGCTTACGGGCACGGCCATGCGACATTACGAGTCGACGATTGCCGGCGCGCTGTCGCTCATGTTCTTCGTGCCTATCATCATAAGCTCGGGGGGAAACTCGGGGTCGCAATCGTCCTCGCTCATAACACGCGCGCTGGCGGTAGGAGACGTAGACCTTCGCGATAGCTGGCGGGTGCTCGCGCGTGAGCTTGGACAGGGCCTCGTACTCGGCGCCTTCCTTGGCGCGATCGGATTGGTGCGCGCCTTGATGTGGGGCAATACCTTCGATCTGGCGACTGTCGTCGGGATCACTCTGCTCGCGGTCGTATTGACTGGAACACTTGTCGGTACGGCGCTCCCTCTGGTTTTTACGCGTTTCGGACTGGACCCTGCTATCGCCTCGTCGCCATTTGTCGCGTCGTTCGTGGATGTCGCGGGGATACTGATCTATTTCTCGGTGGCGACACGAGTGCTAACGATTTGATAGGGGTGAGCTCCGGAGCATGGGGCGCCATGCCCTGGCGGAGTAACGCGAGGGATTTCATGAAGCTCCAGCCCGGTTGACACATACCGCGGCATTCCGGATATTCTCCACTGCGAACCCTTCGGGGCTCGCGGCGACGTGACGCCGCGCATCCGCGCGGCCGCCCTACGTCGTCATCTCGCTCGAGGCACGACAGCGGAGGACTGCGGCCAACGTCACTTTGTGCTGAGCCACATTCCGTCAGTGCGCCGAGCGAATTCGGACCGGAGGTGCAACGTGAGTCGCTCCCACCGCGCGGCTATTCTGGCCGCACTGCTGCTGCTTCCCGCCGCCGCTATCGCCCAAGCCAAACAGAAGCCAAAGCACGATCCCGCCAACCCTGGGCATCCGCCCCAGGGCAGAGCCGTCGTCCGCACGAAGGAGATGATCATCAGGAGCGCGCTGTCGGCGGCTCCGGCTCACCTTCGGGCGGATGCACGCGTACTCAACCCGGGGCTCGACGGCAAAATGGTGGAGCTCCGCGCAGGCAGTAATGGCTGGACATGCCTGGCTGACGCTCCGGATTCTCCTGGCCCTGATCCGATGTGCGTGGATGAAGAGGGGATGAAGTGGGCAGAGGCATGGATGAGCCACGCGGAGAAGCCGGCCAACACCTCGCCGGGCATCGCCTACATGCTGGCGGGCGGGAGCGACATCAGCGCGACCGATCCGTGGGCTACCAAGACGACGAAGTATGTCGCGTCACCCCCGCACTGGATGCTTCTCTGGCCTGTGGATGCAAAGGCGAGCGGATTGCCGGTAAAACCTAAAAAAACGGGAACCTGGATCATGTGGGCGGGAACACCGTACGCGCATTTGATGATAAATCACGTGCCGTGACAGGCTGTTGAGCAGGGAGCGGGGGTTAGGGAGCAGGGAGGCGCAATCGGGACGCCTGACCCCTGCATCCATTCCCCTGCTTTCCTGCCTTGCGTGGTTCACCCCGACACACCCAGCGCCTCCCGCTCCCTCGCATCTTTCATCCCCGGGATCTGTTCCCTGGCCTCGGTCTCCCTTCCGCCTGCTGGTTGATCCTTTGTCGCGGGCTTTCCAGACATGGGGCCTGGTGCAAGCGGGATGATTCCCTCCTCGAGCCAGGCGTACTCACCCTTGAGGACCTTCATCGCCGTCTTGTAGAGCACCGCGTCATTCTTGCCGAACAGGTTCCTGAAGTGATCGGCGATCCGCATCCGGGCTTCGCGGCAGAAGAGATCGGCTAGATCAAGTGCGTTTGGATCGCCTCTGCGCACGAGCATCTGCGCTCGCGAGCAGCAAGCGGCCATCGCGAAGAGCTCGGCGCCGATATCCACGGCGCGGAAGAGCACCATCTGGCGGCGTTCGAGCCTGGGACCGAGGCGCACCATGGAGTGAAAGATCGCACGGCCGAGTTTCCGGGTAGCGCGCTCTATGTAGCCCAGGTGCGGCGCGAGCCTGCCGAACTCGGAATACGACTTGAGCTGGCCGGTGCCGAGCCAACGGGACGTGTACCAGAGTGGATAAAACCTGGCGGAGCGAAGCAGCGCGGCGAGCTTGTCCTTCTTGCTAGCTTCGGGGTTCACGACATCGAAGGCCGTTTTGAAGTGATGGTCGACCGCTTCGCGCGCGATGAAGAGGCGCATGATCTCCGATGAGCCTTCGAAAATGAGATTGATGCGAAAGTCCCGCATCGCCCGCTCCACTGGAATCGGTTGCTCGCCCCGTCGCTCCAGTGATTCCGCCATCTCGTAGCCGCGGCCACCCCGGATCTGCAGCGTCTCGTCCACGATTCGCCACCCCACCTCGGTATTCCACAGCTTCGCGATCGCCGCTTCGAGGCGTATGTCGAAGCCGCCCTTGTCGGCGAGCGCGCTTGCCAGTTCGGCGATCGATTCCATCGCGAAAGTATTGGCGGCCATCTTGGCGATCTTCTGCGCAATGGCTTCGTGTTTCCCGATTGGTTGCCCCCACTGCACCCGCTCGTTGCTCCACCTGCGCGCGATCTGCAGCATCACCTTCGCGCCGCCCGCCGCGCTGGCTGGAAGGGTCAGCCGTCCGGTGTTGAGTGTGATGAGCGCAAGCTTGAGTCCCTTCCCTTCCCCCCAGAGAATGTTGTTCGCCGGCACTATCACGTTGGTGAAGCGGATGACGCCGTTCTCGATCGCCTTGAGTCCCATGAAGCGCAGCCGGTGCACGACTTCGACACCGGGAGCGCTCGCCTCCACGATGAACGCCGTTATTTGTTTCTTCGTCTTGCCGTCGATGACAGCGTCAGGCGTGCGCGCCATCACGACCATCAGCTCCGCGCGCGTGCCGTTGGTGCACCACAGCTTCTCGCCATTGAGAATGAAGTGCTTTCCATCCTCGGTGGGCGTCGCCATGGTGCGCATGTTGGCGGGATCGGACCCGGCGTCGGCTTCCGTGAGCGCGAAGGCCGAAATCGCCCCCTTGGCCAGCCGCGGGAAGAAGCGTTTCTTCTGCTCATCTGTGCCGAAGATCTTGAGCGGCTGCGGCACACCGATTGACTGCGACGCGGACAGGAGTGCCGTGAGCGAGCCATCCCTGGACGTCACCAGTGCCATCGCGCGGATGTAGCTCGTCTGTGAAAGACCGAGCCCACCATACTCCCTCGGTATCTTGATGCCGAACGCTCCCATATCGCGCAGTTCCTGGACAACCGTCTCGGGTATCTCGCCGGTACGGTCGATTTCCTCGGAGTCCACGCGTCCCAGAAACTCGCGCAGCTTGTCCATGAACGGCTTCGCCCGCGCTGCTTCCGCCGGATCGTATTCCGGATGCGGATGGATGAGATCGAACCGGAAGCGGCCGAGGAAGAGCTCGCGTACAAAACTCGGCTCCGCCCATTCACTTTCGCGGGCTGCTTCGGCGATGTCGCGTGCTTCTTTCTCGGTGGCGAGGGCGTGGCTGGAACCGGACATGGCGCTCTGGAAAGGGACTAATCGCGGTGCACGCCCGCTCGCGCGCCCTAGCGCGTTGCGGGAATACGTGGCTTCCACTAGTGAAAAGTATACCATCGGTAACGATCACTGTGCTGAGCGGGAAGCGGGAAGCGAGACGCGGAAGGGCGGGCAGGAGAAGCGGGAATCGGGAGGCGCGGAAAGAGCAGTTCGCCTCCCACCTCCCTCCTCCCATTCAGGGAGCGTTACCCGGAATATTCTTGCGACTCCCTGCTGCTAGCGTGTCAACCCGACTGAGTGCCGCGACACCGACGACCGCGATTACCGCGAATGAGAACCATTGTACCGCGTAGCTGCGGTGAGGACCGTCGCTGAACGCGGGCGCCGGTAATCGCACGGGAGAATTGGGACGTTGCCGGGCCTCCGTCAAGGCGACGACGTAATAGGGAGCGACACCCTCGGGAAAGGCGCTGGCGACGCGATCGGCGTACAGGAACCGCCATGTGCGGCTCTTGGTGTCGCGGGGCGCGGCGGGCTTGGCAGACTGCGGAGCAAGCTCCTCTACGTAGCCGGTCACGTTGGCCTCGAGCGGTTCACGCCACCTTTCGAGGTCGACGGTCATTGCATCGGGCGAATAGACCCAACCTCGATTTACGAGCACGGCCGGGCCACCCTCGGACGGCCGGATCGGCGTGACGATATGAACGCCGGGCGAGCCATCGCGGGTTTTAGCAGAGAGCACGATCTCCCGGTCGAAGTCCCACACGCCGTCTACGCGCACTCTGCGGAAGCGAAGTGACTCTGGTCTCGCAGCTGGCGAGCCGGCTGGTACCGGAGGTTCGGCAAACCGGCGGCGCACCAACTCATTGCTGGAGCGGCGCTCGCCGAGTCGTTCGAGTTGCCAGAAGCCGAGGCGGATACAAACGGCGGCGGCGACTACGGCGACGATGGCAGCGAGAACGTTGCGGCGGGTCAACTGCCTATTCCTCTACGCTCTGCTTGCCTACCAGATGACGGAGGTACCTGCCGGGCGCATTCAGGAACTCTCGTGTCAGGTTGACGTGCTCCAATTCGGAGTACGCGACCGCACCTATAGGAGCCTGATCGAAGCTGTAGATTGTCGCGCCCGGATACGCAAGTAGAATCGGCGAGTGAGTCGCGATGATGAACTGCCCATTCCTTTCCACCATCTCCGCGATCATCGTGAGCAATGCCAGCTGGCTCTGCGGAGACAGCGGTGCTTCCGGCTCATCGAGTAAATACAGCCCGCCAGGCACGAGGCGGCTCTGGAAGAGCCTGAGAAAACTCTGCCCGTGAGAGTTGGCGTCCAGGTCAACGCCATACCGCCGCTCCATCTCCGCAAGGGACGTCCGCGCGGGCATCTGCGCCAATCCCTTTGCATAAGCGGAGCGGTCCTGGTACTCCTCGTCAATTTCCGCGAGGCGCTGCTGGAACTCACTCCGCATCTCCGACAGTCGCTTCGCGAAGCCGAAGAAGTCCTCGGCGCGCAGAAAGAATCCGCGACGTGTACGCGCATGCCATGAAAGCTTTAGATGCTGCGCGAGCTTTCGCTGGGCCGTCAGCGTCATGTCCCTTTCCACGGTATCGCTTCCGACGGCGGGCAGGTTCGCCGCCACTGCTATCGCCTCGAGCAGCGTCGACTTTCCCGATCCATTCTCGCCGACAAAAAACGTCACGGCCGCCGAAAAAACCATTCGCGGTAGTGTCGCGATTGCCGGAACGCTGAACGGGAACCCGTCATGCTCCGGCTCGCCACGCGCCGCGATGCAATCGAGGTGAGGCACGCGCAACCCTACGTCGTACGAGGACCAATGAGCCAGCGCGGCCGCACGCGCGCGACGACGTCGCCTGACTCGTCGCGAATTACTGACTCCAGCTCGTGCTCCGCGCGCTGACTCCAGTCGGGAAGGCCGCACGCGCATTCGGCTGTGAGCGTCCCTCGAGCCTTCTTCACGTAATCGACCGAGAGTCCGGTAAGTATTCCGCGCGCCTCGTCGGGTAGGCCGTACATGACCGCGATTCCTGACGACACCTCACCAAGATTGGCGAGCGCTATTGCGTGGATTGAATTGAGGTGATTGCGAACTCGCCTGCGATCACGAAGCTGGACCTTTGCGTAACCAGGTCGGAGCTCCGTAACACGAGCACCCATGCTGCCGGTGTACGGAGCCATGCGTCCCAATGCCAGAGAGAAAAGCAGCTTCCCCGCGGGAAGCGGACTGAGCCGGTCCCACAGCCTTCGTACTCGATTTGACGAGCCGGCCGCAGCTGACGCAGGCAGCGGGGCGGGAGAGGCCGCGATTGTCATCTGGTGAAAATATGCTGAGGGCACTGGATCCGCATATGGGAGGTGGAATCAGGATGTGGAATCCCACCTCGCCAGAGGTCGCTCGCGGCTGTTGGACAAGTAGGCCGCCACACTCGAGCGGACATCTTCTCGAAATCAAAACAGCGACATCTGCTCTTCCAGATCACGCGGGTATACGGGCTGCTGCCCAACGCCCATCTGAAGCTGCCGCGCCGATTCGGGACTGTGCCCCGCAAAGTGATTGTTGACGTACCCATAGACTTCGCGCACCGGCATGGAGCGGATGGCCTGGGCCCACGCTTCGAGCTCCCTTGTGCGATCGTGCTGGATGCGCGAGTAGTCAACGATGTCACGGTTTGGGCCCATCCACCGGATGTACGCGAAGTTCGCGGTCGGACGCTGTGCGAGCGCCAGCATGGTACGCCGGGCAATCCAGCGCGCGTCGGTGAGCGCGACAGCAACGTTGTGGTCTTTGAGGAGAGCCAGGATGCCCTCGTGTATCCATGCGCGCTGGCGAAACTCGACTGCGATACGAATATCACCTGGAAGAATGCGGAGAAAATCGGCCAGCGCGGGGAGCTCGGCGGGCGCGAAGTCAGGACCCAACTGAACCAGTACGGGCCCAAGCTTGTCGCCCAGCTCGCGGGCGCGTTCGAAGAATAGCGCGGCCGGAGCTTCGCAATCGCGCAGCCTTCGCTCGTGCGTGATCTCCTGCGGTAACTTGAGGGCGAACCGGAACCGCTTCGGAGTGCGCTCGGCCCATCCCCGCACGGCGCGGACTGGTGGAATTGCGTAAAAGGTGGAATCCACCTCTACCGTATCGAAGGCGCGGGCGTACGCCGAAAGAAAGTCGCCGGGTCGAGTGCCCGAGGGATAGAACGAGCCTATCCAGGCGTCGTAGTTCCAGCCTTGCGTGCCGAGCCGTACGGTGGGAGGCATGAAGGGGAATGGGAAGCGGCCCAGGCCCCTTGTCAACCCTTTTCTACGCCAAAACGAAGTCTACCTTCGGTCCCGAAATTGCACCTTTCTTCAGCGCTAATCAGACACCTAGTATCCGAGGAGGAACCAACATGGATCGGGAAAAAGACCTCGAGCTCAACGACTCCGCACACACCGCCAATCGTGACGCGGATCAGTTGCGCGCATTGCTCGGCAGTAACAGTGTCCCAGAAGCTTCACGAATGGCTGGTGATGCCAATCGCGAGCACGCGGACAGTGGTGACAAGGCCGTTGGCGGAACGGTAGGTGGCGTAGGGGGTGCCGCCGTTGGTGCCGGAATCGGAACACTGGTTGCCGGCCCCATCGGCACGGCAATTGGCGCCCTTGCAGGCGCCTTGGGCGGCTGGTGGGCGGGGCGCGCTACTGCCGCAGCCGCCGACTATCAGGAAGCCGACGACCTCGCCTATCGGTCAGATTACGAAACAGCAGGTACTCGTCCAGCCGACCGCGTTTACGACGATGTTCGCCCTGCCTATCAGCTCGGCCACATCGCCCGCCGAAATCCTGACTACGAAGGTAAGGCCTTCGAAGAAGTGGAGCGCGATCTCGAGAAGGGATGGACTACGGACCTTCGCACCAAGCACGGCGACTGGTCAGGCGTCCGCGAACACGCTCGCTCCGCTTACTCGCGCACAACGGACAAGTCGCGCGAAACAACACCTCGTTCTGGCGATCGCGTCGAGAATGCCCAGGATGAGAGGGCGGGGAATGCGGACCTTCGATTCTGAGGCCAGTGGATAGGGAGTGACGGATTGCAGATCGCGGATTGCAAACCAAGAGTGTGATAACTCCTGGCTCGTTGCCGGTTAAACCGCAATCCGCAATCCGTCACTCCACCCCCGCCTTACCTATACGTCTCAAAAAACCCTGTGCCCATTCCAGTCACCGGTTTCCCACCCACACGCCCCCTCAGCCGGGCGGTGCCCTTCATCTGAATAAAATACGGAGTCGACAGCGTGCTGTCGGCAGCGCTCTGATCGCCTCGATCGAGTAGTGGGCGCCGAGTGTCCGTGGCGATAGCGTCCTCGATCTCGATTGCGATGTACAGGGTGTCCCCGCCACGGACGTCGGCAAGTACGGCGCGCTTGGGAACTTCAAGCATTCGCCCGCCGATTTCGATACGGCGCGCGCCCTCATAGGCAATCTGCTTTGGCCGAAAGAGGGCTCGGAAGCCAAGTGAATCCACGAGGTAAAGCATGAGCGGGTTCTCCACCCCCAGCCCGCCATCCCCCGGTGTCGAGCTCTGTTTCACGCGGCCGTATAGAAACGTGAATTCTCCTGCCCGCGACGCCCCCCAGTCCCAGGTCACTCCGCGCCAGATTCCCCAGTTATGATCA
>JBPCJT010000313.1:0-29352 GCA_051005015.1 Gemmatimonadaceae bacterium | reverse complement strand
ATCTGTTGTGACTCAGGCACCCAAGAAGCCGAAGCCCAAGCGAAAGAAGTAGCACCGCTGTTCATGCCTCGCCGTTTGCTTCGCGAAGATCGACCATTCTCAGCACTGCGCGCGTTGGGATTGTCATAACGCCACCGCCTTGCAGTGGAACGCCCGGTTCCTGTTCGTTCAAGTGTGGCGCAACGACCTTCGCACGTTTTCCGTCTAGCACGAGCCAGCCGACGGAGCGACAGACTAGGGCGCGGTCTTCAATGCGTTCGCCCAGCTCCTGCCATGCGTCCACTGAGTGTGAGTCTTCCCATTCAATCAGGACGAGACGTCGGTTGTCAGCCATTAGAACCCCGGCGAGGCGGCCTCGTAAATCCGTGGGGATGTTTGTCAAACAAAGCCTGCAACTCCGGTATCATTTGGCGCATACTCGCTTTGTTCATAATCGTTATTCTCACACGCCGACTTTCCGCCAACCGCGCGAGGCGCGGTGGCAACTCTGCGTCTGCTCGAGTAAACCTTATAGTCAGATAGTCTCGTGCCTCATAGGCTAGTAGATCAGCCATCTGTAGAGCGCGGAACTCCTTTTTGTCGCCCGGAGCAATAGTGATAATGTCCTTCGTCCACGGCGACCGTTTTTTCTTTTCCGCCCAGAAGTAGTCGATCACTTCACCGATTCCTTTCTCGCTTTCCAGAACGATGCTGATGCGCTCGTGAGTCGGGAGTGGATGTTTCTCTAGGATGCCCCTTGAAATCCCCTGGTAGCACAGCAAAAAGGCCAACGTGCGAACTGACTTAACCCGGTGCTTGGATGTCACCTTGTGAAACGCTGCACGAAGCTCCGCATCGAAACCGCCAGTTTCGACGCCTGAAACCGACCCGAAGAGCCCTGCGTCCGACGCGATAGACAGGAACTTGCGCTCCGCAGTCTTGTGGCGAATGCTGCCCCGCTTCCAGCCCCCGAACGCATCTTGGCAAGCGAAAAAATCGGTCGCGTGGAAGTGGTCAACCTTTGCCCATTTCAAGGCCGCAGCCCACGCAGCATCAGCCGCAGCCCAACGGTGCTCTGCACCGTAATAGCACGCTACAGCGTATATCCGACTCTCTCGCGTGCCGCTCGCGTCGCCGTAGAGGAACATCACAGCTAGGTTGCGATCCCGAGAATCGAATGGATGAAGCGCGCGCAGCAAACCCCGTAACAGCTCACTACTAACATCTCCCGCGTAAGCGGGGGCTAGATGGGAATCATCCCGCTCCACCACTTCGGCGGGAATCATACTCCCTCCCCGCTAGACGCGGTAGGTGCGTCAAGTATATTATAGCCCCCCAGTCCCTACTCCCTACTCCACAGCGCTCACCTCATCTCCTTCAATCTCTTCACAAAGGGCAACAGGGCGAAGGCCGGAAACGCCAACGCGAATGTGACAAGGAAGTAGCTCGAATATCCCAGATTTTGCGCAAGATCTCCAGAAAAATAACCCACCAGCGTCCGCCCCAATCCGTAGGCCGCTGATAGCATGGCATACTGCGTTGCCGCATACTGCTTATCGCAAATCGACATCATGAAGGTCAGAAACGCCGCCGTTCCGAGTCCGGCTGTGAACTGCTCCACAATTACTGCCCCATATCCTACGATCAGCGAGGACTCCAGAAGCGAAGCCGCATAGTAGCCGAGGTTGGACAGCGCTTGCACTAATCCCAGCATCCATAGCGCGCGAAAAGTCCCCAGCCGCGCCGTGAGCATCCCTCCCGCGAGGGCGCCAGCAATAGTTGCTAGCATGCCCACAGTACCTGTCATCACCCCGATCTGCTGAGGGCTGAAGCCGCGATCCACCCAAAACGGGTTTACCATTGGAAGCATCGCGAAATCGCCGAATTTGAAGGTGATGATGAACAGAAGGCCGGCCCACATCGCCGGCTGTGCGAACAGCCTTTTCAACGGCTCGGAGAAGGATTGCCATACCGGCTGCGTCACGGCGGTCCGCGCCTTTGATGGGAGGAAGAGCGTTACCGTGGAGAGCACCATCATGATCGTGGCTGCAGCGACGAACGCCGAGGTCCAGCTCGTCAGGCCGGCGAGCGACAGCACCAGGCCCCCGGCTGCTATGAGTGCCACACGGTACGCGGTAACTCGAATCCCGTTGGCGGGCCCCATCTCTCGCTCTTCGAGTAATTCGATGGTGTATGCATCGACCGCGATATCCTGCGTAGCCGAGAGCAGCGCGAGCGTGGCCAACAGGGCAGCGAGATATCCGGGCGCCCGAACCGGGTCAGCTGTAACGAGCGCAAGCGTAGCCAAGGTCAGCCCTGTCTGGCACGCGATAACCCACCTTTTCCGTGTTGAAAACCGGTCCACGAGCCATGCCCAGAGGAACTTGAACGTCCACGCGAGGCCTACCGCTGACACCAACCTTCCTATAAAAGGCAGCGACGCCCCTTCGGTGCGCAGGTACGCGGGCAGTAGATTGTTGATGAGGCCGAACGGGAAGCCCGACGAGAAGTACAGGACGGCAACCCAGAAGAGTTTGGAGCGTGGCATAACGTGCACGGGAAACGGGAGCGGGTCCGATCCTTGGCCGCTGGAGGCAGGTGATCCCGTCGCGCCAGCTACACGCGAATTACAACTTCGCTAGCAGCAGGTAGATCGCAATGAGCAGCGTCGCGACGAAAGCCAGAATGTACGGAGTATTTCCGCGCGCAATAAACGGGATAGGGCGCGGTGGGGTGCTGGACGGCGCTGGAGAGGTGGCAGGCGACGCGCCTGCCCTTGGCATCGCGTGGGGTGGTGTGGCTTCGCCCATCAGCCCGCTTATCGAGTAAACCGTATGACCGACGGAATCCTCGTCGGTGGCTCGGCGAAGCCCGCCACCAAAGAAGCGCGCTATCACAACCGTAATATTGTCCGGGCCGCCGTTCTCGTTGGCGAGGTCCACCAGCTTGTCGCATGCGGTACGCAAATCCGGCTCCTCCGTGGCGATCCGGGCTATGTCATCACGCTTGATAAGTCCGGATAGCCCGTCGGTGCACAGGACGAGTGCATCACCTCGGCGGATGGGCTGGTGAGTCAGGTCTATCTTCACCGCTCCTTCAGGGCCGAGTGCTTGAAGTATGATGTTACGGCGCTCGCTCAGCTCCGCTTCCTCGATCGTGATCTCCCCCGCCTCGACCAGACGCTGCATCAGCGACTGATCCTTTGTAATCTGTTGCAGCACGCCGTTGCGGAGGAGGTAAGCGCGGCTGTCGCCGATCTGCACGACATAGAGAGTATCGCCCAGGAGGCCGGCTATCGTCGCGGTAGTGCCCATACCGCGATGCTCGGGGTGCTGGACCGCGTAGGTGTGTATACGAGCATTCGCGGCCTCTGTTGCCCCTTTTAGCGCGGCCGCGAAGGCGCTGGGATCATTCGCGCCTGTCCCCACCCACCGCTTGCGCAGCTCAGTCAGTACCACATCGACGGCCATCCTGCTCGCTATCTCTCCGGACGCCGCGCCGCCGAGACCATCGGCCACCATAAAGATCGTTCCGCGATTCCCCAGGGGATGTTCCGCCAATCGGTCATCGAGCGCGAGCTGCCCGCTGGACAGATCGGCCACGAGAAACGAGTCCTCATTGTGCTCGCGCGAACGGCCGACGTCAGTTCGGCCGTACACCTGCACTAGTACGTCGCGTGGTTGTTCTGAGTGCGTGGTCACGACGGAGGGCTACAAGGTGATGACTGATAAGAAAAAACGCCTGGAACCGAACACCATGCGCTCCCTACGAGCCCTTGCTGGAGAGGGTTCCACGTAGCTGAGTTGCGCCACACGTGGGTTTGTCGCCGAGCCAATATAGAAATGCGAATCGGGCCGGTCAAATGCTGGTCCGAAACTCCGTCATAATCAATGTGTATTTGAATCTCAATGATCTGCGGTATTGGGGCCGCAATGCCTTGGCATTGGATGGGAGCGACGAGACCTGAACGTGAACGGCAGACTCGAGTTGCGCTACCTAATACCTTTGTTCACTCGCCGCGCGCGGCGACATGAGCACTTAGTTGGGTTGAATCAGCATTCCTAAAATGCCACGTATAATCTTGCTCCTTGCAGTGATGCTGGCCTGCGCTCGCGTTGCTCCTGGCCCTGCGCCATCGGCACCGCCAGCCCCATCACTGCCCCCCGTGCCGCTCGTCGAGGGGCGGCTCGCGCCTCGTGTTATCTACCCGAGAGCGAACGCCCTCATAACATCTCGAGATTCCAACTTCATTTTTGGCTCCGTTGGCAACGGCCGTGCTTCACTAACTGTGAATGGCTCGGCTGTGAAAGTATTGAGGAACGGAAGCTGGATCGCGTTTCTTTCCAACCCGCGGCGCGAAGCACCGGCGTATGAGCTCGTAGTCGCGCTCGGACCGGATACCGCGCGACTGTCCCACCCGGTACGGCTATTGTCGCCGCGGCAAGCACTCGATGAATCTGGGCCGGTCACCGCTGATTCATTCAGCATTACTCCGCGCGGCTCGTTACGGTTGCGTCCCGAAGAGCAAGTCACGGTCAGCATCCGCGCCCCCCGCAACGCCAGCGTCTGGTTGACCGCCCGCGACGGCGAGCGCTGGCCGCTCGTAAATGGGAGCGAGTCTCGTGCGGAAACCCAGGGCGTCACAGAGAGTCGCGGTCTTTCCAGCTATCTCGGCAGCCCGCACTACTGGTCGCTATCGGTCCCCGCTCGCGTTGTATCGGGGGGCACACCGCGAATCTCAGTCGCACGCGGGAAAGACACGCTGGCGTTCGCATTGGCCATGGTAGACACTCTTGCAAGCGACCTCGTTAGCCTGGCGCTCCTGGCGCCGATCAGCACAGCGTCAGACACGGACCGCGTCATTACTGCGCGGCCCATACCAGCCGGTACTTATAAGTGGTTTCTCCTTCCGGGAACGAAGCTCCGGGTGACAGGCCGGGACGGAAGGTTTTCACGCCTGCAATTCGATGATGCGCTGGAAGCATGGGTTGATAGCTCCGACATCGTGCCACTACCGGAGGGAATGGCATCACCCCGGCGCGTTGCTTCGAATGCCCGGGTTATATCATCCGCTGACTGGGTGGACATCAGCATTCCGACTGGCGAGCCTCCCGCTTATCTGATAACGCAGTCGGAGCATTCGATCACGATTACCCTTTATGGCACCCAGACGACAACCGATATCATTCGCTACGGGAGCAGGGATTCACTCGTTCGCCTGGTGACATGGGAGCCGGTTAGCAGCGACCGCGCTACCTACACCGTCCATCTGTCGGCCAAGCCGTTTGGGTATCTCGTAATGTGGGCCGACGGCAACTTCGTGCTGCGGGTAAGGCGTCCTCCGCGCGTCGATATCTCCCGTCCGCTTCGCGGACTGACAATCGCTGTCGATCCGGGTCATCCGCCCATAGGCGCCACCGGCCCGACGGGTCTCTATGAGGCCGAGGCAACTCTGGCCATAGGCGTGCGGCTCAAGACTCTACTGGAGGAGCGCGGAGCCACGGTCGTCATGACGCGTACTACGGCAGACCCGGTCGCGCTCGGTGACCGGTCGATTATAGCCCGCCGGGCAAACGCGCATGCCCTGGTTTCGATCCACCTGAATGCGCTGCCGGACGGGATTAATCCATTCACCTCGCACGGCACGGGCACGTACTTCTTTCACCCGCAGTCAGCACCGCTGGCTGTAGCCGTGCAGCGAGGCATGGTTTCCACCATGGGACTTCGCGACCTGGGCATCTACTACGATAACCTGGCGCTCGTGCGTCCAACCTGGATGCCAGCCGTTCTGTGCGAGGGGGCGTTCATAATGATTCCAGAGCAGGAGGCGGCGCTCCGGAAACCGGAATTTCGGGATGCCTACGCGCGCGGCGTCGCTATGGGGCTTGAGACGTTTTTTCGGGAGCTCGCGTCAACGCCGTGAGGTTAGCTCGCGCGGTGCCTGCCGTGGCGGTGCTTCTGCTCCGCGCTCTTGGTGCCGATGCCCAGCTTCTCGAGCCGCACGCGCGCTGGCGCACGCTGCGCACTGAGCACTTCAGCGTGCACTTCACGCCGGACCTCGAGGAGGCCGCGCGGCGCGCCGCCGCGGAAGCGGAGCGCGCATACCGCCTGCTGGCGGCGACGCTTCACCCACCCCGCGGTCCCATAGACCTCGTGGTGGCGGACAACGTGGATTTCAGTAATGGGTCCGCGACGCCCGTGCCGTCGAACCGCATCATTGTGTACGGGTATCCGCCCCTCAGCGTCGGCTCACTCAGGTTTTACGACGACTGGCTCGCGCTCGTCATCACGCACGAATTGGTGCACATCTTCCACCTTGACCGCGCCCGGGGCTGGTGGCGCAATGGTCAGCGTGTGCTCGGCCGCGCGCCGTGGCTTATGCCCAATCTGTACGCTCCTGGCTGGGTCATTGAGGGACTGGCGACCTACTACGAGTCTGCTCTCACCGGCGCTGGCCGGGTGCGCGGCTCGCACGAACGCATGGTTGTCCGGGCGAGCGCCCTGGAGAACGATCTGCCACGCATCGGTGATCTGAGTCAGGCGACCTCGCGCTACCCGGGCGGCGAAATATCGTATGCGTACGGAGCGCTCTTTTTCGACTTTCTGGCGCGCACCAGGGGTGTGGGTACGCTACGGCAATTCATCGAGCGCTCTTCCGGCGCTCTTTTCCCGTATACGCTCAACCGCCAGGCGCGGGCCACCTTCGGCACCTCGTTCAGCCGCGCTTTTCGCGAGTGGCGCGACACGCTCCGCGCGGAGACAACATCGCTGGATCCGCCAATGGCCCCATGGCGGCAGGTTACCAGCGCGGGAAGGGTTGCAGCCTACCCACGCTGGCTGGATTCGTCTACACTGGTCTACGCCGCCAGCAACGGCCGAGAGATGCCGGGTGCCTATCAGATCAATACGCGAGGCACGGAACGCAGGATCGGCCGACGCAACGGCGTCGAGGCCAATGTTCCCCTGCGTGGTGGCGGTCTGCTGTTTTCGCAGCTCGATTTTGTCACACCCTACCGCGTTCGTTCGGATCTCTACATCGAGCGGGACGGACGTACGCGTCGCCTTACGCGAGGAGCTCGCCTCTCAGAAGCGGATGCGCGCGCCGATGGATGGATCATTGCCGTACAGGGAACGCCTGCGTCCACTCAACTCGTTCGCGTTAGTCCGGAAGGGCGAATTATCCTGCCAATCGTTACAGCCGCGCTCGACACACAGTGGTCAGAGCCGCGATGGTCGCCTTCCGGTGACCGGATAGCGGTCACCCGATGGACACGAGGAGGCTACGCCGACATTGTCATTGTCGACACGCTCGGTGCGACCATATTCGAGGTCACGCATGATCGCGCGGTCGACTCCTCGCCGAGCTGGACGCCCGATGGGAGGGGGATCCTGTTCTCGTCGGATCGTACCGGCGTTACGGAAATGTATCTGGCCCGGACCGATTCGGTAGTCGACGGTAGGGCGGCGATCTTCCTGCTTAGCGATGCCAAAACGGGTCAATTCTACCCAGCCGCGGCGGCAGATTCTTCTGTCGTGGCATCCGTTCGATTTCGGAGCGACGGATTTCACGTAGGCGTGTCGCCGGTCAACGAACCGATAAAAAACCGCGCACCTGAAGCGGTGCAGGATGCCCAACCACCGATTCCAGTTGCGAGTGACACAAGCCGCGCCCGTGACTATTCGCCCTGGCCGTCCCTCATCCCGCGTTTCTGGACGCCGCTAGTTGGCGAGACCGCCACCGGTGGCACATCCGTCGGCGCTTACGTGGAGAGTGAGGACGTGGTTGGCAGGCATGCTTACGCACTCCAGGCTCTCCTTGATCTTGGAAATAGCGACCATGAGGGCAGCCTCAATTACAGGTATCGTGGGCTGGGCCAGCCGGTGATTGACGCGCAAATCTTCCGTGAATGGAGCCGGTTCATGGTAACGGACAGTGCCGGTGAAAACGTGGGCAGCCTCGGGCGACGTTCCAGTGTTGCCAAGCTTTCCGCCACCTTCACGCGGCCCAGAGCGCGGACGAACATGTACGCCATCGTAGGGGGAGAGCTGGAGCACCGCGATTTTCGCACAGATCCCATTTCCCTTCTTGGCCGGCTCGATCCGGTTTTTGGCTCCGGTCAGGAACTTCCGGCGGTCATCGCGATCGCCGGATGGAGCAATGTCCAGCGGCCGACCCTGGCCATCTCGAACGAGGATGGAATCTCCATTGGTACTTCAACGCGCGTGCGCTGGCTGCGTGGCGAAAGTGGCGTTCGGTCCAGGTCTACGACGGCTGCGGCCAGCCTTTACAAATCCCTGAATTGGCGCGGGTTTGCGCATCATGTGCTGGCAGGCCGAGCAGCGGTCGGAGTATCTGACGGCGCTCTGCCCGGTGAATTCAGTGTCGGCGGCACCAGTGGAAGTTCCGTGGGTGGAATACCGGGCATTTCCCTCGGTGAACGGCGCCTCTTCGCGGTGCGGGGATTTCCACCGGGGGCCCGATTCGGACGACGCGCACTGGCGGGCTCGCTGGAATATCGCGCTCCGCTTCGCAGGGAGAGCCACGGATTCGGTCTCTGGCCGTTCTTTCTGGATCGCACATCGCTCAGTCTGTTCGCCGATGGCGGAACCGCTTTCGAGCCAGCGCAAGGAGGCAGCTTCACAAAGGTCCCAGGCAATTCGTGGCTAGCGTCTGTGGGGGCGGAGCTCAACGTTGATGCAGCCATCCAGTATGACTGGCCCTACCGGATCCGTCTGGGCATTGCGCGTCCTGTCGTTGACAATTCGGTGATGCGAACTCGGGCTTTGAGCTTCTATATTCGAGGCGGCACATCATTCTGAGTGGTCGCTCTGTAATACTGTAACCGACAATAGCGAACTGCGAGCTACGAAGAACGGCTGGATGGTGTTCACGGGACACTCGATCAGCTAGCTTGCCCGGGTACCGCATACCGCGCTGTAACCACCGGCACCGGGCACCGAGGACCGAGCACCCGACTTGAGGTCAGCGTAACTCAAGGAATACCACGCTGTTGTGGAAGGCCTTGTTTAGAATCACGAGTGGGTTAGAATTAACCCTCTCCACCAATCGCAGAGCCCGCAGATGCCCAATCCCGCTTCTCCCCCCGCTGGCGCCACCCAGCTCAGCAAGAACGCCCGAACCGTACTTGAGAAGCGATATCTGATCAAGGATGAGACCGGCGCTGCCGTGGAGACTCCCGAGAGTCTTTTCTGGCGCGTGGCGACCGTGGTAGCGGAGGCGGACAGGCGTTACGGAGCAAGCGACGGCGTAATGGAGGCCATCGCCGAGGAGTTTTATCGGCTCATGACGGAGCGTCGGTTCGAGCCGAATTCACCCACGCTCATGAATGCGGGGCGTCCCCTCGGACAGCTTAGCGCATGCTTTGTTCTTCCCGTCGAGGATTCGCTGTCCAATGGGAAGGACGGAATCTACGACACGTTGCGCGCTATGGCGCTGATACATCAATCAGGTGGCGGCACCGGCTTTTCATTTTCACGGCTGCGGCCAAAGGGGAGCATGGTGCGCTCCACCACCGGAGTCGCGTCGGGGCCGGTATCCTTCATGAAGCTGTATGATGCGTCCACTGACGCGGTCAAGCAGGGGGGCACCCGCCGGGGAGCCAACATGGGAATCCTGCGCGTGGACCACCCCGACATTCTCGATTTCATCACCTGCAAGGAAGATCTGACGCAGATTGTGAACTTCAACATCTCGGTCGCCGTGACGACGAAGTTCATGGATGCGGTGCGCGACGGAACCAGCTACGACCTGGTGGACCCTGGCACGCACCAGGTTACGGGACAACTGCTCGCTCGCACGATCTGGGACAAGATGATCGACGGTGCGTGGCGGACAGGGGAGCCAGGCTGCTTCTTCATCGACGAAGCGAATCGCTACAATCCGGTTCCCCACCTCGGAAGCTACGAGGCGACCAACCCCTGCGGCGAGCAACCCCTCCTGGCCTATGATGTCTGTAATCTTGGCTCCATCAACGTAGGCCATTATGTGCGAGCGGGAAGTATGGACTGGGAAGCCTTCCGCCGGGACATACACCTATCGACGCACTTCCTCGACAACATCATCGACGTCAACAAGTACCCGCTCCCCGAAATCGACGCGCTCTCCAAGCGCATTCGCCGGATAGGGCTTGGCATAATGGGCTTTGCCGACATGCTTGTGAGGTTGGGAATTGCGTACGATTCGGCCGAGGGCGTCGAGATGGGTCGGAAGGTGATGGAGTATCTGAATGTCGAGTCAAAGCGTGAGTCATCCCGGCTCGCCAGTGAGCGGGGTCCGTTCCCCGAATGGGCTCGTTCCATCTGGGGTCCCGACGAGACGTGCGCCCGCGACGCAGACGGAAAGCGAGTCCGGCCCATGCAGCTCCTCCGCAATTGCAACGTCACTACCGTTGCACCCACGGGCACGATCTCGATCATCGCGGGGTGCTCATCGGGACTTGAGCCGCTGTTCGCCGTTGCGTTCATGCGCAACCAGGCCGGCGCGATGATGCCTGATGTGAACGAGGATTTTGTAGCCGTCGCGAAGCGAGAGGGGTGGCACTCTTCCGGGTTGATGGAGCGAATCGCCACTGAAGGGCACACCAACTTTCCAGAAGTGCCGGAGCGGTGGCAGCGGGTCTTTGTGACAGCCAACAACATCGCCCCCGAGTGGCACATGCGGATGCAGGCGGCCTTTCAGGCGCACTGCGACTCGGCGATCTCCAAAACCACTAATTTCGCGCATACAGCCACGGTCGACGATGTCAGGGCGATTTATGAGTTGGCTTATGAGCTTAAGGCAAAGGGTGTCACAGTTTACCGCGACGGGTCACGCGATAATCAGGTGCTCTCGACGGGAGCCACAGACAAGGCGAAGGCAGGGCGTGACGGCACTGCGGGTCGCCGCGAGGCGGGCGAACTTCACGGGACAATTTCGGAGCTTGAATCCGAGCTGGAGCGCCTCAAGAAGGCGCTGTACGACAGCGAGGCCGAGAATGCTCAGCGGCGCGCAAAGCGCTCGCGCCCCGACCTGCTGCGTGGCACGACGCGCCGAATCGAAACGCCGCTTGGCACCATGTACGTCACCATCACCGAAGACGATCTCGGTCAGCCGTTCGAGGTCTTCATAACGCTTGGCAAAGCAGGCGGTTCAGCCATGGCAGACGTTGAAGCCATGGGTCGTCTCATTTCGCTCGCCTTGCGGTCTGGTATCCCGATAATGGAGTTGCATCGGCAACTCAGGGGCATTGCGTCGGATCGCCCGATGGGCCTCGGACCGAATAAGGTGCTATCGGTTCCTGATGCTATCGGTATCGCGATCGAGCAATGGTGGCGGGACAAACAAGGGGTGCAGCAGGAACTCCTCGGCGGGGCCGGCGCTCGCGCCACGGACATTACCATTCGGGAACCGGCATCTGTTTCCACAGGTGGTGGAGTCAAACCCGTCGCCAACTACACACCCAGCCCCAATTCAGAAGCCTTTATGGGCACCTGCCCCGACTGCGGCTCCCAGTTGGAGTACGCGGAAGGGTGTGTCAAGTGTCACGTGTGCGGTTTCTCGGAGTGTGGTTAGGGGACGATAAGCGGCTGTACGAGCGCCACTTCCGGACACCAGCATTCGGTTCCTTTTCGCTGCGCCTGCTCGTCCATCCAGCAAGAAGGCTCTTCCGGATATGTGAGAACGCGGCGAACCGCCCCGTTTGACGAGGTGTATTGATCCGTATGGCAAATGAAGTTCTGGGTCTGGTCGGTTTAATCGGGGCTATTGTACAGTTGGGCGGATGCGTTTTGTTACTGACGCTTTTTGCCCTTTTGCGCCGGTACGCCGATCGCAGGTCCTACTTCTCCTCCTGGGGGTCGGCCTGGCTCGCGCTCACGCTTGCCATTACCGCGATTGTATTCCGGTACAATCTCCTGCCGTCGCTGCTAACAGCCACCCACCTCGAGGGACGCGTAGAGGTGCAGTCTCTGCACTTTTTTTATCAGTCTGGAAAACTGATGTACCTGGTGCTTCTCGCCGCCGGAACCGCCCAGTACGCGGTTGGATTGCGGTCGCGTGCCTGGGTGCCGGGGGCGGTGGCGCTTTCCATTCTTTACGCCGGTGCTTCTGTAGCCGCATCGAACCGGCTCACTGACCTGGTCGTACTGCAGGCGCCGGTAGCGGTCAGCGTCTTTATTTATTGTGCGTTAACCCTGCTGAGGCTTCCCCCGCTGCGACGCAGTCTCGGAAGCCGGGTAACCGGCGTCGTATTCGCTATGATGGCGGTCTCGTGGGTGTTTTACTTTGGCGCCTTCGGGATGCCCCGGTTTGGCATGACGAACATGTCGAGACTCGCCACTCTCGTCATTTCCTTCAACACCTATCTCGATCTCGTGCTCCAGATGCTGCTTGGCTACGCCATGGTGCTTCTGTTCATGGAGGACGCCAAACGTGAGGTCGATGATGCCCATGCGGAGCTCGCGATAGCGCACGACCAGCTCAGTCGTGCGGCGCTCTACGACACGCTCACGGGAGCGCTGAATCGTCGTGCTTTCGCTCAGGGTGTTGGTCTCGAGGCGGCGAAGGCGACGTTCGGTACCGTTGCGATGCTGGACATGGACAATCTCAAGTTTGTGAACGATAGCTACGGGCATGCCTCCGGCGACGACATGCTTCGATATCTCGTGGCCGTCATGCGAGAAGCGCTGCGTCCGTCGGATCGCATCTACCGCTGGGGTGGTGATGAATTTCTTATGGTTCTCCCGGGCGCCAAACCGGATGCTGTGCTCAACAGGATGGAGAGCATTCTTGCGGCGGCGCATCCACTGCATCTCAGGGCTGCTCGCGATCCACTGCGCCTCGTCGCGAGCTACGGAGCCGCGGAATTTGGCAGCGGTGAGGACCTCCTGGGCGCGATTGAACGTGCCGATGCGGAGATGTACAAGCACAAGCATCGCCGCCGCACGCCACGTTCAACACCGAGCGTGGCGTAGCACGCTTGACAAGACGTGTGGGACCGGGACATGGTGAGTACGGAGCAAGACCCGCAAAACATGGCCTGATTTGGAAGGCGGGGCGACGCGCAGATAGCGCCGGGTTTTGGGCCCACGCCCGCGATGGTGGTATCTTGAAGGCGCCGCCCCCGAAGCGCTGGGTCATCGCCCTCACCTTGTCGCCCAATGTCCATGAACCGCCTGCAGGCTCTGCACGATGCCGGACAATCCATCTGGCTCGACTTCATCGATCGCACCATGCTCTTCGATGGCGATCTCGACCGCCGGATTCGTGACGACAGCCTCACGGGCATGACGTCCAATCCCACGATCTTCGAGAAAGCGCTCGCTGAAGGAACCGAGTATGACTCGCAGCTCGCCGGCGCACCCGCCGATCTAACCCCCTGGCAGCTGTTCGAGTTGATCGCAACGGATGATGTGCGAACCGCCTGCGATCACTTTGCACCTGTTTACGAGGCCACCAGTGGCCACGATGGATTTGTTTCCATCGAGGTCTCTCCGGGTGCTGCAGATGATACGGAGAAAACCATTGCTGAAGCGGAGCGACTCTGGCGCGCCGTGGATCGGCCGAACGTCATGATCAAGGTGCCCGGGACCAGGGCCGGTGCCGCCGCGGTGCGCCGGCTGATCGCCGCCGGAGTGAACGTGAACATCACTCTGCTTTTCTCACTCGACGCACACCGCTCGGTCATAGAAGCTTACCAGAGCGGACTCGAGGACCGGTTGGCTCGCCGCGAGCCCATCGACCGCATCGCGTCGGTCGCCAGCTTCTTCGTAAGCCGCGTCGACACGGAGGTGGACAGGCGTCTCGACGCGGCGATCGCAAAGGGGCCTTCGGAGGAGTCCACCCGGCTGCGGTCGCTGAAGGGAACTGTCGCCATCGCGAACGCCAAGCTGGCTTACGCGCTCTTTCGCGAGCAATTTTCCGGGGAGCGCTGGGAAGCGCTCGCGCGCGCCGGGGCGCAGGTTCAGCGTCCGCTCTGGGCGAGCACCAGCACCAAGAATCCGGCATATCGCGACGTGATGTATGTCGAGCAGCTTATCGGTACGGACACGGTGAACACCATGACGCCAGCCACAATCGACGCGTTTCGCGACCATGGAGTCGTCACGCTCACGGCCGGTGATGAAGTCGAGAGCGCCCGCAACTGGATCGCAGATCTGGAGTCGGCCGGAATATCTCTCGAAAGCGTAACCGGCCAGCTCCTGGTTGATGGCCTGGCGAGCTTCACTAAATCCTTCGATTCGCTCCTCAGGGGTCTCGAACGGAAGGTGCACTCACTCCGCGGCGAGCTGGCTGGGCGTGCCGGATAAGCCCGCGGCTGGACAGTCATTCGCGCGCACCAAGATCGTTTGCACGCTGGGTCCTTCATCTTCCGCACCGGAAACAGTGCGGGAGCTGATTCGCGCGGGCCTCAACGTTGCACGCATAAATTTTTCCCACGGCACGCACGAACAGCACGCCGATTCGGTCGCGGGTGTGCGGAAGCTGGCGGCTGAGCTCGAACGGCCGGTTGCGATACTCGCCGATCTTCAGGGCCCTCGTATACGCATCGGAACCCTTGAGGAGCCCGTATCCCTGCTTGAGGACATGGAGCTTGTGTTGGCTCCGGAAGACGCAGTGGGTGGGGCCGAGGTCCCAATCACTTACGATTTGCTTGCTCGCGACGTTCGGAGGGGGGACCGGATTCTCGTTGACGACGGCCTGATCGAGCTGCTGGTCACGGACGTCGAAGCTCCGCGCGTGCGGGTGCGCGTCATTCACGGCGGCTCGCTGCGCAGCCACAAGGGAATAAACCTTCCCGGCGTAATAGTCTCCGCGCCTTCCCTCACGGAGAAGGATCGCGCCGACATTGAGTTCGCCATAACTCAGGGAATAGACTATCTCGCGCTAAGCTTCGTGCGCCGTGCGGAGGACATCCAGGAGCTGCGGACGCTTCTCCCGAAGCACATGCTCATCGTCGCCAAGATCGAAAAGGATACGGCTCTGCAGAACATCGAGAGCATTATCCGTGTGGCCGACGCGGTGATGGTTGCTCGTGGAGACCTCGGCGTGGAGCTCCCCTACGAAGAGGTGCCGATCGCGCAGAAGCGCATCATAGCGCTCGCGAATGCGCTGGGGCGGCCCGTCATCACGGCCACGCAGATGCTCGAGTCGATGGTCACCAATCCCCGGCCGACGCGAGCAGAGGCAAGCGACGTGGCGAATGCAATCATCGATGGAACTGACGCGGTGATGCTCTCGGCCGAGACGGCGGCTGGTGCGCATCCCGTGCTCGCTGTAGGGGCGATGCGCCGCATCATACTCGAGATCGAGCGGCATCCGCCGCCCAGGGAGCGCCGGGCGCAGCTTTCCGTTCGTCCGCGCAACGGAACGGTATCAACCGAAGAGGCTATAGGCGCGGCAACCACCGCCGCCGTTCGAATGCTCGGTGCTCCGGCGGTCATCGTGTTCACAAAAAGCGGGTTCTCCGCGCGCATCGTCTCATCGCACCGTCCCGAGGTGCCAATCATTGCGCTCACCGATGAGGAGCGAACTTTTCACCAGATGGCGCTGGTGTGGGGAGTCATTCCCGAGCTGGTTCCACATCTGGAGCAGCGCAGCTATGACTCCATGGTGAAATACGGGCTCGCGGCTGTGGTGAACCGCGGCCTCGCGAAGGCTGGGGACCGGGTCGTCGTGACCGCCGGCGTTCCCTTCGACGTGCCGGGCACGACGAACTTCATGAAGGTCGAGATCGTTTGAAGCTGACTTTCCTTGGAACCGGCACGAGCTTCGGAGTTCCGCAAATCGGGTGCGGCTGCGACGTGTGCCGCTCCCCTGATCCGAGGGACCGGCGCACACGCGTGGGAGCAGTAGTCGAAACCAGTGCTGGAACGCGTCTCCTCCTGGATACCCCACCGGAGCTGAGACTGCAGCTCATCGCGTGTGGGATCGAAAATGTCGACGCGGTGTTCTTTACTCACGCGCACGCAGACCATATTCACGGCATCGACGACCTTCGCGCGGTTACCGTTCGGCGCGCCGGTCCGCTCCCAATGTACGGCTCCGAAGGCACTCTTCAGCATCTGGCTCAGCGGTTTCCCTACATCTTCGATGGATCCATGCGCCCACTGCCGGGCACCTCAAAGCCCGAAGGCGACGCCCGTATCATTCATGATCGCGAGTCTGTTACGATAGGCGATGCAACCGTCACGGCGATCGCGGTGCCGCATGGCCCGTTCAACGTGTTCGCGTACCGGATTGGGCCGCTGGCATATGTCACCGACGCGAAATCGATTCCCGATTTGGCGGCGGAGGCGCTGCGCGGTGCCAGCGTTCTCGTGATCAACGCGCTCTGGCGTGGCGAGCATCCGACACATCTCAGTATTCCGGAGGCTATCGAAGTGGCTGCCCGCATCGGCGCGGATCGCACGTTTCTCACGCATCTCACGCACGACAACCGGCACGCCGATCTCGAGGCGGAGCTGCCGAGAGGCATCTCTCCCGCATTCGATGGACTCACCGTTCGCATTGACTGACATGACGATCCGGATTGACTACACCAACATGATGGCGGGCGCGGTGGCTGGCGGACTCGCCGCTGAGGCCTGGTCGGGGGCAGCCGATGACTTCGCACGTGCGCGCGGTGTGCTTGTAGAGAGGCGCGGGCGAGGAGAGCTGGGTTTTATCGATCTCGCGCTCGAGGGCAAGGGCATCGAAGAGTTGCTCAAGTTCGCCGACGGTACGGGTCAGGCCTTCAGCGATGTAGTGGTTCTGGGAATCGGCGGCTCTGCGCTAGGCCCCATCGCCCTCAGGAGCGCTCTACGATCCACGAGCTGGAACGCGCTCGACGACCAAGCGCGAGAGTACTATCCGCGTCTGCACGTGCTCGAGAATGTCGACCCCGTGACCGTCGCCGGTGTACTTGGTCGTGTGGAGCTGGGACGCACTCTTTTCCTGGTGATTTCCAAGTCCGGCGGCACTGCCGAAACGATGGCTCAGTACCTTATCGCGCGCGGCAGGTTGCAGGCCGAGCTGGGTGAAGATTTTCAACGCCACCTCGTATTTATAACCGATCCAGAAAAGGGCGCGTTACGCGAGGTCGCACGCAGGGATGGGATTGTCGCTCTCGAGATTCCCTCAAACGTGGGTGGTCGCTTCAGCGTGCTGTCAGCTGTAGGCTTGCTCCCAGCGGCGCTCATTGGAATCGACGTTCGCGCGCTGCTCGCGGGCGCGGCGGAAATGTTCTCGCGGTGCGACAGCGGTGATTTTGCGAACAATCCCGCGGCTGTATTCGGCACTCTGCAATGGATGGCGGACACCAGGTTCGGCCTCAGAAATCATGTTATCATGCCTTACTCGGACTCACTGCGAGACTTTGGGGGATGGTTCGTGCAGTTGTGGGCCGAAAGCCTCGGTAAAGTCAAGCCGGACGGGACTTCAGTTGGGCCGACGCCCATTCCAGCGCTTGGCGTCACCGACCAGCACAGCCAGGTCCAGCTCTTCATGGAAGGGCCACGCGACAAAACCGTAACCTTTGTGACTGTGGGCAAGGGAGCCGCAGATCTCGAAATTCCAAAGCTGCACGATGACATCCCGGAGCTGGCCTATCTCGGCGGTCACACGTTGGCGGAACTGCTGGATGCCGAACGTCAAGCGACCGCGGCCGCGCTTTCACAGCGCGGCCGCCTGAACATGACGATTACACTCGACTCCATTGATGCGCATCACGTGGGTGGCTTGATCATGCTTTTCGAGATGGCCACGATTTACGCGGGCGGGCTTTACGGTATCAATCCTCTGGACCAGCCAGGCGTCGAGCTGGGCAAGCGCTACACCTACGCGCTCATGGGGCGCCCGGATGCGGCGGACGCAAGACGGGAATGGGACGCCATTCCTGAACCGGAACGGCGTTTCAGCGTGTAGCGCTCGGCCGCTTTTACGAGCAAGATTACATTCACATTTCTGGCAATAGGAATTACGGATACAGAAATAATGTCAACTTCTCAGTCTGAGCCTGTAATCCTGTTTGGTGGCGAGGTGAGCCTGGAGAATGGCCACGTCACGATAAAGCGCGTGAGCGCTCTTGCCTCCGAACACGTGGATGCTCTCGTGCGCGATGCCGTGTTTGGGCAGGGACAGGACCGCGACCATGCCAGGTGGCTTATTTGGGAGCTGGGGCAAACAGTTGGTGTGCGCGCGGCGTCCATCAACGATTTATACCTGGCGCGTGGACGTGGGGAAGTTGGCGGCTTCACTGTACCAGCAATCAACGTTCGCGGAATGTCCTACGATACCGCGCGTGCGATTTTCCGTACCGCGGTAAAGCTCGACGCGGGCGCCTTCATTCTGGAAATCGCGCGTTCCGAAATTGCCTACACGGATCAGCGACCTGCCGAGTACGTCGCGGTGATGCTCGCGGCTGCCCTGCGCGAAGGGTACCGTGGTCCGGTCTTCATTCAGGGCGATCACTTCCAGGTGAACGCGAAGAAATTCGTGGCTGATCCGACCGGAGAAGTCGCAGCCGTGAAACAGCTCGCGAACGAGGCGATTCATGCGGGCTTCTACAATATCGACGTCGACACGTCGACGCTGGTGGACATCAATCTGGAATTGCTGGATGCGCAGCAAAGCCTCAATTACGAGACGGCGGTTGATATCATCTCGTACATTCGGGAGGTGGAGCCCAGGGACACGACTATTTCGGTGGGCGGCGAAATTGGCGAAGTTGGCGCCAATAACAGCACGGTACCGGAACTTCGAGCATTCATGGATGGCTTCAACCGAACGCTGCGCGAGCACATGGGAGTGTCTGCCGCGGGATTGTCAAAGATCAGCGTGCAAAGTGGTACGTCACATGGGGGCGTCGTGCTTGCTGATGGGTCAATGGCGGAGGTAAAGCTCGACCTGGATACGCTTCAGGAGCTATCCCGTGTAGCGCGTGAGGAGTATGGGCTCGCGGGGGCCGTACAACATGGAGCGTCGACGCTTCCTGATACAGCATTCAATAATTTCCCGCGCACCGAAACCTGCGAGATCCATCTGGCGACCAACTTCCAGAATATTCTGTACGACAACCTTCCACCGGCTCTCAAGGGGGAGGTGTACGAGTGGCTCCGGACAAATGCGAAGGACGAGCGCAAGGAAAAGGACACGGACGAGCAGTTTTTTTACAAGACACGGAAAAAGGCCCTCGGCCCATTCAAGGAGCGCATGTGGGGAATTTCCGGAGATGCGAAAACGCGGCTTGCGGCGGCGTATGATGCCAAATTCGATTTCCTTTTCCGCCAGCTGGCAGTGGTCGACACTGCCGAAGCAGTCGCCAGGTACGTGAAGCCGGCGGCGCAGCACCGGCGCTCCCCGGTGGAGGGTGCTGAAACGGCAGCAATCGCGCCCGACGATCCGGACGCCGGCGAATAGACGTGACGGTAGCTGGCGCCGCACTCCTCTGGGCTGGTGCCATACAGGGACTCGCGGACAGGGCTGCACACGAAATCAGGAGTCCGCTGAATGGTGCGGCACTGAACATCGCAGTCGTCAGGTCACGACTCGAGCGCGCTGGAACCGATCCGTCGACGCTTTCGCCCTTTGCGGAGGCAGCATCGGAGGAGCTTGACAGAGCGATCGGTCTTGTCGAGGCGATTCTGGCATTGGCGCGTTCCGCACCCATTCCGGTAGATTTGTACTCCACACTTTCCGCCCTCGTCAGCGTGATGCGGGTTATTGCCCGAAGCGAAGGGGGAGAGGTTTCGCTGGAGCGCACGGATGAGGAATCCACGCAGACGTCGCTCGAGGGGAACGCTGTACGCGGGGCACTCGCGTTGGCATTGAGTGCCGCGGTGGCAGGGGGCGCCAGAGTGCGGTGCAGGGTCGGCCGCTCCGGGGAACGAATAGCAATTCAGATCATGAGTGGCGTCGGCGATGCGTTGTCGGAGGACGCAAGTCAAGCCATACGCAAGGCGGGTATTGGTGTCGAGCGTGAATCGGCTGGAACGACATTACTCTTTTCCCGTGCTCAGGCGGGCAGTGAAATATGAAGAAGGTTGCGATGAAGGATGGAAAGATTCTGATAGCCGACGACGAGGCTACAATCGTGCGTGGGCTCTCGGCGGTACTCGAGGATGAGGGCTACGCGGTCGGCATTGCAACCGACGGGCAGAGCGCGCTGGAGCATCTGACTTCCGAGGTTTACGGCGTCATGCTGCTCGACCTAAAGATGCCCAAGATCGACGGGATCGCGCTGCTCAAGGAAATGCAGACGCGCGAGATATCGACGGAGTGCATCATTGTCACCGGACAGGCGACCGTGGATTCGGCCATTCAGGCCATGCGCCATGGAGCCTATGATTACATCGAGAAGCCACTGGGCACCGATAAGCTCACTCGCCTCAAGGCCCTCATCCCCAAGGCGTTCGACAAGTTCAACGTCAAGCAGGCAAATCGGGCGCTCACGTCACGACTGGAGCAGCTGACGCATTTTGGCGAGCTCACTGGCCAGTCGGAGGAGATGCGCGACATCTATCGCATCATCGAAGCAGTCGCTCCGTCCACCGCGAGCGTGCTGATCCTCGGCGAGTCGGGAACAGGCAAGGAGCTGGTCGCCCGGGCATTGCATTCCAAAAGCGAGCGTGCGAAAGGTCCGTTCCTCGCGCTCAACTGTGCGGCGCTACCCAAAGACATTCTAGAGAACGAGCTGTTCGGCCATGAGAAGGGAGCATTTACCGGCTCGACGAATGAAAAGCCGGGCGCGTTTGAAATGGCCGACGGCGGAACGATTTTCCTCGACGAAGTGGCCGAGATGGCCACGGACATTCAGGTCAAGCTCCTCCGGGCGCTGGAAAGCCGAAGCATACGGCGGCTGGGCGGCAAGAGGGAAATCGCCGTCGATATTCGAGTGGTCGCCGCCACCAACAAGGACCTGCAGAAGGCGCTTGCCGACCAGGATCTGCGCGAGGACCTGTATTACCGGCTTTCGGTCGTGGACATTTTTCTTCCTCCCCTGCGCGAGCGCGTTGGAGACATCCGCCTTTTGGCGCACGAGTTTCTATCGCAATTCTCCCAGCAAAACGGGAAGGCGATAACGGCTTTCGATGACTCGGCGTGGAATTGGATACTTGGTTATCACTGGCCCGGAAATGTCCGGGAGCTCAAAAATGCCGTGGAGCGAGCGGTCATCATGTCGCGCAACGCGACGATTGGAGTCGACGATGTCATGCCGCGTCACCTTCGCGCTTCAGGCGAGATGCCGGCTGTGGTCACAGTACCAGTGGGCTCGACCCTTGCGGACGCAAGACGCCAACTCGCGCTCAGAACATTCGCGTCCACGGCGGGAGACCTCGACCGGGCCGCCAAGATTCTCGGCATGAGCAGCACAGACCTGCGGGCCGAGCTCCTGCCGCTGGTGAGCGGTAATGGTCGAGCGGGCGAGAATATGTCAGCTGTGGTCAAAGCACCCTCCAGGAAGGCAAAACCGACACCCCCAGCCGCGAAGTCGTCGCGGAAAGTAAAAACGAAAGGACGGCGCTGAGCGCAAGGAGTACAGGCGATGAGCGAGTACGATTACGAGACCGACGAACCGTTCGTGATTATCGAGAAAGAGAGCGGGAGCGTTCCTTCATTCGTGTGGGGACTGGCGATCGGCGCCGGTCTTGCGCTTCTATTCGCACCGCAGTCGGGTGAGGAAACGCGCCGCACAATCGAGACGAAGGCTCGCCGCGTGGGACGGCGCGCACAGGATGCCGCGGAAGACCTCACCGACACGGTACTGGATGGCTACGAGCAGGCACGCCGCACTGTGGAAGACAAGATCGAAACCGCGCGCGACGCGATCGAGCTCAAGAAGCAGCAAGCTTCGCGAGCGCTGGAAGCCGGCCGCCTTGCGGCCCAGGACGCCCGGGAGGAGTTGGAGCGTCGGATATCCGAATCGAAGGCGGCGTATCAAACCGGGGCTGACACCATGCGCAGCGCTCGGGCCTCGGCAATGGCGGAGGACGATTTCGATCGCGAGGAAATCTGACAGGGAAACGCCGCGCGGCTGGTGGTGAATAATGCCGACACGGCCGCTGCCGCTTCGCCTCTGGTGGACTGTTCGGGACTACGTGAAGCGCGTGTACGACAATGCCGGCGACGACAATATTTTTTTCCTGACGGGCGGTATCACATTCAATGTACTGCGAGCCGCCGTTCCGTTCTTTCTGCTTCTTCTCTCCGGGCTTGGCTACCTCCTGGATCAGGACCAGACCAAGTCATCGCAGGCAGTGTGGGCCTTTGTCGACAGCCTCCTTCCACCCCATGCGGAAACTGCCGAGTCGTCGATCCATAAGATCCTCGACGACATCGTAAAGGCGCGCGGCTCGGTAGGGCTGATCGGACTTATCGCGTTTGTCTGGTTCTCAACCGGACTTTTCGGCACTCTTCGCACCGTGCTCGCCGAGGTGTTCGATATACAGGATACAAGGGGCGTCATAGGCGGAAAGCTGTTCGACATAAAGATCACCGTTGTCGCCACGGTTCTTTTTGTCGCATATACAATATTGAACGCCTACGTGGGAATCGCGACGGACAGGGGTGTGCGCGTAATCGCGGGCCTGGGCGTGCGCGCTGAAGTCATTGGGCGCGCCGAATATTACCTGGCCAAAGGGATCGCGCTCATGGCAATCGTGTCGATGTTCTTCGCGCTATACAAGTACCTACCCAGCAGGCGTATTCGATGGCAGGCAGCAATGATGGGTGCGATCTTTACAGCGACGTTTTTCGAGATCGCTCGAAATCTGTTCACCGCGTACCTTCGGTCATTTAATCCGGGAAGTCTGTACACCGGCACCCTGTACACCATCGTGGTCATAGTGTTTTGGGTGTACTACTCGGCTTTTTTCTTCATAGTTGGGGGTGAGTTGGGCCAGGTCTACGAGCTTCGTCGCGTCAGACGGCATCAGCGGGAGGCGTTCGAGGAGTAACTTCTTTGGGCCGACCCCTTTATTCTGGCGCGGAGCTTGCTTTAAATTGGCTGTGCACGCACCAACCCCGGAGGTTATTTGTGCGTAAACTCACACTGGCCGCAACTATAGTGGCCGTCGTCGCTTTCTCCGCCTGCAAGAAGACCGGTGAAGGCGAGTACGAAGTTCAGAAGCCCGTCGTTGGCACTACGACCGATACGATTATGACTCCCTCGGTCGAGGTTGGCACTGACACTACCAAGGTCGTGACACCCGACATCGACGTTAAGACGCCCAGCGAACGCAAGAAGCCGTAGTAGCGGAGGAGCGAGAAAAACCAAGCCCGCCAGAGAGATCTGGCGGGCTTGGCTTGTGTATCCCTCTAGTGGCCAACTTTGCACTTGGGCGGCACATTTCAAACCATGCCAATCGATTTGCGGAGCGACACCGTCACTCAACCGACAGCGGGCATGCGGCTCGCCATGGCTGAAGCGGAGGTCGGAGACGATGTGTTGGACGGCGATCCCACGGTGCGGAGGCTGGAGGCGAGAGTAGCCGAGTTGCTCGGCAAGGAGGGCGCCCTCTTTTTTCCGAGTGGGACTATGGCGAATCATGCTGCGGTCTGGCTTCAGTCGCGGCCCGGTACGGAAATCCTGCTGGACGCCGGCGCCCACATCATCCACTACGAAGGAGCTGGAGCCGCTGCGCTGGCAGGGGTCCAGGTGCGGTCCGTCACGCCGCGCGACGGCATAATGAACTCAGAGGATCTCCGAGGCGCCATCCGAGCAGCCTCACCTCATGTGCCCGAGGCCAGCCTGATTTGTGTGGAGAATACCCACAATGGAGCAGGGGGCAGGGTAAGCTCGCTTGCCGCGCTGCGATCAATTCGGTCGGTGGCGGAGGAATGGGAGCTGCCCGTGCACATGGACGGCGCGCGCCTGTGGAATGCCAGCGTTGCGAGCGGTACCCCACTCCGTGACTTCGCCAGTTGCGCTGACACCGTCATGGTTTCCTTTTCCAAAGGACTCGGCGCTCCGGTCGGAGCAGCCCTTTCTGGACCGGCGAAGACGATGTCCGAAGGGTGGCGCGTGCGGAAGCGTTTCGGTGGCGGCATGCGGCAGTCCGGAATTCTGGCGGCTGGGGCCCTTTATGGGCTTGAGCACCACTTCGGGCGTCTTGAGGAAGACCACCAGCGCGCTCAGGAATTTGCCGCTCTGATCGACGGAGCTGGCGGTGCCCGCGTAGTGCCACCGGACACCAACATTATCATGGTGGATTTGCCGGCCCGGGCAGACGCGTTTACCCTCGTAGAGCGGGCTGCCAGGGAGGGTATTCTGGTTACACCGTGGTCGGCTACGCGTATCCGTGCGGTAACACATCTCGGCGTTGGCCCGGGGGAGGTCGACGAAGCGGCGCAGGCTCTCGCCCGTATACTCGAAGCGATGTAAGCAGATATTGAGGCATGCACCGCTACCCGCTATACTTCTGGTGTCCCAGGTCCCGGAGGGCATTAGCCCGCTAACTCCGTCAGGACCCCGAAGGTAGCAGCGGTATGTGGTGTCTATTGTTGCTTCGTCAGACCTGGGGCATTGCGCGGGTGGCCGGACGCTCCAGGAGCGCCTGGCCCCCGCGCTCTTTCTGATGCCCATGAAAGCAGTGCGCTGTTCGAAGTTACCATACGGCCCCAGATGCACATCTCCCTCGCCCGCAAGTATCGCCCGAAGACGTTCGCGGACGTCGCCGTACAGTCCCATGTGTCGAACACCCTCAGGGGGGCAATCGCCCGGGGCCGCGTGGCGCACGGTTATCTCATGTGCGGTCCGCGGGGGGTAGGAACAACAACTCTCGCGCGGGTACTCGCAATGGCCCTCAACTGCGAGCGCCGCACTGAGAGTGGGGGAAGGGAAGGCGAGCCGTGCGGTGAGTGCCAGTCGTGCACCCGCATCTGGAACGGCTCTGCAAGCCTGGATGTCATTGAGATAGACGCGGCATCCAATCGAGGCGTGGATGATGCACGCGACCTTCGCGAACGCGCGATGTACTCGCCATCAAGCAACGATGGGTACAAGGTGTACATCGTCGACGAAGCGCACATGCTGACTCGCGAGGCGTGGAACGCCCTGCTCAAGATTCTGGAGGAGCCGCCGCCGCGCGTGGTATTTGTGTTCGCCACAACGGAGCCCCAAAAAATAGCACTAGCCGCAGCCCCGGTTCTGAGCCGGTTACAGCGCTTCGATTTCAAACGCATCGGAGCTGCCGATGTGCGGGCGCGACTCTCCGATGTGTTCCGCGCCGAGAAACTCGAGGCGGATGAGGACGCGCTCGCAATGCTGGCGCGCGCGGCCGATGGCTCGATGCGCGATGCTCTGAGCCTCACGGATCAGGTGCTTGCGCTGGGCGATGGACAGATCACGGCTGAGCGCGTTCGAGATGCGCTCGGGCTTGTCGCGGAAGATGAGTACATTGGCGTGCTCGATATCATCGCGGATCGCCGTGCCGCTGATGTCTTCACCAATGTTGCGCGTCTGGCGGATGCCGGTGTCGATCTCGGCTCTTTCACCTCGGGGCTTTCTGAGATGATACGCGCCGCGCTCGCACTCCAGCTCGGTGGCGAAACGCCGGATCTTTCGGCGCATGCGAGGCGCTCGCTGGAGGAACGAAAGGGGCGACTGGCTGCCGGTGAACTGCTTCGCATGCTTATCGCCATCGGCGAGTTGGAGCCGCGTTTCCGCCGCAGTGGACAGCAACAGCTCCTGCTCGAGACACTCCTAGTGCGGTTCGCCCTTTTGGACCGAACAGTATCCCTGGAAGACGTGTTGCAGGGGCTGACTGCCGGCCGCCCTGGCACGCCCCCGCTAGTGGGGAGCGTGTCGCCCCCGCCCAGTCCTATACCCGCGCCAGCCAAGCCTGGCGCCCCTGTTGCGGCGCCCACCAAACATGATCCGCTGCCAGTGGCAGAAGCCCGGAAAGGTTCGGGGCAGCCAGCCCCCCCAATCGATTTGAACAAGCTGGTGGAGCGGTGGGGAGATGTGCTTGGCCATCTTGCCGCATCCGGGCGCGCGGTTCTTGCGACTGCGCTCGAACATTCCCTGCCCGTCGCTGTGTCGCGTCAGGGCGCTGTCACGATCGAGGTGGATCCTCCGAACGATTTCCATGAGAAGGCTATCGCGGCTGGATCGAGGGAGATTTTGCAGGCCGTCGACACCATGTTTTCAGGGGCAACCGGAGTGCTGGTCAAGCCGGCTGTTAAAAGTCGGGCAGACGCGCTGGCCGTTCCAAAGCGGCTGACCGAGGAGGCATTGAAGCTGGAGCGGCTTGCAAATCTGCGGAAGCGCGATCCCTCCCTCGGTGCGGCTATTGATGCGCTGGATCTTGAACTGCTGGATTGAAGTGCGGAACGGGCAATGTGGCCCGTCAGATCGCTTGCATCACTCCCGTTCGGCCGGGTAGCTTGCTCCCCTTGACCCCAAACAGGCACCAACCGTCTAATGGCCGATTTCATGAAGATCATGCAGCAGGCGCAGCAGATGCAGGGCCGGCTGCAACAGATGCAGGATGAGCTTGGTACGAAAACCGTTTCCGCCGCAAGCGGCGGCGGGATGGTCACCGTAACGGCCGATGGCAAGGGTCAGATTCGCAGCATTCGGATCGATCCTTCCGTTGTCAGCTCATCCGATGTCGAGATGCTCGAGGACCTGGTGTTGGCCGCTGTCGGGGAGGCGCAAAAAAAAGCCGGGGAGCTGGCGCAGGAAGAGATGCAGAAGCTCACTGGCGGATTGCCGTTCCCTTTCAAGCTTCCCTAGTGGCCGTCGCCCTGGCATGTGCTTGCCAATGCATCGCGATGGACGTTGCCTGACATGTCCGTTATCGATGATCTGGCGACAGAGTTTTCCAAACTTCCCGGGATAGGTCGGAAAACGGCATTACGACTCACCTATCACCTGCTGAAACAGCCGCCGGAGCAGAGTCAGCGGCTTGCGACGGTGCTTGCGGGGCTCGCTGAGCGTGTCCGCCGCTGCTCCCTCTGCCTCAATCTGACGGAGGAGGACCCGTGCAGGATCTGTCGCGATGCTCGCCGCGACCAGAGCTCGATCTGCGTTGTTGAGGAAGCTTCGGACATCGGCGCTATCGAGCGGTCGGCCGAATTCAACGGACTTTACCATGTGCTTGGCTGCCGACTCTCGCCGCTGGACGGCGTGGGTCCGGAGGATCTCAGCGTGCGCGAGTTGGTTGACCGTGTGACCAGAGGGGTAGTGCGTGAAGTAATAATCGCAACTAACCCCAGCCTCGAGGGAGAAGCGACCGCCATCTACGTGCAGCGTCAGTTGGCGTCTTCCGGTGCGAGCGTCTCACGAATTGCTCGAGGGCTACCGGTGGGCGGTGACCTGGAGTACGCCGATGGCGTAACGATTGCCCAGGCTCTTTCAGCACGAAGGGAGATGCGATGAGGAGACGTGCGGAATGGGCGGCGGCCGTCGCTTTCGCGAGTGGCGTTCTAACGGGCCTGGTCGTCTGGAGTGCACAGACCCAAGGTGCGCGGCATGACTTGTTCAGCATACGGCGGTGGCGACGCCTTGCGGCGCTCGGCCATATTCGCGGACGGCCCGGACTTTCTACCGTACAACAGCTTCGCGACTACGTAGCTTGGGAGCAGCATTCGGGGTTGCGTCGGCGCGGGACAACAATCCTGCGTCGGATGGAAGATTCTCTTGAATAGCGAACGGTGCCGATGGCTGTAAGCGCAAGCAGTTGGTCATTCACAGAAGACGATTTTGCGGCAATCTCCCGGTCACTGGAGCGCTTTCTCACCGACAGCAACGCGCGATGTGCGCTGCTCGTCGATCGGGCTGGGCAGCTTGTCGCGACCGTGGGAGAGCGACCGCGTTTCGATGCCGTTGCGTTCGCCACGCTGACGGCCGCCGATTTCAGCGCCAACGATCAACTTGCCCGCCTGATTGGCGAAACCGAATTCCGCTCCCTGGTTCACCGCGGGGAACAGGAATCCATTTTCCTTGCGGATATCGGTCGCAGGGTCATTCTCGTCGTCTTGTTCGACGTTCGCACAACGGAGGGGATGGTGCGGCTCAAGGCAAAGTGGATCATCGAGGAATTGGAGCGCACCTTTGCCGTTCTGTTCGAGCGTGGCCGCGTTGCCAGCGCGGAATCGCCAGGCATTCTGGCAGGCGCCGATGATGAAATTGATCGTCTCTTTCAGTAACACGAGGCTTTCAACATGTCGATGATCAATTACGCCTCGCGAGAGATCAACTGCAAAATCGTGTACTACGGCCCGGGTCTCGGCGGCAAGACCACGAATCTCGAGCACATCTATGGTAAGGTCTCCCCGGAATCCCGTGGCAAACTCATTTCACTAGCCACCGAAACAGAGCGTACTCTTTTCTTCGATTTTCTTCCGGTCGATCTCGGAACCATCCGCGGCTTCAAGACGCGTTTCCACTTGTATACCGTACCCGGGCAGGTGTATTACAACGCCAGCCGAAAGCTCATCCTCAAGGGTGTCGATGGCGTTATTTTCGTCGGCGATTCGCAGACGGAACGCATGGAGGCAAATCAGGAGTCCATGCAGAACCTGTACGACAACATGGCCGAGTACGGCTACGACCTGACAAAAATTCCCTTTGTGATCCAGCACAACAAGCGCGATCTTCCAAATGCGGCGCCCCTTTCCGAGCTTCAGGCTGCACTTAACCCCGGTTGGGAGGTTATGGATGCCTCACGACATCGGACGGTGCCCAATCCGTATCGGCAGGGCGAGAACCTCGTCGAGCAACATTCTACGGGAGAATGGATCGAACGGGTGCCGTATTTCGAAGGCGTCGCCATCAGTGGTGACGGTGTCTTTGACACTCTGCGGGCGGTGAGCAAGCTGGTCCTGAAGACTCTCTCGTAACGAGCACGGCACTTCCGATAGCGAGCTTCAAGTGAACCTGCCGAACGCCCTGACAGTGGGACGCATTGTTGCGTCGCCGTTCGTCGCGATCCTTCCATTCTTTCCATCATGGCAGCTCCGGATGCTGGGCTTCTGGCTCTTCATCGCGGTGGCCGTCACGGATTATTACGATGGCAAGATAGCGCGGAGGCGGAATCTCATCACCAACCTGGGAAAGCTGCTGGACCCGCTTGCGGACAAGCTCCTGCTTACCGCGACCCTGATCCCGATCTACCTGATCCAGAAGCAGGCGGACATACCCGCCCTTGTGACCACTGGGACGTCGGTTGTCGACGCCATCGTTCGAGACTTTCGTTTTGAAACCCCGATCGGGCGCTACGGATTTCCATTCTGGGTGATGGCGGTTGTACTTGGGCGCGAGCTCTTCATGACGATATTTCGCCAGGTGGCTGCGCGGCGCGGGGTTATTATCGCAGCCATAGGCCCCGCCAAGTGGAAGACCGGATTTCAGTGGACCTGGGTGGGCGCCGCATATTTCTGGTTCGCCATGC
>JBPCJT010000312.1:0-26887 GCA_051005015.1 Gemmatimonadaceae bacterium | reverse complement strand
GAAGCCGCGAATGGGCTGTTGCTGCGCGAATGCGGGCACGCTCCATGCGAGCGATGCGGTGATGGCGAAGGAGCGGGAAAATCGAATCATGACAGAGTTCCGATAGGCAAGCGGGGTAAAGCCGCGGCGAAACAGCGCGCGCGACAAGATCGACCAGCGAATTATCGTGGGTGGCACGCGCTCTCGCGAGTCCATGGTAGGGTACTTGCGATCGTTGCGCGGGACGTGACACTCAACCGGGAGTGATCATCCCCGTACCTCAACTTGCCAGCCTCAACCGCCCGAGCCACTCACTCGAGCTGGTCGGCGCGCGCCTCCGGTCGTCACTCCGCCGCTCACTATGAAAGCCATCACTTCGCTGCTCTCCGCGTTTACGCGCTCCACCTGCTCCGCCGGATACAGCACGAGATTGCCCGCGAAGTTGTAGGACTGCGGAAAGTATACCGCCACGTGATCCGCCATCCCGAATCGCGCCAGTGAATCCTGCGTCACGAACCCGAAAGCCTTGGCTTCTCCCCCGGGAAAGAGCGTCACCAGCACCGGCTTGTCGAAGCGCCGCTTCTCGCCGACGAACGCGTTCAAGAGGTCCTTGGTGGAGGAGTAAAGCAGGCGCACGAAAGGGAGCCGCGACAGTACCCGCTCCAGAAACCCCACCGCGCTCCGCGCCAGCAGGTTTGAAGCGAACCATCCGAGCAGCGTGATGAGAACAATCGTGGCCAGAAAGCCGGCGCCCGGCACGGGGAGGCCGAGCCACCGATCGATTGTCGTGAATACCCACCAACAGACGTAAATCGTGATCGCCAGTGGGGCGGCGAAGACGAGACCCTGCAGGAAGTAGGTGGTTAAGCGGCGCATAGCCCCCCGTTATCACATCACCCTAAACGGTACCGCCATCTCCATGGTATCCCAGCTCAGCTTGAGTACGCCACCATTGCCTTGCGGATCGATCGTGATCACGAAGCGCTCCAGGGGATCCGCAATCTTTTTGGTAGTCATGGGGATTCGGGCGAGATCCATCTCGGGCTTGTACTCGGTGCCCCACTGCCCCGTCTGCTTGTTAATGATGAGGGTCGCCCCGGTTTGCGTGGGCAGGGTAAAGAGTGTGTAGCTGCCGGCGGGTACGTGTGTGCCGCCGAACATCAGATCCTTCGACGTCGTGAACATCGTCGCCGAGTTGGCGCCGGTTCGCCAGACTTTGTTCCACTCCACGATTTCGCCGAAGATCACCCGGCCGCGTTTCGATGGACGGCTGTATTTGATCGCGATGTCGGCGCCGCCGATATTGGTCATCACGGAGTCGGGAATGGAGAGCATCCCCATCTTAGCTCCTTTTTCATCGGCGGCGAGCCACGCGTTCGCGATGGCATTGATGTCGACCGCCGGAAGCCGCTCCACCTTCACCCTGAAGGTCGAGCCCGGCGCGTGCATTCCCCAGAGCCGGCCAACCTTGTCGACCTTCGCCCGATAGGTAAGCAACTGATTCGTAAACGTCACCGAGTCCTTGCCGAGCCGCTTGACCTTTGTGGCGAGGGGGGGCTGAGGGCCGAGTCCGAGCATGTGCACTTCGATGCTGTCCTTCCTGGAAGCGCGGAGGCGCATCGCCGCCAGCTCGTACGGGAGATAGGAGAACTGCATGGCGGGGATCGCATCGCCCTTGATGGCGATATGGCGTGGCGCGAGCGTGCTGTCGCCCTGTTTCACGACGATCGTCCCTGAATCGCCCTTGACGGTAAGAGTCGTGCTGCCGAGGAGAGGAGCATCCATCGTCGCACCTATGCGGTGCAACATTAGCATTGCGTTGGAGAGGCGTCCGTCGGGGGCCCATTCCAGGTGAGTGTGGCGCAGCGACGTTTGCGGAGTATGGAGCACCTGCTCCAGGTTTATTGCGTTGCCGGTACGCTTGTAGCGTTCGACAGCGACGGTATCACGTCCGAGGCGGACGATCCACGCGCCTTCCATGGGTTTCTGGGCGGCGAGACCACCGCCGGGCTTCTGGGCGGCGAGCGCACCGGCGGACGCGAGCATTAGGGCGAGAGCGGCAGCAATGCGAGACATGGTCCAATCCTTTGGATGAGGGTTAAATGACAGTAGAGAGGGGTCGGGAAGGGCGCAAGCACCTGCAGCGCGGCTTTGGAGTCGGGCCCGTTACGCGGCGCTTGTAGTATTAGGTCTGCACATCGGCTGGAAGTTCCTCATGCCTATCATGCCAATCCGCGTCAAGTGAGCCCGCGTCATTCATAACCTCCCGGACTTCGCTCTCGAGCGCTATTTCGCGCGCTGGGAATTTCGCGTCAAGCATATCCTGTGCGCGTCCGACGTCGAGGCGCTCTCGCTTACCGAGCTGCTTGACCTGGCCGACGACGAGTGCCGCACGCTCTGGCGGGATCTCAGGCTCGGCTACACCGAGTCCGCCGGCCACCCTCTGCTTCGCGCCGAAATCGCTTCGCTATACGAGAATATCTCGCCGGATGAGACGCTGACTTTCGCGGGCGCCGAGGAAGCCATCTACATTCTGCTGAGCGTTCTGCTCGACGTCGGCGATCACGCGATAGTTGCCTGTCCCGCGTACCAGTCACTGCACGAAATCGCACGCGGCACCGGCGCTGACGTCGATCTTCTCGAGCTTGACGAGGATTCCGGATGGGCGCTCGACCTGAACGAGCTCCAGAGACTGTTGCGGCCTGCGACGCGGCTCATCGTCGTGAACTTTCCGCACAATCCGACGGGAGCGCTGCCGGATCGCGAAACCTTCGCCGCCCTGGTTGACATGGCGCGCTACTCGGGATGCTGGTTACTGTCGGACGAGGTTTACCGGGGCCTGGAGTACGACGATTCTCAGCAGCTACCCGCGGCGTGTGATCTGTACGAGCATGGAATCAGCCTTGGCGTGATGTCCAAAGCGTACGCTCTCGCGGGTCTCCGAGTGGGGTGGGTCGCATGCCGGAACACTGATTTGCTTGAGCGGCTCGCCGCGTTCAAGGACTACACCACCATCTGCAACTCGGCGCCGAGCGAGATACTGGCGCTGATTGCACTACGCGCGCGCGAAACCCTGCTCGCTCGCAGCCGCGCTATCGTGAACGGCAATCTCGTGCATCTGGGCGGCTTCTTCGCCGAGTGGAGTGACGCGTTCCAGTGGGTGCGGCCACGCGCGGGGAGTGTCGCATTTCCCAGGCTGACGGCGAGCACTTCGATCGAGGACTTCGCCGCCGAGCTCGTGGAGCGCGAGGGAGTGCTCCTGCTTCCGGGAACGTTATTCGGACACCCCGGGAACCACTTCAGGCTCGGCTTCGGCTGGAGTGACCTTCCCCTGGCCCTCCAGGGCCTCGAGCGCTTCGCCAAGCTCAAGTTTCCGTGATTTCAAAGCCTGGCTTGACGCCCGCGACCTCCAATCGCAGAGGCGAAGGCATGCACATCAGGTACGCGATAGTCGCATCTCCACTGGGTCGCCTGCTCGTGGGTGCCACCGAGCGCGGCGTCTGCTCGGTCTGCCTTGGCGACGACGAGAACGAGCTGGAAAATTCCCTCAACCTCGAGTATCCGGCCGCTCATGTGAACCGCGACGACGCGGCCTTCGCCGAACACGTTGACGCGATTCTGCGCTACCTGCGCGGCGAAAATTCCCACGCCGATCTCCCACTCGACGTGCAAGCGACGGCTTTTCAGTGGCGCGTGTGGCGCGAGCTGCAGGCAATTCCGTACGGCGAGACACGCACCTACGGAGCGATAGCGCGCGCTATCGGCAGCCCGACCGCCGTCCGCGCAGTAGCGAACGTCTGCGCCAGAAACCGTGCTGCTCTCGTCATTCCCTGTCACCGCGCAGTGCGCAAAGGAGGCGGGCTCGGCGGCTACCGATGGGGGATTGAGCGGAAGAAAGCGCTTCTGGAGGGGGAGGCGGTGGCGAAAAACAGGGAATCGGGAATCGGGAATCGGGAGTAGGGAATCGGGAAAGGATTCGGACAAGATTTGGTGTGACGTGTGACTATCTTTCCCGCCAATCCCTGCTCCACACTCCCTGCTCCCCAGCCTTATGCACCGCTCTGCCGTCCGCCATCTCAAGAGGTCCGATCCCAAGCTTGCCGCGCTCATCGAGCGAGTGGGTCCCTGCCGTTTTGAGACGCGGAGCGAGGGGACGCATTTCGATGCGGTCGCGCGCTCGATCGTTTATCAGCAACTCTCGACCAAGGCCGCGTCTACGATATTATCTCGCTTCCATGCACTGTACGGAGCGCGGACCCCAACTCCCGACGAGCTTCTGTCGACTCCGTTGGAGACACTGCGCTCGGTAGGCCTGTCGCGGCAGAAGAGTGCGTACCTTCGTGACCTCGCCGCGCGGACGAAATCGGGGGAGCTCCCGATAGACACGCTTCACGAACTCGGCGACGGCGAGATCATCGCGGCCCTCACCGGTGTAAAGGGAGTGGGTCGCTGGACGGCGCAGATGTTCCTGATATTCCGGCTCGGCCGGCCCGATATCCTTCCGGACCTGGATCTTGGTGTTCGGAAGGCCATCCAGCTCGCCTATGGAATGCGCAAGATGCCCACACCGCGGCAGCTGGCTACTCTCGCCGCCCGGTGGCGCCCGCACTGCACAATCGCGTCATGGTATCTATGGCGCAGTCTCGATCTGCCAGCGATAGAGCTTCCAGAGCCAGTGCTCGAGCGCCCAGCGGTTAAAGGCCGGCGCAACCCGAGTCGCCGAGCAACCCAGCAAAGTCACCGGTTAAAGTAACTGTCCGCACGAGACGCACTAAACAAAATTTGAATTAGTATCTTCGCATTCGGCACGTATCACGTATCACGTATCACGTATCACGTATCGCCAATCACGTATCACCCCGTTCAATCCTCTTCTCATGCCCCGACTTCGCTTCCGAACGCTCCCTTTCATTGTCGCCCTGCTGCTGGCCGGCGCCTGCGTCCCGTCACTACACCCGCTCTACACGGACGCCGACCTCTTCCTGGACAGAAGGCTCCTCGGTGCGTGGGTGGGTGTGGAAGACAGCAAGACACCCGCCGCGTGGAAATTCGAGCGATCCGGCGATGATGGCTATGCACTCACGCACACCGCCGAAGGAAAGTCGGCGCGATTCAACGCGCATCTTGTCCGCCTGCGGGACTACATATTTCTGGATCTCCAGCCGCGCCAGGAGGCGGGCATGCTGAACGAGATGCTCGAAGCGCACCTCGTTAGTGCACACACCTTCAGCCGAATCTGGATCGAGGACGACCACGTCCGCATGGCGTCGCTGGATGAGGAATGGCTGAAGCGCATGCTGCGCGAGAAAAAATTTCTCCTGTCCCACGAGATCGTTGATGGCCGCATGCTCCTCACAGCTTCCACGCCCACCTTGCAGCGCTTCGCCATCCGGTACGCGGATGACACCCTGGCATTCGCGCACAGGCAGGAGTGGCGGAAAAAGAAATGAAGCCAGGCGGGCGAAGGCGCGGGCCCACGAGCGGTTTTATTCCGGAGCCGGCAGCCAGGCCGGTGTTGAAGCAAAAACGTCCTGCAAAGTCAGCCGCGCTCTCTCTTTTCGCCGTTACCGCGCCCGGGCTGGAACCGCTGGCAGTGACCGAGCTCCAGGCGCTCGGTATCGCGGCACGCGAAGTAGATGGCGGCGCTGCTTTTTCAGGTACGCTGCATGACGTCGGGCGCGCCAATCTCTGGTTGCGCACCGCGAGCCGCGTTGTCGCTCGTATTGGTGAGTTCCATGCCCGGAGCTTCGCGGAGTTGGAGCGTCATGCCAGACAGCAGCCATGGGACCGTTTCCTGCTACGTGGCGCGGACGTCCGGCTTCGAGTGACGTGCAGGAAGTCCCGGTTGTACCACTCGGATGCGGTCGCCGAACGCTTGGCAGGGGCAATACACGCCCGCCTGGGAAGTGTTGGATCCCTCACGATCGATGGATGTGAAGACGACGAGCTCGCTCCGACGCAAACGCTGATCGTGGTGCGCGTCTTTCGCGACATAGTGACGATCAGCGCCGACACGTCCGGCGATCTGCTGCACATGCGGGGCTATCGGCTCGCGACAGTGAAGGCGCCGTTGCGTGAAACGCTGGCTGCCGCGCTGCTCACGGCAAGTGGTTGGAATCCGGAGTTCCCCCTAATCGATCCAATGTGTGGTGCCGGGACGATAGCGATCGAGGGTGCGCTCATTGCGCGCCGGATAGCGCCCGGACTTCGGCATGAGGGAGGTACGCGCCGTTTTGCGTTCTTCAGCTGGCCCGAGTTCGACACTGGCCGATGGGACGCGATAGTCGCGGACGCGCGTGGTGTGATACTCTCCTCGGCGGCCGCTCCCATTCTTGCTTCCGACCGCGACGCTGGTGCTATCGCGGCCGCCATCTCGAACGCCGAGCGGGCGGGGGTGACCACCGACATTGAATTCAGCAAGCGGGCGCTCTCGGCGATAGAGCCGCCGGCGTCGCCGGGCTGGCTGGTAACGAACCCGCCTTACGGCGTGCGCGTGGGTGACCGCGACCGGCTCAGAAATCTGTATGCACAGCTCGGCAACGTCGCTCGGCGGAAGCTGGAGGGGTGGAATCTGGCGTTGTTGTCGGCGGACGAAACTCTCGACCGCCAGGTTGGAATTCCGCTCGATACTGTGCTTGCTACAAGGAACGGCGGCATTGCAGTGAGAATGTTGCGTGGGGCGATTGCGGCGCGGTAGGCGGTCGGGCAGGCTTTAGGGGCTCTAATCGACAGTTCGAACCTCCACGAGTAGGGTGCTCGGTGCTCGGTGCACGGTTGGCACGGCGCGGTGGACGGGGCTCGGGCTGGTAGGAATGCCGCATCACAAAATCCTGGTTGTCTTCGCAGTCGGCAGTTCGCACCTTGCAGCCGCCAGTTCATTCCGCATTCCTGGAACCGCCCACTAGGCGCCCTGCTCAGGCTCCAGCCACACCCCCGCGGTCCCCTCCTCGTCGTAATGCACACGCACCGTCCAGGGGCGGCAGCATACCTGGCAGTCTTCGACGTACTCCTGATTGGTTCCGCTGCCCGGATCGAGTCCGATGGTGATTATCTCGCCGCAGTATGGGCACGCGACCTCGGCCTCGGTATCGGCGGAGGCGTTACCTGGGAACTCATCATGATCGGCCAGATCGTCGAATTCATCGTCCAGCGGGCTGTGATCGTTCAAGTTCCGTATCGTAGCGTGGCCATGGGGCAAAGATGCGTCCTGGCATCGCTTGCGACAAGCGCAGGGCCGTCACTACCGCGATCGGCCAAGTGGTCCTGTCGTCGCTTAGCGGAATGAAAACATCAGTCCGATTTCCGGTGCCCAATCCGTGGCTTTGGAAGTCACGCCGAAGGCGTTGTTGAGCTTGAGGACAATGTTTGGCCGGAGAAACCACTGCGCTTCGGTGATTAATTCTATTTCGTCCTGGGCTCCCTCTACGGCGGCGAATACCCGCAGGGCTGGCGAAATGCGCTTGAGGTATTCCAGGGCAAACTCGCCCAAACCAACGCTCCCTTCCTCGCCGTCGTATTCCACCGCTGCGCGCAACGTCGTGGTGCCCCACTTGAATCCGCGAACAATGCCGCTGCCAAACTTGAACTCCCAATCCCGCGTACCAATTAATCTTTTCTGCTTCTGCAGAGGCAGAACTGTCTCGAAGTAGGAAAAGATCTCGGGGCGGCGTTCGGTCTCCCTCTTCCAGCGCCAACGTAACTGCCCTTCTACATCGCCCAATCCGGATTCTTCCAGAACGGGCGGCATACCCGTGGGATCGTCAGGCGACTTCTCCAGCCTCGCCTTGATGACGGCGGCTTCGAATTCCACCGCGAGTCTGTCGGAGACACCGTAGCCCAGGAAGATCAGTCCCTCGCTTGCTCGATATTTCCCTCGGTAGTCCACGTCCTCGCCGAAGCCGAACTCGTCCGGGCTGTACTCGGCGTCCTTGTCAACGTAATACTCGAAAAACGGATAAACGATGAGCTCGCCTCGCTCGACGTAGGTGCCGAATTGCGAGAGGCACTCCGGGTCCGCGATCTTTCGAGCGGTCGAAGCCCTGCTGCGCCCATCCCACCACCGGACTCACCGTAGCCGCCATGCCGATCGCGGCGAGCAGCATCCATGCGGCCGGCAGGTCTGTCCTATTCCCATTTCGCACGCTCCTCACGATATCCTCCTGTATCTGCGCTTGGTGGAGGAACAAACGAGCGGACCGTTATGTGACAGGCGGGGAATAGCAGCACGAAGGTGGGCGTCCAGCATGATGGTGACATGCCGCGCCGCAGCCCGTTTTACAACGTGAATCAGGTACCAGGCAGCGAACGCAGGCGCTCGTCGAGGTGCGAGCGATCCGCCAAACGGTGCAATATCGGCCCCTGCGCGCCGAGCTCGACCACGGTTATTGACGCGACCGGGCAGCCGAGCCGGTAGCGGAATCGCCCGACGTCGATGCCGAGCAGACTGCACAGCATGATGCGAATGGTTGCCTTGTGGGATACCAGTAGCACATGTCCGGACTGGAAGCGCCCAGTGAGCTCGTCAACGATCCTTAAAGCGCGGCGCTCGATCGCGACCGCCGGCTCGCCACCGGTCGGCGCATTCCAGGCGGGATCGGCCGTCCAGCGTACGTAGTCGTCATGGAACAGGCGGTCCACCTCTTCTGCGCTGTGCCCTTCCCAGTCGCCGTAGGCCATCTCCCTGAGCTCATCGCGCTTTTGCACATCGAGTCTGGCGAGGTCAGTGACGATGCGTGCAGTCTGCATCGTGCGCGCGAGGGGGCTGGAGTAGACGGCCGTCCATGGAGTGACCCGGAAAGCGTCAGCGAACGCGCGCGCCATCGCGATGCCGTCAGGGGTCAGTGCGGGATCGCGTCCGGAGCCGCAGAAGATGTTATCGCGACTGTCGGCGGTCTGCCCGTGTCGCAGGAAATGGAGGGTGAGAGTCACGAAGGAAATACCATGCCCTTAGGCACTACGTAAGATGCGCTCCGCCTGATTTGCTTGACAGCGCGCACAGGTTTCACCGGATCGGCAAAGCATGTGTTGAGCAGTAGCTGGGCTATATTCACCGACCATCGTTCACTGTTCAATGTTCACTGTTCACTATTCATATGCCCTTTTCGTCCTTTGGTCTACACCCTGATCTTCTCCGTGGCACCAGGGAACTCGGCTTCACTCGGCCGACTCCGGTTCAGAATGACGCCATTCCCCCCGCAATGCTCGGCAAGGACGTTCTCGCGTGCGCCATGACCGGTAGCGGCAAGACCGCTGCCTTTCTTCTCCCGATTCTGCACCGCCTTATGGGCAAGAAGCGCGGTACCACGCGCGCGCTCATCCTCACGCCCACGCGCGAGCTGGCCGCGCAGATCGGACAGCACCTCAATGATCTCGCGGTACATACACCGCTCACCGGCGCGGCTGTCTTTGGCGGTGTGGCAATGGGGCCGCAGGAGCATGCATTCCGCACCGGCGTAGATGTCGTCATCGCTACACCTGGACGGCTCCTTGACCATCTCAGAAATGCGTACGCGAAGTTCGACCACCTCGAAGTGCTGGTTCTCGACGAGGCGGACCGGATGCTGGACATGGGGTTTCGGCCCGACATTCGCCGAGTGCTCAAGCACCTGCCGGAAAAGCGCCAGACGCTCTTCTTTTCAGCCACCATGCCGGCGCCGATCGTCACGCTCACTCGCGAGATGCTCAGGAACCCGGCGACGATCAATCTCGAGCGCAAGTCCGCGCCCGCGATCGGCATAACGCAGGCGGTGTATCCGGTGCGGCAGGAGCTCAAATCGGCGCTTCTGGCCGAACTGGTAAAGCGCGGCGAGGTCGGCAGCGTCATTGTGTTCACTCGCACCAAGCATCGCGCGAACCGGCTCTTCGAGTTTCTGCACAAGCGTGGCATTGCGGCGGACCGCATTCATGGCAACCGCTCGCAGGCGCAGCGGACGCAGGCGCTGGCGGGCTTCAAGTAGGGTGCCTACAAGGTGCTGGTAGCTACGGACATCGTGGCGCGGGGAATCGACGTGCAGGAGCTGGAGCACGTGCTGAACTTCGATGTGCCGGCGGCGCCGGATGACTACATCCACAGAGTGGGCCGGACCGCGCGCGCCGAGGCGACCGGGGACGCTTTCACGTTCGTCTCCCCCGAGGAGGAGGAAGATCTGCGCGCAATTGAGCGCGCGATTGGGAAGCGTCTCCCGCGAGTCCTGCTGCCGGGTTTCGATTACGCCGCGAGGCAGGCGGAGCGGCTCGAGATTCCGATCGGCGAGCGGATCGCCGCGATCCGCGCGAAGAAGGCGGAGGATCGTGGGCGCGCGAAAGCCAGGGCGGAACGGAAAGGGCAGCAGGGGAAAGGCGAGGCAGGCAGGCGGCGCCCGAAGGACGATCGCGGTGGCACGGCCGGAAACGGCACGAGGCACGGTGCTCCGACGCAGGCGCAGAGTCCGTACCGGGAGGACGGCGCGCGTTCGGGTTCCCGTCCAAGGCAGGCCGACGCCCGGCGGAATAGTGGTGATGCTGCGCCACAGCGAAGACGGCAACCTAACTCCGGTCGTCCTGGCCGGTAGGAAACGCGACTTCCACCCCCGTTCTGGCGAGCACAACCACAGCATTCGGGTCGTCGACACGGCATCGGTGGCCAGTACGCGATCGGTGATCGTCTACGGCATGGTCATCGCAATTTGTGGAGTAGCTGACGAGGAGTCTGCACACCAACGCGGTGCCTGCTGCTGCTGGACGCGAAGTGACGCACGTTGCCGGTGACCAGAGCGTCAGCCACGGCTGAGACAGCAACCTCGAGAAAGGGTAGATCGCCAGAGTCAGGCATGCTGTCGTCCAATGGCCGAGCGGCAACGTGCTCACCCGCTGCAATAATCCCGTCGATGATCCGCGATACATCTGCCGGCCGAAAGGCGAAACGGGGCCGGCGGCTGACGTCCCGATACTCCTGCACGATGCGATCATCGAAGACGACGGTAATGTCGCCTGAAAGGATCAGATCGAGTATCTGTGCCGGAGCCCTGCGGGTCGAGAGGAGCCCTGAAATGAGAACATTGGTATCAAGGACGATCCGCACTCATCGGCTGCGCGCTTTGCGCGCGACACGGATTTCCTTGTCAATTTCTTCGGTGGAAAGCCGGTCGGTGCCGCGCTTCGCCGATTCATGGCGGATGCGCGAGAGCGCAAGCTGCGCCCTCACCCGGCGCAATACCAGGAGTGCCCCCTCGAAATTTCCGGCGACAGCTCCGGTCACCGCTCAAGCAATTCGCGCGTCCAGAACACGAAGTCCGTTGCCGCCGGCTCGCCGCCGGCCGAGCGGACCAGCGCGGCGATCTGGCCGCGGTGATACCATGAGTGTCCGAACAGTTGCGTGAGAATATCCTCGATGGAATTGCGGTACCAACCGCCCTCGAGACTCTGATACTCGAACACATGCTCGAGGCGCGCGTCGTCAAGGCTGTCGAGATAGGACGACCAGGCTGCTTGCATCTCGCGCAGTCCTGTGTCGAGATCTGAGAGCGATACACCACGAGGGAAGAACTCGCTGGGCGCTTCCCTGGCCATGCCAAGCCGAAAGAGCCACAGGCGCCGAGCCGCGATGATGTGCGCAAGAAGGCTGGCTGCTTTTTCGAAGAAAGGTGACGTGCGAAGCTCCACTGGCATCGCGTGCAATGATGCCAGCGTCCTGGCGTGGCTGTCCCTTTCGTACTCGAACCAGCGGCGGTAACGGACGGTTAGGACTTGTGTCATGGAAACTCCTGGCTTGCGACGCGGGAGGCAGTTGCAGGAGGCCGCCCAGCTTTACTCTCCAGCCACCGCTGCACCCACGGCCCAGCGAACCGCAGCACCGTCGCGATGGCAAAGAAGCGTACGCCGCGACCGACCGTGATCGCCAGCGTAAACTCGGGAAGTGGCACTCCGAACGCCCCCGCCGCGGTGCAGATCACCTTGGTCGAAAGCGGTGACGTTGCGCTCAGCGCAACGAGCATCCATCCGCGCCGCTCGAACAGCGCGCGGCTAGACGCGAGCCTCGCCTCGCTGAACCCAAGCCATGCGAACAGTGGTTCAGCGAAAGAGTCGAATGCGTGCGCGCCGAGGAGATAGGCCAGATGCGCGCCGATGACGGAGCCGATCGTCGCCCAGAGTGCGAGCGAGAATACGCGCTTCGCATCAGCGAGTCCAAGGGGGATGAGCAGTGCATCGCTCGGTCCGGGCACAACGGAACCCTGCAGCACCCCCCAGCCCGCGACCGCCGATCGCGACCAACCCGATTCAGCCCATCGGTGGAGGGCATAGTAGACATCGAGGAAGCGACGCCAGCCGCGAACGGGTTGCGGTGAAGTCGTGCTGCTGTCGATGGGTGGAGTGGGGTGGGGAAGCCTTTTGGTCATCGCGCGGTCGTCATGGCGCTGAAAGATAGCGGCGGACTCAGTGCACTAGACGCGATCCCGTCCGGCTGTTTTCACCGCGTCTCAACCCCAGTCGCGATCTCCACTTTCAACTTCTGTGTCGCCTTCTCCCGACCGTATGTCAACGTAACCGTGTACTCTCCCGATGGGACGAACTTCTGTCCCTCTCCTCCATACTCCGTCAGCAAATCCTTTGTCGGCACGAGATCCCACGTCACCCGGTTCAGCCCCGGCGCACCCGCTGCTGTGAGATTCGCCACCGGCGTCCCGGACGGCGTGGTGATCGCGATGTTCACTGGTTCCCCAGAGAATCGCTTCACGTAGTACGTCAGGGTTGCTCCGGGCTGCGGGTTCGCCCCCCGATACACCGCGCTCCCGCTCCAGTCCGCCCAACCCGGCAGGAGATACGCACCGCGCGCAGGGCGCGGCTCGAAGAGATGTATTTCCTTCTGCCGCACTTCTGCCGTGAAACCCTGCAGCGCCGAGATGTCGTCGACTATGTAAAGACTGCGGCCGTGTGTCGCGACGATGAGGTCGTTGTCACGAGGGTGGATCATGATGTCGTCCACCGCCACTGTCGGAAGCTTGCCGAACTTTCCCCAGCGCCGTCCGCGATCGAAGCTCGCGAACAGACCGAACTCGGTTCCCGCGAAAAGAAGATTGGGATTTTTGAGATCCTCGCGCACCACCTTGACCGGGCCATCGCCCGGAAGATTGCCCGCGATGCTCTGCCATGTCTTTCCGGCATCCGCGGTGCGATAAGCCAGCGGCTGGTACTTCTGCGAGCGGTGCGCATCGACAGCGAGATACGCGACTCTGGCATCGTGCGGGCTCGCCTCGATGCGGCTTATCCACTCCCCCTTAACCGCCGCCGGAAGGCTGGAAGTGAGATCGGTCCAGCTCTCGCCGTCGTTCTCGGTGATCCAGAGCTTGCCGTCGTCCGTACCCGCCCAGATAAGTCCGGCCTTCACGGGCGACTCGGCGAGCGCGTACACGACGCCATAATTTTCCGCGCCACTTCCTGTCGCCAAAATGCGCTGAACGTTCTGCGTCGAAAGGTCGGGGCTGATCGGACGCCAGCTTTCGCCGCGATCCGTGAGCTTGAAAACGCGATTCCCGGCGAGATACATCGCGCCCCGCGTATGCTTGCTGGGAATGAGCGGCGAGTTCCAGTGGAAGCGATACGCCGTTTGCCCTTCCGTGGGCTCGGGACGAAGCTGCTTCAGCTCCCCCGTCTTGAGATGCATGCGGTGCACATAACCCTGCTGCGACTCCGCGAATACAATGTCTGATGAATCGGGGTCGAAGACGCAGTAGAAGCCGTCGCCACCGGCGATGTTGATCCAGTCGCTGTTGAGAATTCCTTCCTTGCTGTTGGTCTGGCTGGGTCCCACCCAGTTGAGGTTGTCCTGCAATCCGCCGCAGACCCTGTATGGCGTGCTCATGTCCGCGTTGATCCGGTAGAACTGGCCGCCCGCGAAGCGATTGATGAATTCCCACCCCTCACCGCTGTTGTAGCTCTGGTACAGGCCGCCATCGGTTCCGAGCAGCAGGCGATTCGGCGACTTCGGGTCTATGACCAGCGCGTGATTGTCCGGATGAATGTTCTTGAACCGGTCTTCGCGGAAGGAGCGACCGCCGTCCTCGGAAACGTGCAGCGCATAGCCGAGGACGGATATCTTCTTGTCGTCGGCAGGATCGACGCGGATCTGGCTGAAGTAGAATGCGCGCGGATTGAGCGCGTTCATTCGCGTCCAGCTCTCCCCCTTGTCGTCCGAGCGAAAGACTCCGCCGCGCTTGCTTTTCACCTGGTCTATGTTGCTCGTGCCTCCTTCGTCGCTCTGGACGATGGCGTAAACGATCTTCGGATCCTTTCTGTAGATGTCGAGCCCGATACGCCCGGTCAACGATGGCAATCCGTTGGAGAGTTTCTTCCACGTCGCGCCGGCGTCGGAGCTCTTGAAGATTCCGCCGACGTCCTTGCCGCCCGTAACCGCCACCCCGTAGGAGAAAGCCCAGGGCTGCCTGTAGCGTGCATATAGCGTGGCGTACACTGTGTTCGGGTCGGTCGGGTCCAGCGCTACGTCGCCGCAGCCGGTCTTGTTCGCATGCGGGGCGGGCGCTGTGAGCACGGCCTTCCACGTAGTACCGGCGTCGGTCGTTTTATAGCAGCCACGCTCGGCGCTCGAGCCCCAGAGATCGCCCATTGCGGCGATGTATGCTGTTTTGGGGTCGCTGGGATGCACGACTATGCGAGCGATTGTCTTGCTGTTCCTGAGACCGGCGTGGGTCCAAGTGGCGCCACCGTCGGTGGAGCGGTAAACACCATTCCCCCAACTGGACGAGTTGCGGTCGTTCGCCTCCCCCGTGCCAACCCAGACGACGCTCGAATCCGACGGCGCGACTGCGACTGCTCCCACAGCGGCGACGCTTTCCTTCTCGAAGATTCCCTGAAAGGTGCCACCGTTGTCCGTGGTCTTCATCACGCCGGCGGTGCCGAGGGCGAGGTAGAAAGTGCTTGAATTGGTGGGATCGAGCGCGATATCGGCGATGCGGCCTCCCATCAGCGCGGGTCCGATCGCGCGGGCCTTTATCCCCTGCGCGAGGACGACCGTGAGGGTGTCTGGTTGCTCATCAGCCGCGGGCTCCGGCGTCCTGAGTCTGCCGCGTTCTTCCTGCGCGGCCAGGATGGACGGAGCGAGCAGCAGAATGGCGAGTTTGAACGGTAGCATGGGATGCGGGAGGAGGGAGGCGGGAGGCGCGAGGTTAATTTCCAAACGGCGAACGAAACTACGCTGCGGGGGCGCAACGGACCAGACCAGGCAAGTGCGTGCAGCACGTCGCCAAGTTCTCCTGCTTGTGGGCGGCAACTACTCGCTATACAGCAGGGCGGCGAGACTCCAGCCACTGCTTAAACGAACGCTGGCTCTCGCCGGAGCGCGTGCCAGTCAACAGGTTGTCAACGCTGATATCCTCATCGAGATCAGGCCAATGGATTCCCTCGCCGCGGCCGATCAACCCTGCGAACATCCATGTTGCTGTATAACGCCTCCCTATGTTCATCGAAATTCCGTCCATATCAGGTTTTGCGCCTCCCGCTTCCCGTCTCCGCCTCTCGCCTGCCACTCCCCACTCCCTCCTCCAGATGACGTCACCTTCCCTCGACGGACACCTCCATCACCTCTGCGGAGGCCGATACCAGAGTTCGGCCGAACCCGTCACCATTCGCGTGAGCGGTATGAGCGCGACAGTGAATCGCGTGGTGCTGCGATGCAATAAATGCGAGCACGAAGAGCGGACCGCCGATCACCGCGACGATGCCGAGCGAATTGCATGGGTGGCGATTCGAAAAACGCATGGATTGCTCGCGCCAAAGGAGATCCGGTTGCTGAGACAGCGACTTGGGTTAACTCACGAGCAGATGGGGAATCTTCTCTACGGGACGCCAAAGGGGATTGTCGAAGGGTGGGAGCGGGGACGGTACCTCCAGAATCAGCAGGTCGACGAGATGCTCCGGAGCCTCGAAAACCGCGAGACGCTCGAGCGCCTGGCGGCGAAGGCGGGTGTGGCGCTGGACGGCGAAAGAAGTGACCAGGGGGCCGGTGGCGAGGGCGCCGGTGACCAAGCGACCAGGGAGCCACTGGCCAGGGGAATCAGTGATGATGGAACCAGCGACCAGGTAACCAGCGACTAAGTGGTAGGCTGCGTAAGTACGGCAGCATTCGAGGGGCGCAGTATTGAAGCCCAAGGTGTACTCACAGACAAAATGAGACAGGATGACAGGATGGACGAGATGGGAATAGTCGGCTGATTCACTTACGAGCCCATCCTGTAATCCTGGTATTCCTGGCAATCCTGTCCAAGCAGGCATCTTTTTTCTCGGAACGGCGGCGGTCTTTCGCCGCTGCGCTGGAGGAGCCGTTTCGACACTCCCTATGGGGTTGCCGTATTTGCGCAATCGACCACCAAGTAGCCAGCGCCCATGGAACCAGCGACTGCAAATGCCTTCAGGGGAGTGAGGAAGCAGGCCAAGGTCTCTCTCTGGAGGCGAGTAGCGTTGCGGAAGGTAATCCAGCTCGCGAGGTAGCTTTACTTTTATAGTAAAGAATAATAAGTTTTACCCATGAAGAGCAGCATCTCGTCCAAGGGGCAGGTGACCGTGCCCGCCGAGCTACGCGACCGCCTGGGCCTCGTCGCGGGTACCACGGTTCAGTTCGAGCTTGTCCCGGATGGGATACTGCTTCGGAAGGGAGGCGCCAGGGAGCATCCGGTCGACCGGGTTTTTGGCCGGCTCCGTTTATCCAGGCCGGTGGACCAACTTCTCGACGCCATGCGCGGACCACGGCCCAAACGGTGAAAATCGCGGTAGACTCATCTGTACTGCTCGACGTACTGGGAGCTGATCCTGCTTTCGGCGAGCGATCGCGTACTGCCTTGCGCACTGCTTACGACACCGGCGCACTCGTCGCGTGCGATGTCGCATGGGCGGAGGTCCGCGCGCACTTCAGGAGCGACGATGAGTTTAGCGAATCGCTGGCTCTTGTCGGCATCCAGTTCGATGCGCTATCGAACAAGGCAGCCAGTGAGGCAGGGCGTCTCTGGCGGCAGAGCCGCGGGCGAGGGGCGGGGGTGCGTGACCGAGTCGTGGCTGACTTCCTTATCGGCGCTCACGCCCTGCATCAGGCGGACGCACTCCTGTCCCGCGACCGGGGCTTCTACCGGCGGTACTTTGCGAAACTTCGCCTCATCGACCCCAGCAGGTGAGGGGGAGCGGAGCGCAAACGTGACGTCCTTGCTGCGCTGCTTGCCTGTCATCTTGGCGCTCGCCATGGCGGCGTGCGCGCCTCCCGAGGTGCACGTGGTGAGCATGCCAACGTCCGGACCAGTCCGCTTTCTCCTCGTCAACGACGTGTACGTGCTCGACACACTGCGCGACGGCACGGGAGGCCTCGCGCGGGTGGCCGCGATGCGCGATTCGCTGGAGCGCTCGGGGCCCGTTCTCTTCCTGCTCGCCGGCGACGTCTTCAGCCCCAGTCTGCTCAGCAAGTGGTACGCGGGCAGGCACACGCTGGAGGGTTTCAACGCAGCCGGCCTCGACTACGCGACGTTCGGCAACCACGAGTTCGAGCTCAGCCGTGACACTCTGCTTGCACGCATTTCCGCATCGCGCTTCAAGTGGCTATCGGCCAACTGCGGCCTGGCGGACGGAGCACCCTTTCCGGGTGTGCGCCCGTGGGACACGCTGACGGTAAACGGAGTGCGTGTCGGCCTGTTTGGCTTGACGATCGTGCTTCCGTACGCGCGCTACGTTCGCTGCACCGATCCGGACAGCGCGGCGCACGCCGCGATTATCGCGCTCAAGGCCGCGGGTGCTGACGTTGTAGTGGGTGTCACGCACCAGCTCCTCGGCGCGGACAGCGCCTTGCTCGTGCGGGAGCCGAATCTCGATGTAATACTCGGCGGGCACGAGCACGAAGTGCATACAGTTACGGCAGGGGGCAGATTCCTTGTCAAAGCGGATGCGAATTCCCGGAGCGCGCAGCTTGTGACAGTCAGCGCCACTGGCGGGAATTTCTACGCACAGCGCACCGAGGTCATGCATGCCGAGCGCGGCATGCGCATGGACACCGCGGTGGAGCGCGTGACGCAGGCATGGCGCGACAGCCTCATCGCGCGTCTCGGACCTGAGCGCGCGACAGGTACTCTCGCGGTGGAAATCGACGCACGCGACGGCGCGCTCCGCCGGCAGGAGATGCCTTTCGGAGATCTCGTAGCCGACGCCATCAGGCTCGGCACCGGAGCGGATGTCGCCCTTCTCAACTCCGGCGCGCTGCGCCTGGACGATGTCCTGGCCGCGGGTGAGATCACCAACTATCAACTCGAGTCGATCTTTCTCTTCGCGGACGAAACGCGGATAGTCACGTTCCCGCTGACGGGTGGGCGTCTGAGGGAGCTGCTCGAGCACGGAGTGTCTGCCGCGAACTACGGACGTGGCGGGTTTTTGCAGGTGTCGGGAGTGTCCTTTCGATTCGATCCACAGCGCCCAGACGGCTCGCGCGTCGCCGGTGACCTAACCCGGGAAGACGGACGCCGCATTCTTCCCGCTGAAACACTGCGCGTGTCCTTCGCGGCCTATCCCGCGTGCTCGGGAGGAGACGGTTACAGGGTGCCGGAAGCGAGAGACGGGGATGCTTGCAGGACAACCGCGCCAGCGCCTCGCGCCGCCGACCTGCTAAAGGAGCACATCACCAAACGGCTTGGCGGCAAGGTTGCTGAGCCGCGTGGTGGACGGATTACCAGGCTGGAAAGTCCGTAAGGCAGTACCAGGGCGCCCGGAATTGGTGACGTCGCGTGCTTCAGGTCATATGCGTTCGGCGCAATGGACCCGCTACTCGTCCAGCACGCCGGCGAAGTATGCCGGGAGGTCGATAAGGAGAGGGGCGTATGACCGGTCGGGCTGCCATTCGAGCGTGCCGGCGAGGATATCGGGACGCTCGTCGGCGGGTCGCCACCGCTCGACGCGACGCGCGTTCACGTCGATCATCCAGTACTCGGGAACACCCTGGCGCTGATACATCCGGCGCTTCACTTCGCGGTCGACCCTCCTTGAGCTGGGCGACAATACCTCCACCGCAAGAAGAAGCCTGACGATCTCTCGCCACGAAGCGGGACGCCGCCCGTTCACGAGTGGCACGACGAAGCCATCGGGTTGAACGAGGGTCCTTGGTCCGAAGCGAATGTCCGCGGGCGCCATCACAGCGCAACCAAACCCGATCGTCCGGAGATAGCGATGCAACAGCGTCTACAGGTCACCGACGGCAAACTGATGCTTGAACGCTGGTGCCGGCGTCACGAACAGCTCCCCGTCGATGACTTCGTACCGGTTGCCATCGTCCGGGATCGCCTGGACCAGCGCGGCCGTCCAATCGTGAGTCGCGTGCGGCATACCCATACTATCATCTCCTCGGCGGCTGTTCGGCAAGAGAGCATCAGCGAGGATTGCCTGCTGCGGTCGCGGCAGCGTCATCGCGCCTCTGCCATGGGTGTTATTGCGACGCCGGAATGTGTGCGGGGGTGGGGTGGCGACTACCCGCAGGGACTTCACCGTCGTTCGACTTATCGCGAAGGAGGTCGCGGGAGTGGGACCGGTTGAAACAACACTGGTGTCCTTCTCGGCACCAGCGGGCTTTATGGGAGACGGATATGGGTGCGGAAGGCATGGGATGGGAGATGGCTTGCAAGACGAAACCAGATCAAGATCCTGGTGCAAGGATCCCAGCTCCGAGGCCACGCGCCACGCGCCGCCCGCTCCCTACTTCCACCCGCCACTGCCACTCCCACCCCCAACCTCCTACCCCTGAATTATCGCGTGATCCTGCGTGTGGAACACCGCGCGATTTCGAAGCTCGGATTCCGTCCAGCCGGGAAGCACCAGGCGGAAAGTGCTTCCCTTGCCCGGTACTGATTCGACATCCAGCGAGCCGCTCAACATCTCAGCCAGGCGACGCGAGATTGGGAGTCCGAGGCCGGTTCCCTGATGACCCTCCGCTCTCGTTAGCTGAACGAACTCGTCAAAAATGCGGGGCAGATCCGCGTCCGCGATGCCGACTCCCTGATCCGTAACCTCCACCTCCGCGCCACCGTCCCCGCGCATCCTCGTCAAGACATGAATCGGCTTTCCTTCGCCGAATTTGATCGCGTTGGACAGAAGGTTGAGGAGAATCTGGCGAACCCGGCGCAGATCCGTGACAATGGGACGGGATTCACCTTCATGCGCGATCGTGATCTCCGAGCCCGCTTCCTCCGCCAAGGGGTGCACGGTGACGAAAAGATCTTCCACCAGTGAAGGGAGAGCAACCGGTTGCGGCAACAGCTCCAACTTGCCTGCCTCGATCTTGGAGAGACTCAGAACGTCTTCCACGAGCTCCAGAAGATGCTTCGCCGCCTCGTGAACACGCCTGAGGCTGTGGGTCTGCTGTTCCGTAAGAGGGCCGTAGATATTGTCGAGCAGCAGCGTGTTGTAGCCAAGTATGGCATTGATGGGCGTGCGAAGCTCGTGGCTCATGGACGCGTAGAACCGGCTCCGCGCGCCCATCGCCTTCTCGAGCTCGATCTGACGGCGGTGCAACTCGTCGTTTGCCGCCCGCAGCTCCTCACTCGTGGTGGCTAGCGACACGGCTTGCGAGCGCAACGCTTCCTCCGCGCGCCTGCGCTCGGTAACGTCGCGGGCAATCACGGTGTACACGCGCTCCTCCCCGATGACCAGCGCCGAAACGGACATCTCCACCGGAAATGTCTCCCCGGGCGGCCGGATCCCAACGCAGGCCTCGACCGCTGAGCTTCCCGGAGCAGCACCATTCCCGCTCTCCGCCGCATTCCTGGCAGCAAGTATCCGCGACAGGCATTCCTCACGGAAGTCGGGTGCGAACAGCTCATTGATCGGCACCCCAATCGCGTCCGCGGCCGAGCGCGCAAACATGCGCTCGGCGGCCGCGTTGAAGACCGTGATACGGTGCTCCGCGTCGACGCTGATGATCGCGTCCATTGCGGAGTTCACGATCTCGGCCAGACGGGCCTCCGAAGCTGCCAGCTCCGCTGCGTGCTGTAGGGTCAGCTCGCGGTGCTCGGCTTCGCGCAGCAGGTCGCCCTGCTTTTGCAGTTGCCTGGTCTTCTGATACAGCTCCACGAAAACAGCGACTTTGGAGCGCAGAATGTCGGGCTCGAACGGCTTGAACATGTAGTCCACAGCGCCCACCGAGTACCCCTGAAAGACGTACCGCTCCTCCTTGCTGATCGCCGTCAGGAAAATGATCGGGATGTGTTTGGAGCGCTCGCGCGATTTGATCAGCTGCGCCGTCTCGAAGCCGTTGAGTCCCGGCATCTGGACATCGAGGACGATTACCGCGTAATCCTTGACGAGGAGATTTCGCAGCGCCTCTTCACCAGATGCGGCGCGCTCGATGCGCTGCCCGAGCTGCTCGAGGATGGCTTCGAGAGCGATGAGGTTCTCGACGCGGTCGTCGACGATGAGAATATCCGCCAGGTCGGGCGCTTTCATGTCGAAGGCTGGTGCTGCACTACCGTGTGTGCGGCAAGCAGGGCCAGATAGGGGGCGATGTGAGCAAGCTGGAGCACTCGCGCCGCGGGAACCGCGCGCAGGGCCGCGGCCGGCATTGTTGGGCTTTCGGCCGTGGCTGGATCCTGCACGATCGCGTAGCCGTTCCGGTCGGCGATGCGGCGCAACCCGTGCGCGCCGTCGTCGTTCGCGCCCGTCAGAATGACTCCGATCGCTCTGTCCCCATAGCTGTCAGCGGCGGACAGGAACGTGACATCGATGGAAGGGCGGCTGTATCTGACGGGGGGATCGGTGGAAAGCGACATGACCCCCCCTTCGATGAGCAGATGGTAGTCAGCCGGCGCGAGATGCACGTGACGCGGCTGAATAGGCTCCTTGTCCTCGGCGTCAGCCACGCGAAGGGAGGTATGCGCCTGCAGCAGCTCCGGCAGCATGCTCACTACCTCGCGGCCCCGGTGCTGCACCACAACGAGCGGGAGCGAGAAGGTGCCGGGAATCCCTTCGAGGATGGTGGTGAGCGCATGCAGGCCGCCCCACGAGGTGCCGATCACAACCAGGGCGTAGGCCGGCGTCATCGCACCTTCTTGTACAGCTTTTCACGCACTTCCAGGGGCTCGTAACACTGCTCGAACTCCGAAAACTTCAGCGTTTCCTTGTTGCCCAGGGCAAGAACGCCGAAGGTGACGAGGCTCTGGTAGAAAAGCTTGTGCACGCGCGCCTGCAACGTCTTGTCGAAGTAAATGAGCACATTGCGGCACAGGATTACGTTGAACTCCGCGAACGAGTGGTCGGTAACGAGATTGTGCTGGGAGAACACGATATTGCGCAGCAGCGATCGGGAGATGAGCGCTCCATCGTACTTTGCCACGTAGTACTCCGAGAATGATCGCGTGCCGCCGGCGCGCAGATAATTCTGGGTGTATTCCTGCATCCGGTCCAGCCCGAAAATCCCTTCCTTCGCCTGCTTCAGCACGACTTCGTTGATATCGGTCGCGTAGATCCGCGCGCGGTCGTACAAACCCTCTTCCTGAAGCAGTATCGCCATTGAGTACGCCTCTTCACCCGTCGCGCACCCGGCGTGCCACAACCGTATGAATGGGTAGGTTCTGAGGAGCGGAACTACGTGCTGGCGAAATGCGACGTAAAATTCCGGATCCCGGAACATCGCCGTCACGTTTATAGAAAGATCCAGCAGCAGCCGCTCCATCACCGTGCGGTCATGAAGGATGCGCTCCTGCAACGCCGATATCGTGGGGAGCGCTTCGATATCGATGCGCTTCCAGACGCGCCGCCTCAGCGACGCATACGCATATGACCGGAAGTCGAAGCCGTACTGGCGGTAGATGGCCTCGAGGAGTAGCGCGATCTCGATCTTCTCAACGTCCGGATCGTACGCGATGGGCGCCGCCGAAAGAGACATCAAGCCACCACTCCCCGCTGCCCGTTCCCCACTCCCTGCCTCACCGGTACAGCCACACCCGCATGAGCGAGATGAGCTGTTCCGTGTCCACGGGCTTGGTTATGTAATCCGAGGCGCCCGCCGCGATGCATTTTTCCCGGTCGCCCTTCATCGCCTTCGCGGTGAGCGCGATAATCGGCAGCGACTTGAATTGCGACATGGCGCGGATCGCGCGAGTGGTCTCGTATCCGTCCATCTCCGGCATCATCACGTCCATCAGTACGAGATCGATATCCGGGTGCGCCTTCAGCATGGCTATGCCTTCACGCCCGTTCTCCGAGAAATTCACGTGCATTCCGTGATCCTCGAGCATGCTCGTGAGGGAAAAAATATTGCGCACATCGTCGTCTATCACGAGAATCTTCTTGCCTGCGAAGACGGAGTCCGCCGTGTGAAGCTGTTCCAGCATGCGCCGCTTCGACTCGGGAAGCCGTGCCTCGACACGGTGCAGAAACAGCGCAGTCTCATCGAGCAGCCGTTCCGGCGACTTCACGTCCTTGATGATGATCGTCTCCGCATACCGCCGGAGCCGCGTTTCTTCCTCGGGCGCCAGATCCTTTCCCGTGTAAATGATGATCGGCAGATTCTGAATGGCTGGATCGCCCTTTACGCGCTCCAGGAGCTCGAAGCCGCTGGTTCCCTTGAGCCCGAGATCGAGCACCATGCAGTCGAAGTGAGTCCTGCGGATCGCCTCCAGCGCATCTTCCGCTGTTCCCACCGAGGTAATCTCCACGTCCTCGTCCGCGATGAGCTCGTTGATCGCGCGCCTCTGTGTTTCGTCATCTTCCACCACCAGCAGCCGCTTGACTGCCTCGTCGATGAAGCTGGTGATCCGGCCGAACGCTTCGTCCAGCGCGTCCTTGCTTACGGGCTTTTCCAGGAAGGCCAACGCGCCAGCCTTGAGACCCCGCTGCTTCGTGCCGAACCCCGTCACGATATGGACGGGGATGTGCCGCGTATCGGGATGGCCTTTCAGTCTGTCGAGCACCGCCCAGCCATCCATGCCACCTGGCAGGTCGATGTCGAGGGTAATCGCGTCCGGGAAGTAGGCATGCGCTACATCAAGGCCGCTGGGCCCGTCGAGAGCGATGAACCCCTTGAATCCCTTGTCGTGCGCCATCTCGAGCAGAACCTTGGCGAACGTTTCGTCGTTCTCGATTACGAGCACCGTACGGTCACCTGGCTCAATGGTCTGACGGTCGTCGGGCACTTCTCCAACCAGTGGAACGCCCGCGCCGGGAGTCATTTGCCGTGCAGCGATGTCGGCCACCGAAGACGCCGCGGCGGGCGATTGCGCAGAACCCATACGGGAAAGTTCCTCGCGCCATTCCGGCGGAACCATCAGCGCCGTCGTTGTTCGGGCGCTCCCATCCGGTTCCCTGTAGCGCGCCGGAATGAAGAGCGTGAACGTGCTTCCCTTGTGCGGCGCGCTGTCGACGCGGATTTCGCCACCTAGCAGGCGAGCGATCTCGCGGCTGATGGACAGCCCGAGTCCCGTGCCGCCGTACTTGCGGCTCGTCGTCCCGTCGGCCTGCTGGAATGGTTCGAAGATGAGGCGCTGCAATTCCTTCGGAATACCGATTCCGGTGTCCGTGACGGCCAGCGAAATGATCTGATCGGCTCCGTCGAGCGAGCGATTTCCGAACCGTCGTCCACGCTCGACCACGCGCACCGTCAGACCGACGCTTCCCTCCTGCGTGAACTTGAACGAGTTGGAAAGCAGATTCTTGAGTACCTGTTGAAGCCGCTGGCCATCCGTGTAAATGGTGGACGGAACTTCGGGGCCCACGTCCACCTTGAACGTCAGCGATTTCTGCTCGGCCACCGGCTGGAACGTCCGCTCCACGAAGGCACGCAGATCCGTGAGCCGGACATCGGTCGCCGACACCTCCATCTTTCCGGCCTCGACCTTGGATAGATCGAGCACATCGTTGATGAGATTGAGGAGGTCGGTGCCCGAGGAAAGGATGGTGCGCGCGAACTCGGCCTGCTTTTCCGTGAGGTTGCCTTCCTTGTTGTCCGAGAGAAGCTTCGCCAATATGAGCAGGCTGTTGAGCGGCGTTCGCAGCTCGTGGCTCATGTTCGCGAGGAACTCGCTCTTGTACTTCGAGCTGACCGCCAACTGCTCCGCCTTGTCCTCGATCAGGACACGCGCCGCCTCCACTTCCTTGTTCTTGGTCTCCACCTTCTTGTTCTGTTCGGCCAGGAGCGCCGCCTTCTCCTCCAGCTCCTCGTTTACCTGTTGCAGCTCTTCCTGCTGGTCCTTGAGGAGCTCCTCGCTCTGCTTGAGCGTTTTTGCCTGTGATTCGAGCTCGTAGTTCGAGCGCTTGAGCTCTTCCTGCTGCGACGTCAGCTCCCCCGCGAGCTTCTGTGACTGCTCCAGCAGCTCCTCGGTGCGCATGTTGGCCGTGATCGTATTGAGCACGACGCCGATGCTCTCCGAGAGCTGGTCCAGGAAGATCTGGTGGATTCCGCTGAACGGGAGGAAGGAAGCCAGCTCGATAACCGCCCTTACTTCGCCCTCGAAGAGGATCGGAAGGACGATGATGTTGCGCGGCGGCGCAGAGCCCAGCCCGGACACGATCTGGATGTAGTCGTCCGGAACGTTGGTGAGCAGTATCGCTTCCTTCTCGAGCGCCGCCTGCCCGACAAGTCCTTCGCCGAAGGCGAAGCGATTCGCCACGTGCTTGCGCTCCTTGTATGCGTAGCTCGCGACCAGCCTCAGCAAGGGCGTCCCACCCTCCTGCTCCGCTATGTAGAAGGCCGCGTGGTGCGCGCTCACGAGCGGGGTGAGCTCGCTCATGATCAGGCGCGACACGCTCTGCAAGTCCTTCTGCCCCTGCATGAGACGCGTGAACTTGGCCAGGTTGGTTTTGAGCCAGTCCTGTTCGGTATTTTTTTCTGTTGTCTCCTTTAGCGCGATGATCATCTGGTTGAGGTTGCCCTTGAGCTCGTCAACCTCCCCTGATGCGTCAACCGTGATCTGCTGCGTCAGATCGCCCTTGGTCACCGCTGTGGCCACGTCCGCGATGGCGCGCACCTGCGTGGTGAGATTGTTGGCGAGCTGGTTCACGTTATCGGTGAGATCCTTCCACGTGCCGGCCGCTCCGGGCACTTCCGCCTGGCCGCCGAGCTTCCCTTCGGTTCCCACTTCCTTGGCGACACGTGTTACCTCGGATGCGAAAGCGCCCAGCTGATCGACCATCGTGTTTATTGTGTTCTTGAGCGCCAGAATCTCGCCCTTCACGTCCACCGTGATCTTCCTGCTGAGATCGCCCTTGGCCACGGCGGTGGTCACGTCGGCAATGTTGCGCACCTGTGCCGTAAGGTTACCCGCCATGGAGTTCACGTTGTCCGTGAGATCCTTCCAGGTGCCCGCGACTCCCGGTACGTGCGCCTGCCCGCCCAGCACGCCCTCGGTGCCCACCTCGCGCGCCACACGGGTTACTTCGGACGCAAACGCACCCAGCTGGTCCACCATCGTGTTGATCGTGTTCTTGAGCGCGAGGATCTCACCCTTCACGTCCACCGTGATCTTCTTCCCGAGGTCACCTTTGGCGACAGCCGTCGTGACGTCGGCGATATTCCGCACCTGGCCCGTAAGATTGCTCGCCATCGAGTTCACGTTGTCGGTGAGGTCCTTCCAGGTCCCGCTCACCCCGGGCACCCGCGCCTGACCGCCCAGCTTCCCCTCGGTGCCCACCTCGCGGGCCACCCGGGTCACCTCTCCGGCGAAGGAGCGCAGCTGCTCGACCATGGTGTTGATGGTCTCCTTGAGCTCCCGCATCTCCCCCTGCACGTCGACGGTGATCTTCTGGGAGAGGTCCCCGTTGGCCACCGCGGTGGTCACCTTGGCGATGTTCCGCACCTGCGAGGTGAGGTTGGAGGCCATGGAGTTCACGTTCTCGGTGAGGTCGTTCCACGTGCCGGAGACGCCCTTGACCTTGGCCTGGCCGCCCAGCTTGCCGTCGGTGCCCACCT
>JBPCJT010000311.1:0-27653 GCA_051005015.1 Gemmatimonadaceae bacterium | reverse complement strand
TGTTCGAGGGTGCGGCCAGAGACAAACAATCCGTTACAGACGGCGAGCGCCTGCCCGCCCCGCTCGATGAGCTCGGCGGTCGACGAATGGTAGGGAGACGATTGCTGGCCGGCCGCTGGTAGCGCGGACAGGAATATTGCGAGTGTAAAGGTTCCCGCGGCGATTTGACGGCTCCTGGGGCTCTTTATGCTCATTTGGTTCGTATTTCCGAAGGCACCGTCGTTCCGCGGGGCGCCTGGCCTACCGCCCAATCGTCCTTTTGCCGCCTGTCCGCAAGGAAGGCCGTCGATGCGTTCTAGCTGACAATGAAATTCCCTCGCACGAGGCCGGTGATCGCGCGCCCCCTGTCGGTGGCTATGGGAATCTCCATTCTCATGCGGCCGTCCGGCGCGTCCCACTGCCACCCCATCCAGAGCAGGGTGTAGCCCTGGCGCATCAACGCGCCGTCGCCAAACTCAGCCTCCGTGGCGGGATCATGGGACGCAGGCGCCTTCTGAAAAGCGACGAGCATGTTCTTGCCACCCCGATTACCTACCTCGTACAGGAGTCGGCCGTTCGCCCTTCGCGGATCGACCGGCTTGAGCAGGGAGAAGTCCGCCGTGAACTCCACTTCACCGTGGGAGTTGCGTGGCGCGAGCCGCAGGTCGACAATCATTGCGTTCCCGGGCAAGGAAGGATCGACAGCGAACTCCGCGTTCCCCACGAGTTTCTCGTATGCTCCCGACTTTCCAAACGACCTGCCGGCAAGAATTATCTCGCGGCGCTCGATCCTGAGACTGACGAGTCGGGCTTCGGCAGTCGATGTCCACGCAAGCAAAGAGAACGCAGCGCAGAGGATGTTGCGTCTCACAAGTCCTCCTGAAATCGAATGACGCTGAAGCGGTAGCGGCATGTGTGTGTTATTGCAACCTCGCCACGAGATGTTGGTGCGATGCCGAGGTCTCGTCGTCCGTGAACCGGCTGAAGGGATTCCGCGCGAGGTACGCTCCCTTCCAGTCAGGATCGCCAGGTGGGGGAAATGTGGGCTCGAGCAGTTTCACAGCGCTCGCTAATTGCGCGAAGGTACTAACAACCTGTTGCGAAGTCGAGCGACCCGAGCTTGACCCGCTGTCCTTGCAACGACTCATAAGTGCGGTACTGGAAGGAATCCCTGAACTCAGTCCCGCAGCTTCCAGAACTCCCCGGTCAAACCCACGGAGCCGAGCAGCGACTCCGTCTCCTCCACGGTATGACGGCGCCACTCCGGCTTCACCTTGTCCTTGTACCAGCCGTACGCAAGCCGCCACGCCTGCTGGGGCGTCATCACTGCACCGCGCGCTAGATCGCGCGGCTCGCACCACCGATCGACGTGCTCTTCGTCCCGGAAGAGCAGCATGGTGCTTCACGTGAATCCGATGTTGTCCCACCAATTACGCGCGGGAACGGCGAAGTGGACGAGGCCATCGTCGCGCACGAGCCTTCCGTCGCGAAGCTCCAGAGTCATGCCGGCCCCACAATCGCCGCAGGGCGCCGTGATTGCGGCGTCCGCGCCGAGAGCGGCCGCGATACCCAGAGCATCCCAGATGCAGATTCCCCAATACTGTTTGTCCGCTGCAATTACACGGAAGCCCGACGGCACGGCACAAAACGGGTTGGCTGCCCAGATGTTGCCATCGTTCGGCGCCAGAATGAGCACTTTGCCTGCTGCCAGCTCGTGGAGCGCCAACCGCACGTCCGGCTCCGAACGGCCGAGCGCACGACTGATTTCCGGAGCCTGCGGAATTCGCGCGGTCGCCGCGGCTTCACGGAAAACATGAATCCGGACATCGCGCGCGAGCGTCTCGATATCGATGGGTAGTTCGCTCATCTCGAGCCCTCTCCTTATGCTGTTGGTCGGTCTTGTACCTCGCTCTTCAGCGGTGCCCACCGCGCCCCGCGATGAGACGCATTGCGGGCCTGCTTACGAACATCCTGTTGTGGAACCGCTCGCCCCACGACAGCGGCGTGACGTCACGATACTCGTGCATCGTGTCCTCCCCATATCCGGGGTGCAGCTGCTTCCGCAGTGAGGCGCGAACGTTCGGATCGGCGCCGTGGTCCAGCAACAGCTGCGTGAAAGCTGCCACCTGCGACTTGCCGCCGTGGTTCAGCCAGAAATTCGGTTGCGACACCACAGTTGCAAAGAGCGCAGTATGACCTCCAAAGCCGTCGCCATCGATGGCGGCCATCGCGTCCGCGTTCATTCCGCGCTCGAGCAGCCATAGCGCGATCTCCATTTCGTCGTAGTCCACGCACATGTGCAAGAGAGTGGCTCCCGCGAGAGGCGTCCCATGGGTCGCAAGCACCTCGTCGTGGCAGCCCAGGTCGGGCGGGTAGATTTCTGCGTGCGTAAACGTCCGCCGCAGAAGTCCCGGGTCGCGGCGCAGATGCTCCTCCAGCAGGTCGATGCGCCCGCGATGCAGCGCCATCGCCGGCGTATCGGGAAGCTCGAGGCCGCGCTGAACATACATCTCGAGAATACGATGCTTGGCTGGAGGGTTGCGGCTGTCCGTTTCAAGGACGACGTCGACTGGAGCGATGCGACTGCCACTGGCGTCACAAACCTCGGCACCAAGCTCCAGCATTAGCGCCGAACCGGGCACGCTGAGCGTGTACGCGGGTCCGGCGAGAGCGCCTGCCGATGGACGGGGAGCGCCCATCAGCGCGTGCAGCTTTCGAGCGGTGCCGATCTGGCCCTGGAGCGTCGCCCGACCGACGGCCGACTGAAAGTCTTCAGCGCCGAGCTCGAGAAGGGCGTCGATGATCTGGTCGCGTCCAAGGTTCGCGGCGTAGGTCATCGGTGGACCCCAATTGCTCTTTCGTATCGCGGCGTCTTCGTGCAGCAACTGGGGATTTCTCGAGATCATACTTCGAACAGCCGCCACATCGTCGCGCCATATCGCGTTGATAAGCTCGCAGGCCTGGACGAGCCGCGGCCAACTGTGCGCCTGGTAGCTGCGCGCGAGGACGAGCTGGGCGTCGGCGAGCCTGGCGTCTGCCGCGTCGATCTTGTTCGGATGGTACCGCTCGAGCTCCGCTATCGCGGACGGGTTGCCCTTGTGAATGGCGCGAAGCAGGTCCTTCGCCTGGTGCCTGAGCTGCTGCAGGTCCGGACGAACGGGCAGATGACGGTCGGGCATGACGAGCCTCCTCGGGATGCTGCCCGGGGTCCGCTGGCGTCGGGCGAGAAGGAGGTTCGTGCGAACCGTGCTTCGTAAGCCAACCAGGTGGACTCTGTCCTCTCCGCGGACGGGAGGCGCCCTGAACGCCTGGCTATAGCGTATCGTGGCGGAGTCAAGCGGTCAAGAAGGGTGAGATCCCGCGTGTGAACGCGCGCCACGCGACATAGCGGTGAGTCGCTTGGCCTGCTCCAGACACGCGTGCCGCCACGAGACTCGCAGCTTGCTGCGCCTGACGGCAGAAACTCGCAGCTTTTTTGGCTTCAGCCATCACACGACTTCGATTGAACCCTGGCTGGCGCAGCTGGAACACCAGCTGGTCCACTAGAACTGCCTTGCCGCCGAGTCCATTCCGGATAGCCGCTTCATTCGCGACACTCGCCGCGTCACCTGCCCGAACCAGCATTTCGCCCAAGCGGTCAAAACGCTGACGGACCATGCTGCCGAGGAAGCCTTCCTCGTAGAGCGAAGCTGCGTCCTGAGTGCCTTGACCCATGGCTTGCTGTGCAATGAGGAGCCCGGCAAGCGGAATGTACCTAAGTCTCACTTGTCACCTCCCCGCAGATGAACGGGAAAGATCAAGGATGAGGTAGCCACCGGCGAGTAGCAGAATTCCGGGCAAGAGGAACCGCAGCCAGTCTGCCTCGAGGACAACGGGGCGAACGAGCAGTAGAGCGAGCCCAACGAGTATGGCCGCGAGGCCCAGAACTTTTGTGCGTTTCATGATCGTGGCTCCTTGGCTATTCAAGTTCCGCGTGAGGAACGGCAGCCGCGCCGTTCGGCGCGGAGTGCTGGGCGTCGGCCACTTCACCGGTCGCGAGCTCCAGCCTGTCGTATGCGTCGCACTGACCAAATGCCGCAAGCGCCGCCTGTCCGAGGCTGATGCCACCGTCGTTGGTTGGGACCACGTGATTCGTCCACAGCTCCAATCCCCGGGCCTGGAGCATAGAGGAGAGATCCCCGAGCAGCACCTCATTCTGGAATACGCCGCCCGCCGCCACCACGGTATCCAGTCCATGACTCTCGCACAGGGCGACGATCGCGTCGCGCAGTCCGCGCGCCAGCCCCAGGTGAAACGCGCGTGCGATGTCGTGCACGTCGCGCCCCCGTACGCGGTCATGCACGACCGAACGCAGCAGCGGGCGAAAATCGAGCTCCGCGCCGATGAATGGAAATTCGTAGGGCTCCGCTCCGCTTGATTTGCGCGCAAGCTGCTCCAGCCAGATCGCGGCCTGTCCCTCAAAGGTCACCGCACGCGTGAAACCGAGCAGAGCGGAGACCGCGTCGAACAGGCGACCGGCGGAGGTCGTGGAGAAGACACGTGTCCCCGTGCGCAACAGCTGCAGCGAGCGCCGATAGCGGGAGGAGAATCGAAATGGAGGTACGTCGAACTCCGGCAGCGCGTCGAGCTGATCGAGAAATCCGGCGGCTGCCTGCACCGGATACTGCGCGGCGGCATCGCCACCGACGAGCTTCGCCTGCCGAAGGTGGGCGACGCGGTCGAATCCCAGCGCCACGCTTCCGACGAAGAGCTCGCCTCCCCAGATCGTGCCGTCGTCCCCGAATCCGGTACCATCCAGCGCCACGCCCAAAACTCTTCGCTCCCACGCCCCGCGCTCGGCGAGCACCGAAGCAGCGTGCGCGCGATGGTGCTGGACCGCGCCCAGCACCGGAACGTCAAGGCTTTTCGCGTAGGTCGTGGAGAAGTATTCCGGGTGGCAATCCCTCACGACGAGAAGATCTTCCTGGCGCACGTCGTACATATGGAGCAGGTCGCGGATGGTCTCCTCGAAGGAACGAAATGCCTGGTAGTGCACCAGATCGCCGAGGTGCTGGCTCACGAACGCCTGTCCCTCTACGACGAGTGTGATGGCGCTCTTGAGGTCTGCGCCCAACGCCAGTATCGGGCGTTCGACCGGGAGCGTGGCGACAGCTCCGGGCGCGTAGCCACGGCTGCGTCGCAGTATCACGGGCCCCATGGCGCCGGCACGTGCGACCGAGTCCTCCACGCGGCGCGCGATGGGCCGTTCTCCAACGAGAAATGCGTCGGCGATCCCCTCGAGCCGGCTGACGGCATCGTCGTCTTCGTACGCGATTGGCTCGCTCGAGCGATTGGCGCTCGTCATCACGAGCGCTTCCGGTGCGCCCGAGGCGAAGAGCAGGTGATGCAGGGGAGTGTAGGGGAGCATGATTCCGACCGCGTCGTTGTCGGGCGCTACACCCGGGAGCTCGGCGGTGGCTGGGACAAGCACGATTGGCCGCGCCACGCTCGTGAGGAGCAACAGCGATTCGGCAGAGATCGTGGCCAGTGCGCGCGCAGCCTCGAGGTTGCTGACCATGAGAGCGAACGGCTTCTCCTTCCGAAATTTGCGCTCGCGCAGGAGGGTGACCGCCGAAGCGTTTCGCGCGTCGCAGACCAGGTGGTAACCACCGAGCCCCTTGACGGCGAGAATCTTTCCTTCGCGGAGCAGCTCCGCGGCCTTGTGCACGACTTCGGTGTCGCCGCGCAGCACTCCAGTGTCGCTGCGCAGCTCGTAGTGCGGACCGCATCGTCCGCAAGCAATCGGCTGTGCGTGGAAGCGGCGGCTGGAGGGATCGTGGTACTCGCATGCACAGTCGTCATCCATGCGCCATTCAGCCATCGTGGTAGCTTCCCGGTCATATGGGAGGGCCAGGATGATCGAGTAGCGCGGCCCGCAGTCGGTGCAGCTGATGTACGGATAGGCAAAGCATACGTTAGATGGTTCGAACAGATCGTGAAGACAGCGGTCGCAGACCGGCAGGTCTGGGGAGATGCGCGCGGTTGGTCGCCCCTGGCGGGCGCTCTCGCGGATTTCGAAGTCCGTGAGGCCGGTGGGGGACGCCGGCTCGATGTCGATGCCCGCGATCGCCGCGGCGGGGGGCGCCTGTGCGCTCAGCTCTCGTACGAAGGTATGCAGCCGGTCCGCCGGCCCCTCGAGGTGGATCTCGACTCCCTCGCCGGCGTTCAGCACCCATCCGGCCAGAGTATTCTCCCGAGCCAGGCGAAAGACGAACGGCCGGAAGCCGACGCCCTGAACGACGCCGCGCACCTTGATCGAGCAGGCGCAGTTCAACGACTCTGACCCCTTGATCGCATTATTCGCTCACGACGCATCCGCGTCCCTGCCACCCCACCTGCACGACCTTTCCGTGGTGGACCAGCACGGGAACGGTGCGCTGAGCGCCGACGTAGTCGCGCATACGGCGGCGGGCGTTCGGGTCGGATTCGACGTCGTACTCCTCGAATTCGTCGCGCCGCATCTCCAGCCACTCCCGCAAGTCGCGGGTGTATGGACACGCTGATGTGCCGAACAACTCAAATGGCGCCACGGCCCAGCACCTCCATGCTGTCGCGAATGACGTGATAGATGGATGCCTGCACTTCCTGAATGCGGGGGATGTAGTCCGACTGCACGACGACGTAGTGGTCCGCCAGCCCGCGTCGCCTGATCTCGCCGCCGTCGTTACCCAGCAGGGCAACTGTCAGCAGTTTGCGCTTGCGCGCTTCCTCGAGCGCGGCGACCACGTTGCGCGAGCCGCCGCTCGTCGATATGGCTATCGCGACATCTTCAGGACGCGCATGGGCGATGAGCTGGCGAACGAAAATGACGTCCACTCCGACGTCGTTGGCGATCGCGCTGATGTTGGCCGGCTCCATCGACAGTGACACGGCGGGGATGGGCCGGTAGCCATTGGGCGGTGCGACGCAGTCGATTGCCCAGTCGTTGGCGTCCGTCGCGGAGCCGCCGTTGCCGAACAGGATGAGCTTCCCACCCACCGCGATTCTGTCGTGCATGGCGCGCGCGGTGTGGGCGATGAGCTCCGACTGCTCGCGGGCGACCTCCGCCCGCAGCCGCGCGACATCGCGCGCCTTCAACTGAATGGAGCGCGCCACGTCGGCGATCACGCCGGTCGTGTCCTGCTTGGCCTGGCCGAGGAAAGGGTAGAGAAACCCGGCTTCCCCGACCTCGTACCCGAGCTCGCGGTGCTCGAAAAAAACGTGCACCGTTTCCCACAGTGTGTGGTACAGGATCTCGATGATCTCCTGCTGGATGAACGGATCCGGAGACGGCGAGTCGAGCGCGTAATCGGCATCGCGACCGGACAAGGCGAGCGTCAGCGCCCCGATCGCGCGCAGCTCGGCGAGGGCGGCGCTCACCTCGGGATCGCCGGCCGGCGGCCCGAACCCCAGCGCGATGTCGTCCGGGCGGCAGATCGCCGGCGCCCATTCCGCAAAGGCCACGGAGAGGTCCAGCCCGGGCAGCGCGCGCTTGCCCACAATCACGGGGTGAACAAACTCGACTGATATGTGTTGCGCGTCGGTCGCGTAGGGTCCTCGGCCGAAAGCCAGCAGCCGCCCACCGCGAAAAAATCGCGCCGCCATCTCCTGGCAAACGGCGGCCAATCGCTGCGCCTCGCGCGCGAAGCACGCTTCGGAGACGTCGTTGCGCGCGAGCAGCCCGTCGGCGACGCGGCGCGCCTGGTCTTGCGCGTCCGACATTCTGATCGTGCCCGGAGCCACGAGCACGGTTAGCAGATTCTCGGGAGCGGGTCCCCGACCAGCATGTCCACGACACGGCTGCTGCCGTACGAGGAAGCCGCGAGCACCGTCCTCGCGGGCTGTTCGCGCACCTCGCCGATGATGACCGCCCCCTCGCCGCCGGGCACGGAGCGCACTGCGTCCAGTGCGGCGTCGGCGTGCTCCGGCGCGACCACCGCCAGAAACTGGCCCTCGTTCGCGATGTGCATCGGCTCGAGACCCAGCAGCTCGCACGCCCCGCGCACCTCGTCGCGCACCGGAATGCGGTCCTCCGAGATCACTATCCCCAGCCGCGCATCCGCGGCGAGTTCGTTGAGCGCGCTCGCCACCCCGCCGCGAGTCGGGTCGCGCATCCAGTGGACGCCACCCGCGACGCGCTCGATGAGCCGCTCTATCATTGGGAACACCGATCGCGTATCGGAGCAGAGGTCGGCCTCGAGATCGATCTCACCGCGCGCCAGCAGGATCGTGATGCCGTGGTCGCCGATGGGCCCGGAGAGCAACACGCGGTCGCCCGGGCGAACCGCCGCGGGCGAGCAGCGCACGCGGCGGTCCGCGATGCCGATCCCGGCCGTCGTGATGAACATCCCATCGGCCTTGCCGTGCTCCACCACCTTGGTGTCGCCGCCGACGACCGTGACGCCCGCGCGGCTCGCGGCCGCGGCGACCGCTCGCAGCTCGATCTCCAGTGTCTCCGTCGACAGGCCGGCCTCCAGGATGAGCGTCATGAGCAGCGCGACCGGTTTCGCGCCCGCAACAGCGAGATCGTTCACCGTGCCGTTCACAGCCAGCTCGCCGATCGAGCCGCCTGGAAAGCGGAGTGGGCGCACCACGAAGCTGTCCGCGGTGAATGCCAGTGCCGCACCTCCGAGCTCGAGGAACGCGGCATCACCCAGCGAGTCCAGCAGCGGCCCGCCGAGTAGCGGGGCGATGAGCCCCTCGATCAGCCGCCGGGTGGCCTTGCCGCCAGCGCCGTGCGCCATCTCGATCTGGGAATCGTGGAAGCGGATGGCGGGCGCGTGGGCCGGCATTGCCGAGATTGCGGAGAGAGGAGCCTAGACGGCGACCGCGGCGGACTTGCGCAGCGCGTAGTTGTAGTACGCCGCGCACGCACCTTCCGAAGAGACCATCAGGGCACCGACTGGGTGCTCGGGGGTGCACTCCTGCCCGAACAGCTTGCACTGGTGCGGCTTGAGAACGCCCTTGAGCACCTCGCCACATTGGGCGGCCTTGGGATCGGTCACGCGCACACCCGGCATGCTGAAGCGGCGCTCGGCGTCCCAGTCGGCATATGCGTCGCGGATGCGGAGCGCCGATTGCGAGATGAACCCCAGCCCGCGCCATTCGAAGAACGGACGCAGCTCGAAAACCTCGGCCATGGCTTTCAGCGCCGCAAGGTTTCCCTCCCATGGCACCACACGCGCGTACTGGTTCTCCACGCGAGCGCAGCCCTCCTCGAGCTGCCGGAGGATCATCACGATCGACTGCAGCACGTCGAGCGGCTCGAAGCCCGACGTGACGAGCGGCTTGCCGTAATCACGGCAGATGAATTCATAGGGGCGGCACCCGATCACCGTGGAGACGTGACCCGGGCCGATGAAGGCTTCGACGCGCATGTCGGGAGAATCCAGAATGGCGCGAATGGCCGGGATGATCGTGACATGATGGCAGAAGACCGAGAAGTTGCGAACGCCGAGCTGCCGCGCGGCCCGCAGCGTGAGCGCCGTGGACGGCGCCGTGGTCTCGAAGCCGATGGCAAAAAAGACGACCTCGCGGTCCGGATTATCGCGGGCGATCTTGAGCGCGTCGAGCGGGGAGTACACCATACGGATGTCCGCGCCCCTCGCCTTGTGCTCGAGTGGGCTTCCCGTTCGGCCCGGCACGCGCATCATGTCGCCGAACGCAGCGAGGATGACGCCGTGCTCGCTGGCGAGCGACAGTCCGTCGTCCACGCGGCCCATCGGCAAAACGCACACGGGACAGCCCGGTCCGTGCACGAGTTCGATGTTCTCGGGCAGCACGTCCTGGAGCGCGAACCGGTAGATGGCGTGCGTGTGGCCGCCACACACTTCCATAATGCGATAGTGCCGGTCGGGGCGCGCAAGCCGGCGGATCTCCTGCGCCGCCTGGCGAATGAGTTGCGGGTCGCGGAACTCGTCTACGAACTTCATGATGCCGTCTCCACTTCGAGCGTGCGAGTGCCGGTGCGCGCTAGCGCGGGGCCGCTCATCCGAATCGGTAGCCTTCCAGCTCGTCCATCGCCTGCTGAGCCTCGCCCAGCATCGCCAAAAGGCGCATCTGCTCCTCGGCCTCGGCGACGCCGATCTTGCTCATCGCGAAGCCGACGTGGATGAGCACCCAGTCGTTAATCGCGAGCCCGTCCTCGCGCAACAGGTCCACGTTGACCTTGCGACGCACCTTGGCCACTTCGACAACCGCCAGGTGTGACTGACCGGGCAGGAATTCGACGATCTTACCGGGAATGGCTAGGCACACCTGAACCTCCTGCGCGCAAAGCGACGGCGCCGCATTGCCGATGTAATGCTTGGGGCTGCAGCGCCATGCCCTCGGGGTACACCTGAATGCCCAGCAAGCGCGGCGGAGTGAGGGAAACCGCGTCGTATGCCCCGTCGAGAAGCTCGTACGCCGAGTGGACTTCGGGGATTCCGAAGTCGGCTACTGTAACTTGCTCCGGAAGCACGCGGCCCGCAAGACTTTGCGGCACCGCCACGATCAGCGCAGGATCGCGGCGATCGCATTGTCGCGGCCTCGAGCCCAGTCCTGCCACCGCGGTTCTGCCTTTACGTGCGGCTCGATCGCATTTTCACCGTTGGCCGCGAATGCGTACCAGCGAGTGGAGACATTCACCGGCAGTCCGGAATTAGGGAGATAGAATCGACGAGGCTCCTGCCAACTGTTCGGCTTCTCGCCAATCGGCTCCCCTACCAGCGTCGCGTTGGTTCTCGACTTGAAGTCGGCCGCATTGGCCATAGCCGCCGAGAAGGTGTGCCGCCCCACCAGGACAAATACAGCGTCTCTGCGGTTGATCCAGGGTCTCTGTGTGATCACTGGCAGCAGCAGCTCGCGTCCCCTGGTATAGTCACCGCCGCCGTTGTCACGCATGTCGATGATCAACCGGCGCGGACGCTTCGCGTCCAGCTCGGCCGCGAGTGCCGCTGAATTGCGGGCCAACTCATCGTAGCCGCGGAAGTTGACGTACAGCGTCCGGGTGCCGGGCCAGAACTCACTCCAGAATTGTTCCTCCGGTTGGCGCGCCCAGAGCGGTGGTTGGCCGCCCAGATGCTCTTGCCCCACTGCGGGGAGTTCCGCCGGTATCAGCGTCACCCGCTCCGTTCGCCCATTCGCAGCCTCAAAAGTCCAGACCGAAGGCCCCTTTAGCGCCAGACCGACGCTCTGCAGCAGCTCGGGCCGGTTGATCAGGTAGGGAAGATCCGCGCGCCAACTCCAATCGGTCTCTCCGAGGGGACTGTACGAGCGGAGTCGCGCAGCGATCGTCCTGAAAGGCACGCCGTCGACGGCCTTGAGTCTGGCCCCGAGCAGGTGCCGGTGCTCCCGCGTCGTCTGCACTACTCGAAGACCGTCGGCGAACCAGAAGGTCAGCACCGGGTAGCGCGGCGAGCCACGAAGCAGGCTCACCCCTGTATGGCCGTCACCGATCAGCATCGAGAGCCTTCGGAACGCCGTCGCCACAGCTGCACCAGTCAGGCTGGAGAGCTGAGCTCTCACCCGCGCGGCTTCGGCCTCGAAAGCTTCTCGAGAGACGCGATGGAATGGGGAGCCGTGCTCGAGCGTGAGGATGCGGATCAGTTCGTCGAGGTCCACCCGCCACTGTTCGGCGGTGAGATCGAGCTTCTGTGGCGGCGGTCCGAGGGCCTCTTGCGCAGTCGCGGTAGTCCGCCGCATGGCAATTGTGCCGCGGGCGTCGCCGAGCGTGAATTCCCCTTCTGCAGCCCCGCTTCGCAGCCGCAGCGTGAACTCGCCCGCCGCACCATCGCCGGTAAAGCGGCCCGTTATCTGCTCGCCAACTGCAAGACCTTCCACCTTGAAGACACCGCCCGGAATGGTGAAGACACCGGTAACAGCGGCGCCGTCTCTCTGTAGCTCCGCGTGCACCGGAAGCGGCGGATCGCCTCCCAGCCTGGCTGTTCCGGCATATCGCTCCGTCTGCGCCGCGGCGGACACTGCGGTCACGAGCATCAACATGAGCGTTTCAAGCGCTACGGTTTTCACCAGGATCAAGTTCCTCCTCCTATGGCCGTCGCCCGGAAGCGTGTTGCAGGCGGACCAAGACCGTAAAACCCGGCATGACTGTCTACTCGAACGTGAGATTCAGCTCCGCGGCCACCGCCGCAAGGCGCCGGTCGCGGGTCCAGAGGCGCGTCGTTGCCGACAGCGCCGCCGAGGCCAGGAGGTGCACGTCGATGTAACCGATTCCGCGCCCCATGAGGGCCCGGCTCTCGATGAATCCCAACGCCTCGGTCTCGGTTGCGGCAGATACGGTTGGGAGCTTGGCGAGCAGACCTAGTAACGCGCGTCGGTTCCGCAGATTGCCGCAGGCAAGCTCCCCCAGCACGAAGGGGTGGATGCACACATTGCCGGCGTTCAGCGCGCCCGCTAGCCGTGGCTCACCGGAGCGCAGGTGGTGCACCCAAACGGACGTGTCGGCGAGGATCATCCCTCCGCTACCCGCCGTCGCGGCACAGGCCTGAGTCGGGGCTCACTTCCGCCCAGCCTGGCCAGACGACGGGCGCTCTCGCGCTCGATCAGTGCGCGGAGTCCCTCGTGAATCAGCGCTGTCCGCTCCGGAATGCCGGTAAGTCGCTGCGCCTCGCCGATCAACCGGTCGTCCAGATTTATCGTTGTACGCATGGTCGTCCGTGACTAGTATGTATGAAATATACACCATTTGGTGCGGAATGGCATGCATGAGCCCGGGTCTGCGGGGCGTTTCAGGAGCCGGGCTTGCTACAGTTGCGAGTACATCCTTCGAACTGAAGAGCGGAAGTAAAGAGCTGCTTGATGAGAACCCTCTCCTCCCCAAAGCTCCCACCGCACCCTTTCGCGCCGGCTCGCCGAGCGGGGTAGTGACCCGGGGGCTTGCCCACGCACTTGGCAAGGACACCGTGATTCTGCGTCAGAGAGGCTCGCAGATCCCAGCCGATATCGGAGGCGCACACTATCACGAGTACGCCCTTGACAACCTCGACTCCAGCGCCGACTGGCTCAGGCAATGGCTTGGTGGCTGAGGAACCGGTATGCTCGCGCTCGAAGTCCCGGGCGACGAAAAAGCGGCATTGACCAGGTGGCGCGCGTTCGCCGGGATGTGGGGGCCACCGAACATCTGAGCTTGCTATACGACAGAGCTTGCTCATGCGACGTGACTTTCGTATGCTCGATCCCCAACGTCGCCATATCACAATGACAACTGTCACGCCGGTGCGCCTATTCACCCTTTCGAGCGGAAGTCCGCCTCACGAAGTCCTACCGATCGCGCGCACGAAGTGCGAGGAGAGCACCAATGGTTTCAGGACGCCACGCAGGAACGTCTCGGGCTCGTAAAAGCGCAAAGAGCGTGAAGACTGCAAAGACCGCGAAATCCGCGAAGCGTGCAAAGGGTCCGCCGGTCGCAAAAGCCAGCGGTAACCCCGTCGATCGTGCCCGGCAGTTCGTCGCGAGGGCCGAGGTGCCCCGCCCGAAGGCCACACGCGGAGTCGCACGCGCAGCCGCCGTCGATCTGAGCTTCGAGACGGTTAAGAACCAGGCAGTCGTCGTCGGATCGGAGATCGTCTCGTTCGTAAGTGGCGTAACGGCGGAACGGCGGGACGCCATCGTCAACTCCTCGCTGCTGGCACAGCTGGTTGCCAAGAAGAAGGTCAGCGATCCAGCGAAGATTTACGAGTGGTACGACGCCTACTTCGACGTGCTCACGAACATCGGCTGGGTGGTGCAGGACAAGGGCTTCGCCGAATACAGCGAAAACAGTCAGAACTTCGCGGCCCACGAGGCAATTCTCGCTGTCGCGGCCACTCTCCTCGGTGCCGCGCCAACAGCCCTCGCGGTCATATCCAGCACGCTCAAGGCGCTCAAGTCCATGGACGAGCACAGCCCATGGATCACCGTCTTCAGCCGCGAAAGCCAGCACGCAAAGACGGCGCGCTTCCAGATCAGTCTCGCTGAGCAGGATGAGAGGGGGCAGTTCTTCGTGTCGCTGATGGCCTTCGGTCTGGAGGCCAGATCGTCCATTACGCAGGTGCTCTTTTTCAAAGTGAAGAAGAACGAGGCGACGCTGCAGCACTACGCCGGCAAGGTGACCATCAACACCGCCGTGCTCGACTCCGTTCGCGACGCGATCAGGACGAAGCTGTCCGGCCAGGCCAGCGATTACGTGAAGGCGCTCCCCGATCTCGCCTGAACTGCAGCGGCAAACTGTCTTCTCGTGAGGCTACCTTTGACCGGATGAAAAGGATTCACTGGACGGAGTCGGACGCGAATCTGAAAACGGCGTCCATCCTGTCAGCCTGTCAGCCTGTCCGGCTGTTCTGGTGTGGAAGGTACGGATCAACCGCGCGCTGGTTCCGACGGTTGCCGATGTCAGGAGCATATTCTTGACGCCTCGGCCAGTTACTCCTACTTTGAGCGGCCAGTTGGCCGATTTCACGCCGCTTTTTTTACCGGCCGTAGTTCCTGGGGAGAGCTCCGTTACCTTCACGTGGAGGTCGCAATGAGTCGCGCCGGACTTCGCCGCTCTCTGTCCCCCGGAAATCGGCCTCAGCGTTCCCTTCGCCCGTCGCTGTTCTCACTCGCCACATTCCTGCTCGCCAGCGGCTGCTCCACGGCTCCGCGGGTATTCGTCCTGCATGCGCCTGTTCAGCCGAATAATGCGCAAACTGTTACTTATACCGCGGCGGCGCAGGACGCTGATGGCGTGTCGTCCATTCAGGTGTGGGAGGACCGGAATACCCTGTCCGTCTGCAACAACGGAATGCAGTGCGCGACGCACGTTTCCACGACGCTCCTGAGGACCTGCAGTTTTGCGCCGCCTCAGAACAATGCTACCTGCACGTTCACGACAACGGCAGGTTATCCGGATGGATCCTTCATAGGTTACAGGGCGGTGGCAAGGGACACGGAAGGAAAGGATGGAAGTGAAGGCTGGATCTATTACGCAGCCGGCGCCTTTCCATGGCCAAACAATCCCATTCCCATTTACGGCACGGGCGCTCCGGCCGAAAAGGTCGATCTGGTCTTCATTCCGGATCCGGACTACAACGCCAATAACAACCAGTTCATGCAGGACGCCACGAACCTGGTCACCAACAGCTATCTCTCGGCCAACAATTTCGCGCAGGAGGTGCGCGACTGGCGCGGCTATTGGAACCTGTACATCACCTATCAGACCGGTGACGCGGAGGGATTCGGCAGTGGCTGCAATACCGCTCCCGCCAATTGGACAAACCTGCGGGCGATCGTCAACTCAGGAAGCATTCTGCACACGGCTGCGCTGCGCGACTGTGCCGGCATCGGAGACGGGTCCCTTTTCTCCGTCCAGACTGGAGGCGCGTTCACCAACCCCACCGCCATCCACGAGACCGGCCACTCGGTCTTCAGCATGGCCGACGAGTACTGTTGTGATGGCGGATACTGGAACATCGCACCCCAGGCGAACCTTTTTTCTTCGCAGGGTAATTGTCAGACGAACGCCACAACCAATAGTTGGCCCACGAGCGACTGCGTGCAGATCGGGTCGACGGGGTGGTGGCGCTCGGATGGCGCCAATGACCTTATGCAGAACAACAACAGCAATACCAATGTCTTTGGCAGATCAGACAGGGCCAGAGTTTTCTGGCTCTACTCCACCCAGTGTTCCGGTGCGCCAGGCTGCGAATGACCTCCGCTGGAGGAGCGGCTCATGCTGACCAATAGTCTTTGCTCCCGCGTCGTGCTTGCGCAACTGGTCGCCGGTCTGGCGATGCTGGGTTGCGCCACACAGGTGGTAGAGAAGGAGAAGCCGGCATCCGCCAGCAACACCGGAGAAGTCGCGGGCATCATGCTCGTGAGAGACCCAGGCCAGGGCGTTGGCAACAAGGTCGTCGTGGCGAGCTTTCTCTTTAGCGCGGGTCAGGTACAGGCGCGGGAGGCCATCGTGGCGTTCGGCCCCGGGAAGCTTGCGCGCAGTGACGGGAGTGACTTCAAGCTTCAACTCACCGATTTCCAGGACAGGCCGCTCGCCGAAATCGGAATCGTAAGCCCGCGCAAGGCAGTGGTGGAGCAGCAGGGAGTGACAGAGAGCCCAGAGGCGGTGTATGCGGTCAGGTTTCCTTTCCAGGCAACAGCGAAGGCTATCCGCGTTCTGGACCCCCAGGGAAATGTGCTCGCGACGGCGGACATCGGCGCGGTGATTCGGGAGTTCTGCGCCAACAAGAGAGGGGACAAGGACTGCTCGAACGTGCCGCGGGCGCCGTAAGCACCGGCCACGTCCCACACCAGCGTCGCGAGAGACCCGTTGTCCTGGGTGATTTACGCGTCGGTTTCCCTGGCTCGCTTTTCCAGATAAATTCGGATCACGGTACCGGAACCCGGTAGATATTGCGCTGTACGGTCACCTTGGTGAATGCGAAGAGATCCGGGTTGGGGCCCGTGAACGCTCTTTCCTGCGGCAGCGGCCGTGCACCCGGCAACGCGGCCACCTCCTGCCCGGTTCGAAGTCCCGTGGCAGGCAACCGCGGCAAAGCCTGGCCCGGTTGCAGCGGAATCGCATAGGGGGAACCATAAAGATCGAGATAGAGGAACCTCCCGTCCGGTGACCAGCTTACCTGGGGAGGCCATGGGCCGCGCTCAAAACTCGGCGGCGGGCCACACTTTCCGCAGATCAGTATCGGGGAACCGCCACCGATCCGGTAAGCAATCACAGCCTGCTGCATTTCGTCGGTTGCAGCGGCGACTCCAACCGCTATCCATTGCCCGTCGGGCGAAACATTAACCAGGTTGGATGCCTGTTTCACCTTTCGTAATTCACTGCCGTCCTCCCTGATGCCATAGATGAAGTTCTGCTCCCGCTCCCGGACCGCAAAGATCACGTCGCCTTCGGCGCCGAAGAACGCCTGCAGGGCGTCGTTGCGAACGAGCCGGCGCGGAGCGGAGCGGCCGTCGAGCGCCGCCAGCCAGAGCGGCGAACGCGTGCTGTCGTCCGCCGCCACAAACACCACGCGACCGCCGTCAGCGGAGATGTCATAGGTCTGCATCAGAAAATCGGGCAACAGCCGACGGCGCTGCCCCGATTCCAGATCCACCACCCAGAGCGACCCGCTTATATAGCTCCCCGTTCCTCCCGCGCGCACCAGGTAGTACAGCTTTTTGCCATCGGAAGAGATGGACGGAAGCATGGCAAACCCTTCGGAGGTGATCTGCCGATCCCCGCGGTGGTCGTGGACCCATATGGTGGCCTGACGGGTGCCAATGGAGGTGACGAAGGAGCGACCGTCGGGGGACAACTCGATTCCCTCTTCTTCCGTGACTCCGGAGGTAACCTGCTCTGGCGCGCCATCTGGAAAACGCTGCCGCCAGATGTGGAACCCGGTGCCGGCATTGGCGGAGAAATACATCCACTTCCCATCGGGGGACCAGGAGGCGTCGGTACACTGCGCAGGCACCGGGCCGACGGGCTTTCCGGGAGAGCTGCCGTGGAAGGGAGTCAGACGGCATGGCAGCCAGGAGTAGTAGTCCATCTCGATCAGGAGGACGTGCCTGCGGTCGGGCGAAAGGTAGGAGCGGTGTGCCATCCCGGTCACGGGCGGCAGGTAGACGGTGCGTGGCTGAGCGCGATTCTCCGCCGATGTGACGATCGCCATCTGCACGTCCCGGCCGGTTACCTCGGAAAACAGGACGCGTGGTGCACCGGCTCCGGTGTCAATCCAGGTGAGCCCCTCTGCGTTCGTGAGCAGCAGGCGTGGCTCCCCCCCAAGCACGGGTACCACCCAGGTGTCCCAGCCTGCCGCACCGAGGACAGTGTAGGTAATGCTCGCCCCGTCCGGCGTGAACTTCGGGCCCATCTTGTACAGGTCGTCGTGCGTGAGCTGCACGGGCTCTCCGTCGGGCAGAAGCTTAATGTAAATTTGCCCCGGACCGAAAAACGTGCTCTCCCCCAGAATGAACGCCAGCATGCGCCCGTCTGGCGAGAGCGCGGGCGACGTTGCGGACTCGGCAAAATTGGTGAGCGGAGTGTATTCGAGCCGCGTCGGGCCGGCGGGCGTCTGGGGTCGGAAGAGCATGACGCCGGCGGCAATAAGTATAGCGGTGCCGGTCCCGGTGGCTATCCAGCGCTGACTGCGGCGGCTCGCCGCATGAGGGTCGGCCAGAAGCGCCCGCTTGAAATCGCCGGCTCGCTGATAGCGGTGGTCGGGCAGTGGGGCCAACCCTCGCTGAATTGCCGCGACGACATGCCGCGGGAAGGACGGATGGGCTGCGTTCAGCGTGCGAGCCAGGTTGCTGGTCTTGAGCGATCCAGATGCGAGGCCGAAACCGGTGGAAGTCGGCGGCTCACCGGCGAGACTTTCGTACAGCACACACGCCAGACTGTAGATGTCGCTTCGGCCATCTACCTTGTCAGCCAAAGCCTGCTCCGGACTCATGTACCTGGGAGTGCCCAGGGCGATCCCGGTGTTCGTCAGACGGGCTTCATCTGCAGCAAGCGCGGTCGCGATTCCGAAATCGGCGACAATCGCATGTCCGTCGCTGATGAGAATGTTGTCGGGCTTGATGTCCCGGTGAATCACCCCCTGCCGATGGGCGTAGTCGAGCGCATCGGCGATCTCGGCTGCCAGTCCGATGGCGACGTCGGCCGGCAAACGACGCTCGCGCTCGAGCCACGCGCGAAGGCTCTCGCCTTCCAGATACGGAGTGACGTAGAACAGGCGCCCAGCCGCCCGGCCGGAATCGTGAAGCGGCAGGATATTCGGATGAGCGAGTCGTGCCGCGATGCCGATTTCCCGGAAGAATCGATCGTCCAGCGAAGAACCACCGAACTCGGGATGGAGGACTTTCACGGCAACCTGGCGGGAATGCTTCAGATCGTGCGCAAGGAACACGACGGCCATGCCCCCGCGTCCAAGCTCCCTCTCCAGCCGGTACCGGTCAGCGAGTTCTGCAGCCAGCTGCTCGTAACTCATCGCTTGGTGGTGGATTTGGGAGAGACGAGACGCGCGATCAGATCACGCGGCGTGTTGGTTTCCTGAGCGGGTTTTCTGGACAGGATGGACAGGAACTAAAGGATAGGGTCGAGATGTCAAGAGGAAATGGACCTTGGGCGAGCCGGTCGTGCTCACGGCGAACGCTCGCTCCGACGCGCTTGCGGCTGCAGCGTGTGCCGGAAGAAGCGCCTGCACCGCCTTGTTCTCCATAAGTAACGGTGTGGGTATTATTCGGCTGAATAGGCGCATGCAGGACGAAGACCCGCGGACCCGTGGAGCAGCCGATGGCGAGCAGGAATATGGCGAGGGAGAACAGTGACAGACTTGTCTACAGGTCGCTTGTTGACTCTCCGCATGAGGGTGCGCTCGGCGGATGAGTCCGTCGGTGCGTACCTCCCACTCGCCTCTCGCCGTCACGCTTCTCGGCATTGCCGCGATCCTGAGTTTGGGATGCGACGATCCGACAGGACCGACCACCGTAGTTACCACCCTCAGAGTGGTCACCGTCACCACAGGCACTAACCTCGATCCCGACGGCTACAGCGTGAATGTCGTGAATGTGGATGCTCCATATCACTACGATCCACGGAGCATTGCCATAAACGGCACCGTTACGTTTGCCGATATTAACGAGGGCCGGCACTCGGTTAGGCTGGACGGCGTGGACAACAACTGTACACTGGTTGGCGACAACTCCAGGTCGGTGAGCGTCACGTTTGGCGCAACCGTCCAAGTCACTTTCACCATTCAATGCTCCGCGACAAGCAGCCTCCAGGTAACGGTAGCAACGAGGGGAATCGATCTCGATCCAAACGGATACGGTGTCCACGTGCGAGGGGCCAACTTCGGTGAGTTCCAGGACCTGACGATCAACGAGTCTCTCACCTTCCCCAGCCTGCCCTCAGGCGACCACGTCGTGACGCTCTTGGGCGTGGCGGCCAATTGCGACGTCGCCAACTCCAGCCGACGCACCGTTGCCCTGGTTGCCGGCACCACGACCATAGTTGCCTTCGACGTTACCTGCTTTGCTTCACGCAGCTCGCGTTCGTGAACGATCCGTTGGCGGCCCATAGGGCTCGGCTCCAGTGAACCCCACTTCACGGGACCACGCCGCGTGCATCGCCTCCGCGCACCTTTGGAACTTCGGGCCAGTCTGCTGGGCGGCGGAACCGCGTGTCGCGCACAAACCCGAGCTCCACAACATACGTACCCGCTGTTGACTCCTTCGGCCAACGCCAAGCGTGCATCTTCCGACTCAAGCACGCGCGCACGCTGTCACTCGCTATTCCTCGCCAACCGTTGGCGGACTACACGCCTGCCGTGATCGCCCGCCGTGCGCCTTCGACAGTCTGCACGTGCGCTTCGACCTTGAGGCCGATCTTCGCCGACTCGCTGATCACCAGCCGAATCTCGTCGGCCGAGTAGCCCCACGGCTTGCAGTCAGCGCAGATCTTGATGACCCGCGCGCCGAACAGCGCGTTCTGGCGGACAGCCTTGACGATCTCGTCGGGCGGCGGCCTACGATACGACAAGCATCAGGAGTGCTGCGTGGAACGCAATGCGCTCGCGACCGCCGCGGCTGTATGTCTCGGTGGACCAGCCCTAGGGAATCCGAGTGAGCACTGTGCGCCGCTCGCGACCGGGCTGGAACGGTGGATTCATTATCGTCAGACGCATTGTATCATCGCTGATCTCGACCGCGTAGCGCAGGGGGGCGCCCGTCATCTCGTTCGGGTTCTTGTGCAGAATGGCCCGGAGTGTCAGCGTCGACCCTTCGAACTCGTAGGTTCCGGAGGCGGCGACGAAGGAGTCGTAGGCCCGTACCTTCTCCGTCTCCGACGGCTGATTCGGGTCGCCGGAGAACAGTTGCCGCGGCTCGGGACGAGTGAACATGTAGCTGTAATGCGTTCCGGTGAAGAGGTAGAGGCTGCGGTGCGGCGGGGCCATGACACTCCACGAGCCCATCGGCACGCGCGATGCCTGCTCGATCACCCTCCACGCGCCTTCGAGCGCGCTCGCGCGTCCGCTCGCCCGCGGGGACGGGTCGGTGGAGCGCCTACCGGCGCACGCCACCAGCGGCATGGCCAGGAGTATTGCGACGCGGCGTCGTAGCATGGTGCGTCCGCTGTAACTCATCGCTCGGCCACCTGCCTAGTGAAGATTCGGCCGTACTGACGCACCTTCAAGCTCATCCCCACGAGCTGCAGCGCTTGCCAGAAGGCAACCTGGTTTGCCGTGAGTACAGGCCGCCCCAAAGTCTCTTCCAGAGCCCCGATTACTGCAATTGCTCGCAGGCCATTGCCTCCTATGAAGACAGCCTCCGCCTTTCGCGGCACATTCGCCTTTGTCCAGTCATACAGTTCTGCAGGAGCGACCTCCGCAAATCGCCGCGCCGGCGTAAGCCGTGCACACGACACCACCTCAAGGCCCCGAGCCCGGAAATAGCCGCTTCCCTTGTCGTTCAATTCTTCCGTGAACCACGGTGGATGAACCAGCGCCACCCGATGTACGTCCAGAATGCGGAGTGCCTCCGAAGCTGCCGGCGCGGTGAGAACGACCGGTATCCCCCGCGTGCGTGTCTCCAGGCGAACTCGTAGCGCGTCGTCTGCCTCCGCGCCGGGTGCGTAGCTGCTGCTGGTGTATGCATAGACAATGACGCGCGGTGCCAGGCCGGCGAGCAGTTCAGCAGCACCGTCAACATGCGGGGCATCGGCGAAGGATCCCGCGTGCCGAGACACACGGGATGCGTGGACGGAAACTCCCCGTGGCGCCATGGCCCACATCTCTGACTCGGGTACGGGATCGAAGTCGGGCGTCAGCACACCGATTCGTGCGAGCGAACCGACGCCGTCTGGCCGCCACTTGCCCTGGGCGGCCAGACCTTTGGATGAGCGGACTGCCAGTGCCCCAGTTGCGCCAACACCCATCAGCGTAACGAATCGCCTGCGTTGCATTGGACTTCCCCGATGAATTGGACACCAACATAAGCCAGTCTATCTTCGGAGAGGAGGCTGTCGAAGGAAGCTGTCAGGCGTCCATCTATTCGCCGTACATCTCAGTGATGAGGCGCCGCAGCGCGCTCGCGTCCTTGTCGGAAAGAATCGCGAGCTTCTTGCCCAGGCGCGATTTCCTGATAGTGCGAATCTGATCCACGGCGATCTCGGCGGCGCGGCGGACGCGAACGCCGAGCCTGGTGCGCCAGGTTGGGTGCAATTTGGTGGTGAGCGGGCAGACGGTCACCGTGTGAAAATCACTCCATTGTAACGCACCTGGATTCTCCTTCCGCATTCCACAGCCATTCCTATCCCTGACATCTCGTGAGCCAGAGCGCGTCGTAGACCGATTCCAGAAACCCGGGGCCGAGCGCGCGATGCACCTTCATGGCGCAACCGATGATCTGGCGAGTGAGTGGCTCGTGTTCCATGCTTGAACTGCAGACAGGATGAAAACGATTTACAGTATTTACAGGATGAAAGCGATCAATCCTTGCTAACATCCTGCAGCATCATGTCCATCCTGTCCGTGCTGTTTCATCGCGGTTGCGGGAGCGTGGCCGTCAAGCCTCGCTCGTGTCTTCGATGCGCACACGCCAAAAGCCGAAGCCGATGAATCGCGCTGGCAGATCACGCAGCACAGGCAGGCGGATGAGCAGGCGCGCCCAGAGTGGAAGGCGGGATTGCCCCTGGGGACGGTGTCCTCGGCGGATCGCCGGCGAGAGGATCGTTCGCTGCTGAAACCCCGCGACACTCTGGATAAAGCGCGTGGGGCATTCCCTCCGGCGCTGCACTCCCGCCAGCTCGCCGAGGTGGATCCCTCCTGAACGAAGGGAGGTGCCCAGCACGTTGGCGGTCTCCACGGCGTCTTCGATCGCGTACTTGATGCCTGCGCCGGCCGCGGGCGTCATCACGTGCGCCGCGTCCCCGATCAACAGCAGCCCGGGCTTGTACCACCTGCGGCAGCGGCTGAATGCCACCGACAGTGGCGCCAGCTGACGCCAGTCCGTCAGCGACTCCAGATGCGGCGTCAACCGCGGCTCCTGCTCGGCGATCGAGCGGCGGAACGCCTCGACGCCGGCCTCCTTTAACGCCTGATAGGTGCCTTCGGGATAAATGTAGGCAAGCTGCCAGTGGTCGAGCCGGTTGGCCACCAGGAGCAGAAAGCCGTCGCCGCGGTGGAGGAAGCCGGCGGCCGACCCGCCCTCGCCGTTCATCACCGCGAACGGGTTGCCGAGCAGAACCGACTCGACCGAGTCGAAGCGCTGCGCGTCGCCGGCCAGCCGGGGAAGGCGAAACCAGAGCAGCTCCATCGGCTCCGACAGTACGACGGGCTCGATGCCCGCGAGGTGGCGGACACGGGAGAACCGGCCGTCTGCGCCGACGGTGAGTGGCGCCCGAATCTCCCGCCAGCCGCCGCTCTCACCCTCGCGGTAACGGACGCCGCAAACAGTGCCGTTTTCCTCGACCAGCTTCTGCACTCGCGCCCGCATGACCAGCCGAAAGTGCGGATACTTCGCGGCCTCCCCGGCCAGGAACTCGAGGAAGCGCTCCTGGGGCAGGAGCATGATGTAAGGGAATCGCGTCTTCAGCCGGCGGAAGTCGAACAGCGTAACCGGGCCAGCACTGGTGAGGAGCGTAGGACCGTACCACTTGACGTGGGGCATCCGGTGCAGCGGCTCGGCCAACTCAATCTGGTCCAGGATCTCCAGGGTGGCCGGGTGCAGTGTGTCTCCGCGGAAGTCCCGGTCGAAGTCCCTGTGCGCTTCCAGGAGAGTTACCGGAACTCCGCGCCGAGCGAGGAGCAACGCCAGCACCATTCCCGCCGGGCCGCCGCCGACAATGCAGCAGGACGTCTGCCGGACATCGACAACTTCTTCAGACGGGGGGGAGTTCGGCGAGTGCCGTGACAATGAACTGAGTGATCGAGATGATATCCCGCTCCGCCAGCTCTCGCACCTGCTTGTGCAATGAGTCCGGAAGCCGAACGCTAATGCTACTCATGGAACCGGAAGTGAGCTTCGGTCGATGCGCATCCCGGCTTCCTCCATGAGACAGACGTCCTGAGCCACCGGCGGCAATCCAGCCTGGGCGCGCCGGGCAGCGAGGCCAGGCAACTCACTGGTCGCTGCGAAACGGAAGATGCCATCAGCGGCGGAATTGAATTGTGTGCCGAAACGTTGGGGCTTTCCCTGGTGCACGCGCACGCGGTCCTCGAGCATGGCAAGCGCCTGGGGGGAGATCTGCCCCGGAGGCAGCGACTCAGCCAACCCCAGCACGCGCTCCTGCAGGGACCAGTTGTGCTGCACGATGAGCATGGCCGCGTCGGAACCTGCCGCCCCGACCATCGACCGCGTGGGCAGGCCGAAGCGGTCGAGAATCTCCGCCATCTTCGTGGCCAACGCTGAATCAGTGGTGGTGAGTTCGCGGGCATACACACTGTCGCCGATTCGGGACCCGAAGTCAGCGCGAGCCGACTGATCCTGGTCGCGGAGCTCGAGGAGCACGCGGCGGAGAGAATCGTTGCTCCAGGACTGGCCGGCCTCCTGCGACCAGGCCCGATTCGCGCGGGCCCACGCAGCGGTGGAATCAAGCGGGGGGCAGACAGGGGTCTGGTTTACCGGTCGCGCACCAGGCGTGGTTCCGCAAGCCGAGAGGACAGCGAGGAAGTACAGGCGGCGGCTCAAAAGTGATCCTCGGTATCAGTAGCAGGTGGCGCACTGGATTACGTCAACGTCGTTTCCAGGCAAAACACTGCGCGGGCGCTCAACGCACACGGAGCAGGACTCGGCATCGGTAGGCGACGTCCCCGATCGAGAGCGTATCGCCCGCGATCCGGTAGCGACGAAATTGGTTGGTGCCGATGTAGCTGGGGATCGTGCCGCCCTCGACGTGATGCACGACCGTCGAGTCAGTTGTAATGGTGTACGTCCCGAAGTAACCGAAGTACGCGCCCAAGAGCGCCCGCCGCTCTGCGTCCGTGGGAGCGTCGTCGCCTGCGGCGAACGGCGCCAGAGCTGGCGTCCGCGTCACCTGGATGGAGAGCTGTCCGGTCGGAGCGTAGACGAAGTACCCCGCGGGGCTTGGCCCGAACGGCTCGAAGAAGCGGCCGGCCGAGTCAGTGCGGCAGTAACTCACGACGCGCCAGACTCCGACGAGTTGAGGGGATGGAGCCCGGCGCTCCGTGGCGAGCGTAGCCGAGGGGCCGGCGCGGTCGGTCCGTGGCCGCCCGGCGTGGCAGGCGAGCAGGAGGGCAGACAGCGACAGCAGGAGGGACTTTAAGTGCAGGCTCGGGTGTCCCGTAAGAAAGACTTTCATCGCAAGCTCACTGTGCACCTCATTGCGCAACGGGTGCCCGTGTATGCGGGCAGAAATGACGGAACGGGAGTCGAGAGGAGGTCTGATTCACAATAATGGGCGCTCCGGTTCCCGGCCAACATGCATTGGAACCGCTGTGACCGGCCGTGCTCAAGCCGGAACTGTCTGTGTGAACGGCGCTGCCCCGTTTTTGACGTCATGACGCTTTAACGCTAATATTAGGCACAATGCCTACCAAGAAAAAAGACCCAAAGCGCGCCACGGTGTATTTCGACCCCAGTCTCCACAAAGCGCTCCGGGTGAAAGCGGCCGAAACTGATCGCTCGCTCTCGGACCTGGTAAATGCTGCCGTGCGCCACAGCCTGGCGGAGGACAGCGAGGATCTGGTCGCTTTTGAGGAGCGCGCTGCCGAGCGCAGTCTCGCATTTGCCGATGTCCTCAAGGACCTGAAGCGGCGTGGCAAGCTATAGCTTGCTCATCAAGCCTTCAGCCGTCAAAGAGCTGGAGGCCCTTCCCACCAAAGACCGCCGCAAGATCACCGCTCGAATCGAGGGGCTCGCCTCGGAACCTCGGCAGCACGGGTGCGAGAAGCTCTCAGGGCTCGAGCAGTATCGCGTCCGCCAAGGGGACTATCGGATCGTCTACAGTGTGGATGATGAAGCCCGCGTCGTGCTGGTCGTAAAGGTAGGTCATCGCCGCGACGTCTATCGGTAGACGCGAATGTCTACCGGGCGTCCCGCATCGTCATGTGCAGTCGCCGCCGTAACAATGAGCGGACGCGTGTGGCTGATCAGCGTGATCTCCTGGTAGCCGAGCTTCCTTTCGTGACTGAACGCTAGCTGTGCATTCTCCAGAGCGTCCCGCAACTGCAACTCTGTTCAACCGCGAACTCAAAATTGCGGAAAAGGCTAATGACAGCTTCCTCCTTTCAGCCTGTGCGGAAGAGCATCTCAGCTCGCAGCGCGTCGCGAATCGGACGAGCGGCTGGCGGATACAGGTTCGTCAGAACGATCGCAATGAGCCCCCGTTCCGGAATCAGGTCGAGGTTCGCACTGATCCCGTCCGCGCCACCATCGTGGAAGACAATTCGCTTTCCGTTAACGAGCTCGTTGGCGAACCCATAGCCATATCGCGCGCCTGGGCGGTACTGCACGATTCCCGTGGTAGCGACGTTGGTGTTCACTGAATCCAGAAGGCGGTATCGCAGCAGAGCCAATGCGAATCGGTGAGTGTCGCGAGCACTCAATACGGCGCCGCCGGCCGGCATCATTCGCCGCAGCCCGATGTAATCAGCGGACTGCCCGGACGAGTTGGTCTGACCGCGGGTGTACCCAATGGCCCGGTCCGGATCAGCGCGATCGATTTCGTCGGCTGGCTGGGTCGACATCCCTGCTAGGGCAAGACGCGGTTCCTAACATAGTCGGCATAGGACGTACCGCTCATACGCTCGATGGTGAGGCCGAGAAGGACGTAGCCGGCGTTGCTGTAGCCCACTTCGCGCCCGGTTGAAACAGTAGGGTATCACGAACGAAGAGTGGAAGGAAGTCGGCTGTCCTTGGGAATGCGTTCGCCCCTCTGGAAAAAAACTCGGGCTTCCAGATGCTGCCGAGGCCTGCGGTGTGAGTGAGGAGCTGGTGAATCGTAATTCGGTCGAACGGGTCGGCAGGCAGACCCGGGATCAGTCGAGAGATAGTGTCTGACGGCACAAACTTGCCGCTCTGCACGAGCTGCATGATCGCAACGCCAGTGAACATCTTCGTCATGGAAGCGATGCGGAAGCGCGTTTCCTTCCCCACGGGCTTCTGCTGCTCGCGGTCGGCGGCGCCCGCATAGATCTCGAGAAGAATGCTATCACAGGGCTTCGCGTACCAGGGCAACGATCTCGTCCCGCGACCATTTCAAATTGAGTCCCTTCACGTCAAGCGGGGAACCGGCGCGCGCCTCGGGCTGAAGCACGAACACCTGCTCATCACGCCTGCGAATGCGCACCGCTCCGTCGCGCCGCGCAGGTTCCAGTAGCGCGGCGAGCCGCTGACGAGCCTCCGAGTAAGTGTATTCCTTCATTCCGGCAGCTCCACGACTTGAACGCCAGCAGCGTCTGCGGCACGGGCGAGTGACTTGTCCAGGGTGAGCAGCGGTGCGCGCTGGCCGAGGGCACAAGTAATCATGTACGCGTCGTACGTATACAGCCCGTGCTCGGCCGGTGCTACGCAGTTTTGATCGCTCGATCGAGCAGCGCATCGTCCCGCTGATCCACGATCCGCTTCATCGCCTGCTTCAGATTCTTCACCGATTTCGTGCCGACGAGAATCGAGCTGATCCCGGTGTGCCGCGCCAGGCAGTGCAACGCGAGCGAGTACAGATTGTCCGTATCCCC
>JBPCJT010000310.1:0-10497 GCA_051005015.1 Gemmatimonadaceae bacterium | reverse complement strand
CGGCTACTCGGTGCGGAGGCGTCACACCCGCCCGCAGCGCGAGCCCACGAAGGATGTCGCCGCAGAAGGAGTGGATGGTACCAATGCGCGCGCCGTCCACATTGCCCGCGTCGTCGCGGAGGCCGGCTTTTCGCAATTCCTCACGCACGCGCTTTTTGAGCTCGGCGGCCGCGCGAATCGTAAAGGTGATGGCGGCGAGCTGGTCGAGACGTAGCGGGACCTTGAGCCGCTTGCCATTCACCTCTACGCCGAGGGAATACAGAATGCGCGCGACGACAGTGGACGTCTTGCCGGTTCCTGCACCGGCATCGACGAGTACGTGCTCGTCGACGCGGCGTACAGCGTCCCATTGCTGGGGGGTGAGCTCGGTGCTCACCAGTCGAACATCGATTTGGGTCCGCCCTTCACACGGCAGATATCGATCGCGACGCAGAAGTCCGGACAGCCGCAGCTCGGCGCGGGGCGCGCAGGAAAGTCGCCGGAGCGTGCCTCGCGCACGTGTTGCCCGATCGCGTCGATGGCTGTATCCAGTCTCTGTTTCGCCTCCGGATCGGTGATGAGCTCCTTTTTCTTTCGGTCCACCTGCACGAGGTCGAGCGTGTGTGCGGTGCAGCAACCCTTGATCGCGCGATACTCGACGCTCGCGATGGTGCGTCCGGATTTCAGTTGAGCAGCGACAATCGCGTACAGTGGCACCTGGAGGACCACGTTGTCGTCCCAGGCTTCCTTCTTGCCTCCGCCCGGCGTCGACCATTTAGTCGCTTTGTAATCCACGGCGGCTATGTAGCCCGTCGCGTCAACGTCCTCGTCCACCGATTCCTCAAGCCTGTCGATCGAGCCGCGCACGTGCAGCGTCTCGCCCCCCGCATTTATCGTGAAAGGCTCATCGAAACCGAAGCTCACCTCATGATCGATGACACCGGTGCGAACCTTCTTTCTCTGGTTACCCCTCGAGGAGAAGGAGTTCTCGTTCGATGTTATCTCGTATTCGAGATACTTGCGCAGCATCCGCGAGAGCTCGGCGCGCTTTGCGTCACGCAGAGCCGTGTGCCCGAGCCACACCGTGTTCGCCAGCTCCTTCATCGATTCATCGAGCGCGTGCTCCATGCGCTTCGCAGCCCAGGGCAGATCTTTCTCTCGCAGGAAGACCGGTGTTCCAAGCTTCGTCGCCACGTCGGCGAAGAAACGGCGCATCGTGTCGTGCAGAATGGTACCACGCACGGTGTGCTCCATCTCGTCACTGGGCTCGTCGAGCGACTCGAGCTTGAGAAGTCGCGCCGCGAGGTACGACCAGGGGCACTTCGCGTAGCTCTCCAGCTGAGACGCGCTCCAGGTGCGCTCAGCACCGAATTCCACAGCGAGCCACGCGCGATGCACCGGGTCCTCGATGACGCCGTTCCAGGGGGAAGGAAGACCGGTCTCTCGCAGGCGCTCCATGCGCGCGACCCCGGCGGCGTGCTGGCGCATGGTTTCATTCACCGCCAATGCCAGCCCCGGCGTGAGCACGCGTGAGGTCTCGACCTTCTCCGTCACCAGCTCGGCGATATCGCCAAGCTCGTCGATGAACACCGACGGTACAGTTTCACGGCCGCGCGCGTCCAGGCGCGCGGTAGCGACGGTGAGGGAGACGCGCGCCGATTCAACGAGCGCGCGGAAGAGCTCCCGTTCGCGCGCATCCCAATCCGCGCGCGTGTCAATCGGCAATCCAGACCCGGCGAGCGCGTCCCGCTCATGGTCGTCGTACAGTGGCGACGCCGGCGCGCGGAGCGGGAATTGTCCCGTCTCCAGGCCTATGAGGAATACATGACCAAATGAACGGTGCGCGGCGGCGAGACCCTCCAGAACCCGCACGCCCCGTGGTGTGGAGGTCCAGAGCGCGACATCGCCGACCAGCATCTCGCGCAGCTCTCGCTCGAAGCCGCAAGCGTCGATGGGACGGCTGTCCGACTCCCAGCGCTCGAGTGCGTGCAGCCATTCGGTGGTGATCGTGCCAAGACCGCGCCAACCGGCGAGGTCTAGCCGGGCGATGTCCCAGCGTTCCTCGGGCAGACGGTGCATGCTTGTCCGCACACCCCAGCCGTCGCCGTCAACGAAGTGCCTGAGCCAGCTCAACCATTCGATGAGCGGCCGCTCTCCGTCGAGCGCCCGCGCACGGCTCGCGAACTCACCGAAATGCTTCCGTGCTCGCCCGATCCGAGCCGCCGGTGGCAGCATGTCTCCGCGCCTGTCGTCAGCTTCGGCGGTCGCCTCTCCACTCTCGCGCTGCCGGGCGCGCTCCTCGAGATCGGTGAGCGCCCTTGACCAGTCAACCAGCCCTGTAACGCGCCGGCGATAGCCGACGTGGTCGAGCACAAGGCGGTCGAGATTGTGGCGGAAATACGGGTGCTCGCCCAACTCGGAGAGCCCACGGCGGGACCACCCATCTGCAGCCGCCGCGACCAGCGCCAACACGGCGCGCAGCGCTGGAATTTCCGCGTGGCTGGTGCGTACTCGCGCAGCTGCCGGAACTCCGACGTTCAGCAAGGCGTTCACAACCATGTTGACGTGCGGACGCCCCTGGCGCGCCAGTATCGCGATCTGGTCGAGAGGGCGTCCTTCGTCCGCGAGCACACGAACACGACGCGCGACTTCCTCCACCTCGCGCTCGAGATCTGGCGCGTCGATGTGCGCAACGCGAAAGCGCGCAGCAGCCTTGCCGCCCGTAAAAAGCGCCGCCGCCGGCTCTATTTGGCCGAGCCGGCGCACGCTGCACCTGGCAATCGCGCTGAGATCCAGTTCGATGCTTGTGTAGATGCCGACGCGGTCTATGGCGGGTGAAGCAAGGAGTGCGCGAAGCAGGGCTCGCCATCCGTTGCGAAGATCGTGCAGTCCGAGAATGCGAATCTCGCGACGACCCCGAAGGCGATGCGCAAGTGCATCCGGGTTGGCCACAATCTGCTTCGCGAGCGCAGCGAAGCCGCCACGGGAGTCGAACAGGGGTTGTTTGCCGTCTTTCGCAAGCTCGGCGAGATACGCGCCATAGATGACCGCTATCTCCGCGTCCCGCTCGCGCTGGAAGTTGTCTCGGTGCGCGACGCGTCCGGTCGCTCGCTTGAAATCCTCGGGGGTGATGTCTTCCGCGATCAGCTCGCCAAGCAGGCGGTCGAGCGCGTCGATCAACGCCGCCGACGCGCCGGCGCGGCCTAGCACTCCTTTCGGCCGTGCCTCCACAATTCCCGTGAGAATCGTGACGCGCTCGTAGTCCCCGAGCATGTTCCCGGGTGGATCACCCAGGAACTCCGGCAATTCCGTGAACACGCACAGTGGAGGATCGAACCAGCCGGACACTTTCCGTCGCATGGCGAGCGCGTACAAGTCATCGCGCAAACCGCCCTGTCGCACCGCGAGCACGTGCGGTGGTGTGGGCCACAGCGCAGCGCCGCGCTCCGGTGTTACCAGGAACCCCTCCGCGGCGGCTTCCAATAGCGCGGCGGGGTCATGGCCGAGGATCAGGTCAAGACCAGTAATCTGGTGGGCAGTTATGGGAGAGATGGCATGCACTGAGTAGCGGCCGATCCTTGTCGCAGAAACGTGTGATGTTGACTATAGGAATCTGTGGGACACGTCTGACAGTACCGCAGAGGTCGGAGGCGAAAGCCTGCTTCAGCATCTTCTCCAAGCTCCACTTTCGTCCGCCCGTAGACCCTTCCGCCTGCAACCCCGCCTACCGCCTTCCCCTTGCCATCTCCCACTTCAACCCCAGCTCCCCGGGGGAACCTGCACGACTCGCGCCGAGGGAACCGGCAAGCGTAACTCTTGCGAATGCCGGTATACGGCTGTAGGAGTTCCTGGTGTTCTGTTCCAGACCGAAATCAACACCGGGAGTGTCCCCAGCCTGCGCGAGCCACCGAGCATGCCTTGGCTTTTGACGTGCGGAAGATTGTGAAGGCACAGGAATCGGCGTCTGTGGCGGAGCGCGCGACGGCAACGTGGGTTCTCTGTGTAGCTGGCGTTACGGCACTCGGGACCGGGCTCATGCAGGCGGCCGTGCTCGCATGGCGCTTGGAGGTTAACGGCGACTTCATCTGGCGCAGCCGCGACTTCCCGTGGATGTCGCCGGCAGCGTCCCTCCTGCTTTTCGCCGCTCTTGTACCTGCGGTGCTCGGTTTCCTGGCATTGGCTGGGTTTGCTCATCGCGCGACAGACGGACGGCGCATAGCCGCGGCTCTCTTCAGCTTTTTGGGCGCGTTCACCCTGCTGTTGCTCTGGCAGCGGCTGCATCCCCTTGCACAAGTGGCGCTGGCAGCGGGCGTCGCCATGCAGTTGAGTGGTGTGCTTGCGCGACGCACAACCAAAACGTTGCGGATCGCCGGTTTCAGTCTGGCGACAGTGGCTGCCGCGCTCGGCCTCGGCAGCCGCGCATGGCGTTCGGTGGCTGAGCGCCGTGCGCTGGCTGCTCTGCCGGCGGCGGTGGATGGTGCACCGAACATACTGATCGTCATCCTGGACACCGTGCGTGCTGCGAGTCTGAGTCTGTATGGTTACGAGCGACTCACGACTCCGGCGCTGACTCGCTGGGCTGCGGATGGTGTGGCGTTCGAGCGTGCCATCAGCAGTTCCTCGTGGACTCTCCCATCGCACAGCACGATGTTCACCGGTCGGGACGCGAGCGAGCTCACGGCAGATTGGCGAGTTCCCCTCGACGCCAACTTTCCTACCGTCGCCGAACAGTTCCGCGACAAGGGTTACGTGACGTCGGCATTCGTGGCGAACACCTATTACACGGCTCATGACTCCGGTCTCGAGCGAGGATTCGTGCATTATGAGGATTATAAAACGACTCTGGAACAGGTGATCTGGTCGTCTACGCTCGCGCAAACCAACCTGGGAAGAGCGCTGATCTGGAGTCGCTCCTGGCGTGACGTGTGGCAAGCGCTCAAGAGGTTCAATACCAGAACGCCCACACTTTTAATAGCGCATCGAAAACGTGGCGCGGAGGTCACCGACGACTTCCTGGCGTGGCAAGCGGGGCAACGGGGACGCCCCTTTTTCGCCTTCCTGAACTACTTCGATGCGCACGAGAAATACGATCCACCGGCAAAGTACCGTCAGCTCTTCTCGCGCAAGCCGGGAGCTAAAGAGCTGTACGAAGGATCGATTCGATACCTTGACGATCAGCTCGAGCGTCTCTTTTCGACCCTTCGCAGGCGCGGAGTGCTGGACAATACGGTCGTTGTCGTGACGTCGGACCATGGGGAGCAGTTCGACGAGCACGGGCTCAAGGGGCATGGGAACTCGCTCTACCTTCAGCTGATACACGTGCCACTTGTATTGCGCTACCCCGTGAGCGTGGCTGCCGGGCGACGTGTTACTGACCCAGTGTCGTTGCGCGATTTACCCGCTACGCTGCTGGACCTCGCACAGCTCGGATCACCGCAAATGCCGGGACGGTCCCTCGCGCGCTTTTGGCAGCCAACTCCCGCCGTCGCTGACAGTGTGTTCATCAGTTCGTACCTTACGAGCTTCGAGGACGGGTGGCTCGCACCAGCACGCCAGCGCAGGATGCGCTCGTTGCTCACAAGGGATCTGCACTGGATTCGCGGCTTCGATGGAGGTGAGCAGCTGTACGCGCATTGGCGCGATCCAGGGGAGCACGACAATCTGGTAACCGATCCGTCTGCGATACAGCGACTCGATTCATTCAGGACGGCCCACTCGGCGACGCCGCAAAGATGAGAGGAGCGTGGGGATGCGGGTCGGGCGTGTCCGCCACTGTCGGTACCCCGCCCCATCCTCAAGTAGGCAACCGGCGTCACCCGCTTGACGCGCGCCGCATTAATCCTCAGACCTCGCTTACTTCACTCGACGGGCAGCTTAGCCGATGACATCGCGCAACCGCGTCAACAAGACCGTACAAAAGAAGGCGAAGGCGAAGCCGAAGCCAAGAGGAGGAGCTCCCAAGATCCAGCGCTGGATCGACCTGCTTGCCGCGCTCCTCCGCCGGAAATATCCGGCGACCTTCGAGGAGCTCGCACTTGACGTTCCCGCTTACGCCAGCGCAGCTCAGGCCCGCGAAGCGCGAGCACGGATGTTCGAGCGGGACAAGGATGAGCTGCGAGCATTCGGCGTTCCGATCGAATCGGTGGAGTTGGAGGCGGATGTGCATGGCTACCGGCTTGCTGCGGCTGATTTCTATCTTCCCTATCTCGTCGCCACTGGTTCTGGACGAACGGGCCACCCAGGAAAGGTGGACAGCTACGGGTATCGAGCGCTCCGGACGCTCGCCTTCGAGCCGGATGAGCTGGCCGCGGTGGCCGAGTCGGCGGCGCGCGTGCGAGAGCTGGGCGATCCCGTGCTCGCTGCGGATGCGGAGAGTGCCATGCGGAAGCTGGCGTTCGACCTCCCGATGGATACGAGCATGCCGATCGATGCCCCGGTGCTCGCGCGGAATCGCGACCCGGTTGATCCTGTCGTGTACGAGCGGCTTGGCGACGCGCTCCTGCGTCAGAAGGAGGTCACTTTCCGCTATCACTCCATGGAAAGCGACAAGACAACAGAACGCAGGGTGGAGCCCTACGGGCTCTTCTTTCTTGGATCGCACTGGTACCTGGCTGGGCGAGACGTCAGGCGCGAGGCCGTGCGGAATCTGCGAGTAAGTCGCATTGCCGAGGTCAAGGTGAATTCCAAGCGCTCGCAGTCGCGCGACTACGAAGTGCCCACGAGCTTCTCGCTGCGTGAGCATGCGCGCTCGAGGCAGGCCTGGGAGCTGGGGGACGGTGCCGTCGAGGACGTGGTGGTAGCCCTGGTGCGTGATAGCGGCGCAGCGCGAGCCGCCGCGCAGTTGGGTGAAGTGGTAGAGGGGGAGCTGCGAAAGCGGCGCTTCAGCGTGCGACGCTCCGATGTTTTCTGCCGCTGGCTCCTCTCTCTCGCGGGCGACGTACGAGCGGTATCGCCCAACTCCGTGGTCGAGCGATTCGAGCAGATTGTCGCGGAGACTGCGGCCGTGTACGCCAAAGATCAGCGATGAGCGAGGCAGCGGCCGCCCAGCTGCGCCGAATTCTTCACGTCATCCCCGTGCTTGGCGACGGTCAGCAGCACCCGCTCCACGACCTGGCGGATCGGGTGGACGTCGAACCTGAGACGATAGTCAACGACCTCCTTTCGGTTGCGCTCCGGTTCGACGATCCGGGCGGTTTCGTGGAGGGGGTACAGATCTATGTCGAGGCTGAGCGCGTTTCGCTCATCTCACGCCATTTCTTGCGGCCGATGCGGCTGACCGCAACAGAGCTGCGCGCACTGGAGCTGGGGCTTGCCATGCTGCGCGCCGAACGGCCGCCGGAAATGCAGGGGGCTATAGACCGGGCGCGCGAGCGGTTGCGAAAAGTGATCGCCAAGCTGCCCGAATCGGATGGAATACCCCTGGAGGCGAGCACCGGCGCGGCGGTGAGCGTGGAGAACATCGGCGTTCTTCGTGACGCTCTTGCAAGGCGCCGCAAGGCGAATCTGGTTTATCGAAAGGGAAGTGCCACGGAGTCCACGGAACGCAGAGTGGCTCCCTATGCGATCGTCTCGGCGAACGGGGCGTGGTATCTCGTCGCCTTCTGCGAGCCGAGCGGCGAAGTGCGGCTGTTCAGGCTCGACCGCATCGAGGCAATCACACTCCTCGAGGAAGGCTACCAGATTCCTCACGACTTCTCTCCCGATGAGTTGCTCGCGAGTGGCAAGGCGTATGTGAGCGAAACCTCGGAGCGCTTGCGCGTGTGGTATTCACCGCGGGTGGCGAGGTGGATCGCGGAGCGAGAGGGAGTGCCGCTCGACGAGGATGGCTCGGTGACAATCGAGCATCCTTTCGCGGACCTCGACTGGGCGGTGCGGCACGTTCTGCGATACGGTTGCGACGCCGAGGTGCTGGAGCCGGCGACGGTACGCCAGGAAATAGTCAGTCGGCTGGGGGCGATGCGCACATTCGCTGAGCGTCCCACGGGCAGTCCGGAGGCGCGGACCGCATGACGGTGGCCGCGCTGTCAGAGTCGTAGTGTAGTTTTGCGGTTGACCACCCTGATCGCGCCGCGAAAAAAGCATTCTGCCTGACACCTTTCCCTCCCAACATGCCGAGTCATACTGAAGCAGATCCTTCTGGCGGGCAAGCTCCCGAAGTGCGGGACTTCATTGCCGAATTCTGAACCTTTCTACGAGAGCATCAGATAAACATTGCTGTCGAAGAGGTATTTCACCTCAATCCTCTTTGGGAGGACGTCGATGAGATCCGCCAGCACAATCACACCACGGTGCGCTCGCCGCGGTCCGCGCAGGTGCTGTCGCTGTGCATGACGTCATACAATTGGGAAGATTCCCGACTGAATTCGCCGGACGTAATTCAGATGCTGGCGTCGGAAGCCAGCCGTTTCGAGATGGCGGAGGGGAGCTTCACTGCATGGTGCGAGAGCCTGGAGTGGAGCGCCGACAGCCGCGGTGCCGAGAGGAAGTTCCGGCAGACATTCGAGACGGTGAAGCTGCTGCGCAACGTCCTTGGTGACGCCGCCTACTTCCAGTTGCTGGAGATCCAGGCCGAGGTGCGCACTGAAGCAGAATTGGGGGACAACCAGGAGGATTGGGACGCGAACAGAAACGGCGTGGGCCAGCATTGACTATCAGCCCACCAAGGAGAGACCGCAGCGTCGGCGCTGGCTGTCGGCGCCCCTCGCGACAAGTCTCCATCGCGGCCCCCGCCGCATTTTATCTCCACTCGTGCGCGCCTGGGTCGTACTTTCCCAGATACGGGGTTGAGGCTGAGTAGAAGTCGATGGGTCCACTATTCAGTCGGCGATCTCACGCGGTCATCGCAACAACGCGGGCGAACGCCTCGGATGGTGTCTGCCAGCGTTTGTCGAGGGCGCCCATTCAATTCCCTCGCCACGGCGTCGAGCTGGGCTTCCGTGTACCCCGACAGATCGGTGCCTTTCGGGAAGTACTGACGGAGCAGACCGTTGCTGTTCTCATTCGTCGCGCGCTGCCACGGGCTCCGCGGATCGCTTCCCGCCTCCCGCCTCGCGCTTCGCGCCTTCCCCGTGGAATTTGCACGACTCGCGCCGAGGGAACCGAGAGCGTCACTATTGCGAATGCAGTTTCGCGGCGGTATGGATTTCCCGGTCTTTATTCCAGACCGAAATCATCCCCGAAAGTGATCCCAAACCGCGCGAAGCACCGAGAGTGCCTTGGCTTTTGAGGTACAGAAGATTCTGAAGGCGATGGAGGCGACGTCTATGCGCGGATGCGCGACGGCAGCATGGGTTCTCTGTGCCGCGGCCGTCACTGGCTCGGAACCGGACTTGTGCAGCCGCTGTGCTCGCATGGCGAGTGGAGGTTAGCGGCGACTTCATCTGGCACAGCCGCGACTACCCGTGGATGGCACCGGCAGCGTGCCTCTTAATTTTCACGTCTCTTGTACCAGCGGTTTTCGGCCTACTGGCGCTGGCTGGGCGAACTCAGCCCGAGACAGACTGGCGGCGGGTAGCTTCGGGATTTTTCAGCTTTTTGGGCGCGTTCGCCCTGCTGTTGCTCTTCCAGCGGCTGCATCCGCTTGCACAAGTGACGCTGGCAGCAGGCTTCGCCATGCAGATGAGTTCGGGTGCTTGCGCGACGCACGACCAGAACACTGGCGGTCGCCGCTTTCGGGCTGGCGACCTTGGCCGGGACACTCGGCCTTGGCGGCCGTGCGTGGCGTTCACTGGCTGAGCGCCGTGCGCTGGCTGCTCTGCCGGCGGCGGTGGATAAAGCGCCGAACATACTGATCGTTATTCTGGACACCGTGCGTGCCGCGAGCCTGAGCCTGTATGGGTACGAGCGACTCACGAGCCCGGCGCTGACCCGGTGGGCTGCCGATGGCGTGACGTTCGACCGTGCCATCAGCAGCTCCTGGTGGACGCTCCCGTCGCGAGCACGGGCTGGAGGGACATGGGAACTCGCTCTACCTTCAGCTCATTAACGTGCCACTTGTAGTCCGTTACCCGGTAAGCGGGGAACCGGGGCGACGCGTTAGTGACCCGGTGTCGCTCCGAAACTTGCCTGCTACGCTGCTCGATCTTGCACATCTCGCATCACCGCAAATGCCGGGACGGTCCCTCGCGCGCTTTTGCCAGCCAGCGACCGCCGTCCCCGACAGCGAGCTCATAGGCTCGTATCTTACGAGCTTCGAGGACAGGTGGCTCGCACCACCGCGCCAGCGTAAGATGCTCTCGCTGCTGACCAAAGATCTGCACTGGATTCGCGGTTTCGATGGACGCGAGTTGGTCGCTGCCGCCGTTCCTCGAATAGTGGAATGCTCGTTGAAAGGAGTTGCTCTGCTCCCCAATTCGCCGAGACACTTTTCGGGTGTCATCGATGTTCTTCTGGGGGAGGTCGAGTTATGGAAACATTTCGGCGGGGAGCAAACGGCAAGCGGCTGTTTAGCACTGAGTTCAAGCGAGAGCAGATCGCACGGTTAAGCCAGGGTGGCGAGACAGTCGCGGAGCTGAGCCG
>JBPCJT010000309.1:0-4183 GCA_051005015.1 Gemmatimonadaceae bacterium | reverse complement strand
GGGGGGAGCAAGTGACAATACTCTTTACCCCACGTTCACGCAACGGTCGTGCAAATTGCAATACTTCAACAAATGCTCACCGGACAGTCGGAATCGCCTCAGGAGTTCGTTTGGCGCGCACGAGGGTCTCTAGCTCCCGCTCCCTGAGATTGAACACGTAACCGTTGCCTACAATGCCGACGCGCAGGTAGCTCAACGTAAGCTGGGCCCCGAGTCTTACCGCATCCGCGTTGTCGAAACGCACCCCCCTGCCGTCGACGAAAGTCACTCCCCCCTTCCCCACCACGGCCCCGAGGTGGCCGTGCACGACGAGGCCGGTGTCTTCGTCAAGTCCGAGTCCCATGTACGCTGGGTTGGCCGCGACTGCGGAGAATAAACGCTGTAATCGGCGACGCTGTGCAAAGTGTGTGTCGATCATGGCATGGAAGCCGAGTAGTCCCAGGCCGGGACCGATGTGCATGTCCAGCATCGCGCCGTGCTCATCCGGCTCGCCACCGGCGAGGATCACCTCGGTGAGAGCGGCCGCTCCGGCGCTGGTGCCGCAGACGATCGCGCCTGCGCGGTGTGCGTCACGAATTGCCTGCCCCACTTTGGAGCCGCTGATCGTCGCGACGAGTTGCACCTGGTCGCCGCCACCAAGGAATATCCCGGGAGCGCCGCGAATCATGTCAGCGACGTCCTGGTGCTGGGCGCGGGCACGGCGGTCAACTATCGGGAATTCCACATTGATAGCGCCAGCCACAGTCAGGTCGTTTTTCCAGGCGACGGCAGAGCCTACAGGGTCGATAGAGGCCGTCGTCAGGCCAACGATGCGCGCCCCCTCATCTCCTCTGCACATGCGCACAAACGTCGCGAGCGCGTCGCCGTCGGCCGTGCATCCACCTCCTATCAATACGAGCGAGCCCGCGACTTCGTCCGAGCCCCGACGCTGCGAGGACTCCGCATCAGCCCGATGCCGCTTCGGTCCATTGCGGCCCGTCACGAGGAGATGCTCATTCCTGGAAAATCACTGGATCGCGGATTGCGGGTTGCGAACTAGCTGCAAACTGCGAGCTGCGGTGTCGAAGGTCATTAGGCGTGCTCAAGGATAGACATCGCGAGCGCAGCGGTCACCTGAGCGACGGGCGGTGCGTCATCACGCAGTAGTCCGGCGTCTTCGCTATGACCGGATCGCTCGATCACGATTCGGCCGCCCTGCACTGTCGCCACCGCGCGCGCCACGCGTCGGTCATTCCCGGTGACATCGTCATCCGTGGCAAAGATAGCTACGCTGCACCCGGCGTCGCGCGCATAATTCTGCACTTCCCACTCCCTGGCAGGCGCGATCACGGTGCCGGAGCGCGGAACGGCATCGGCGAGCACGCTAACGAGCTTGCGCGCCCTCTCCATATCCCGGTAGCGCTCCGGGACATCGCTGGGGTGCGCGTCCAGAATAATCGCGATATCCGACCGCGAGTAGGGAAGTCCGGCCTGAAGGATATACGACGGTGCGACGTCTACAACTATGGCGTCTTTGGGGAGGCCGCGGCGCGTCAGTTCCTCTCGTGTCTCGTGCCGGTGATCGCCGCCCGTGATTCCGCAACGGACATGCTGATGAAGCTTCGGCGCGTCTGGCGACTGGGTGATCGCGCGCAACTCGGTGACCGCGTGATCCACCGAAGCGAGTTCCCCCGCGAATGCCTTCTGCACGGTGTCGAGCGCAAGAGCCGCCGCGCGCAATCCAACGCCCCCGTGGCGATGCTCGAATACCATGGTGTATTCATGTGGCTCATCACCACCGCGCGTCTTGCCAAAGCCGACATCATGTCCGGCCATCGTCTGCAGCTCGAGCGCGACATGCTCGATGATATGCGGCGCGTACGTTCCGCGGCGAAGTCGCGTAAGAAATCCACCCCGCTCGCCGATGCTGCAACGATGCTCGGCCAAACCCGGCATCGCCCGGCTGAGGGCCTCGAGAAACCCGGGCACTTGCGCAGACGAAACGTCTTCGTACGCGCCAATTACCAGATCCATACGCGTAACCGGACGCTCCGACCAGAAGTTCGCACCCCGAAGCGCGTGGAGAGAGGTCATGCGGATTTCCAGGTATGGGTCGGGAAAGGGGAGGAGGGAGGTGGGAGACGGGACCTGCAATTGGTTGCTCGAAGCGTTGCAGTCGGCATTTCCCGGTAGCCCCGCCTCCCGTCTCCCGCCTTCCGCTTCCCCCTTAGCCACGTCCCGTCTTCCGCTGCACATAATCCAGTACTTCCTGCACCGCATCGGCAAGCACGATTGCGAGCTCGCCCTCCCCCAAGATCGCGAGGGCCCGGTCTACCGCCTCCATTTCCGGGAGGATTATCTCGATCGCGTCGTCCGTGAGGCCGCCCTGCTTGAGGCCTTCGGCCACCAGCGCGGCGATTTCACCGACCGCGCGGCCCCGGCGATCGTCGTCCTCCTTGACGATCGCGAAATCGAGCCCGTCCGCAGCCAGCCGGCCTACGGTGCGGATATCCTCGTCGCGGCGGTCGCCGGGCGCTGTAACGACGCCGATGCGGCGGGTGGCTGACAGGTTGCGCACGAGCTCCATCAAACCGGCAAGTGCGGCGGGGTTGTGCGCGTAGTCGACGAGCATTCGCCCGCGGCCAACGCGCAGCAGGTTCATCCGGCCCGGCGTCATCGATGGTGATGGGAAAAAGGAGAGCAGGCCGGCGCGAATGTCGTCGTAACGCACCCCCTGCACGTACGCGGCGGCGATCGCCGCCAGGATATTGCCGCGCTGGAAGGTTGCCGCGCCGCCCATCATGAGAGGCACTTCGCGGACAGGCGCGATTGGAATGCGCAACCGTCCGCGGCGTATCACGAAAGTGTCACTCTCAATCCGAGCGGATATGCCATTTCGGCCGACGTGCTCCTCGAGTTGCTCATTCTCACCTTCGGGCATTACGGAGAAGAGCACTATGTCCGCCATCGAACGCTCGCGCATCGCGTACACGAGTGGATCGTCAGCGTTGAGGATTGCGTGTCCATCGCGTTTGCACACCGCGGCTATCACACCCTTCACCTCCGCAAGCTGCTCGACGGTATGAATGCCGCGAAGGCCAAGGTGGTCCGCGCTGACGTTGAGTATGATGCCTACATCGCACTCATCGAAGCCGAGGCCGGCGCGCAAAATGCCGCCACGCGCGGTTTCCAGAACCGCCACGTCAACGGTGGGATTCGAGAGAATGATGTTCGCGCTGAAGGGACCGGTCATGTCCCCCTCCATCACGAGCCGGTTCCCGAGGTAGACGCCGTCGGTGGTAGTGAACCCGACTGACTTGCCTGTGTGCCGGAAGAGGTGCGCGATGAGGCGCGTTGTCGTTGTCTTGCCGTTCGTACCGGTAACGGCGATCACCGGGATCGTGGATTCCGCGCCCGGTTCGTACAGCATATCGAGCACCGGCGCCCCGACGTTTCTCGGTGTTCCCTCCGCTGGATGAGCATGCATGCGAATACCTGGCGCGGCATTCACCTCGATGATTACCGCGCCGTTCTCTCGAAACGGCACCGAGATATCGGGAGTGAGGACGTCGATACCCGCGATGTCGAGCCCGACGATGCCTGCTGCCATCTCGCAGGCGGTGACGTTGTCCGGATGTATCTCGTCGGTGCGATCGATCGAAGTGCCACCCGTCGACAGGTTCGCGGTCTGCCGCAGAAACACGCGCTCACCCAGGGGTGGAACGTTCTCGAGCGTGAACCCGCGCTCGGCGAGGTATTCGATGGTGCGCTCGTCCAGTGGAAGCTTCGTCAGCATCTTCCGGTGCCCGACGCCGCGCCGGGAATCGGCGTTCACTTCGTCGATCAGCTGCTGCACGCTGCGCACGCCATCGCCGACTACATGCGCCGGTACCCGTTCGGCGGCAGCGACTACCTTGCCGTTGACCACCAGCACGCGGTGGTCGCATCCCTGCGCAAACTTCTCGACAACCACCCGGCGGGAGTATTGCCGGGCTGCCGGCCAGAACTCCCGGATGGAAGCGTCGTCATCAAGCCTGGAAGAGATCCCGCGGCCGTGGCTCGCGTCCAGGGGCTTGAGGATAACGGGGAAGCCGATCTCGCCCGCAATCTCAACCGCATCCTCGACGGATGATGCCACGTCGCCCTTGGGCACCGGGAGCCCAATGTTGCCCAGCACACGCTTGGTGTCGTCCTTGTCCTGCGC
>JBPCJT010000308.1:0-3492 GCA_051005015.1 Gemmatimonadaceae bacterium | reverse complement strand
CCCGTACGTCTTCCCGAGGCGGATCATGGCACCAGTCGTGATCATGTTGAGCACCAGCTTGGTAGCCGTGCCCGCCTTCATGCGCGTGGAACCAGTGACCACTTCAGGTCCTGTGATCGGAACAATCGCTACGTCCACGATCCCCAGGACCTCTGCGCGGGGCGGGGAGCAAGCAACGATCCCGGTTCGGGCGCCCAACTCCCGCGCGCGCTCAAGAGCTGAGCGCACGTAGGGAGTCGTTCCGGATGCCGCGATTCCAATTACGAAGTCGATGGAGCGCACACCATGATCATCGATATCGCGCCGGGCCCCATCCGGTCGATCCTCCGCGCCTTCCTGCGCGCGCGTGAGCGCGGCAAGCCCGCCGGCGATGATTCCCTGCACCATCTCCGGCTCCGTCCCGAAGGTCGGTGGACACTCGGCGGCGTCCAGAACGCCAAGCCGTCCCGAAGTTCCCGCGCCAACGTAGAAGAGCCGTCCGCCATGACGAAAAGTCTTTTCCGCAATCTCGATCGCGTGAACTATTGCCGCGCGCTGCTCGGCAACGGCCATTGGGACAGTTTGATCTTCGGCACTTATGAGGTCTACAATCTCTTCCGGCGACGCAAGGTCAATCGCGGCCGTGCGGGGATTACGCCGCTCAGTCACACGGGGATCGAAATGAGCTTTCGCCACTAAGTATCCAGAAGGGTAGACACACGAACGCTCGGTGTCGCGTGGTTGCGCCGGCGGCTAACTTACCGGAGGCTGAACAGGAGTCGCAAGATATGCAAGGTGATTCGCTTGGACGATTTGTATCGGTCGTCACAACCATGATGCTCTTGGCCGCCGCACCTGCTGCCGCGCAGATCCTCGAGCGCCCGGGGAGCCGGAGCGAACCCAAGGTTTGGATTTCCGCTGCTGCCGGAGCGATGGATATTGCGGCCATCGGTAATGCCGGGTCAACGTGGGATTTCGGCACGGGAATCATGTACCGCGCGTCGCTAGAACATACCGTGGGGCGCGGCTCCGCCATCGGAGTCGCCGGCGGCCGTTCGCGCATGCCACTACGTGCGACCACCTCCCTGCTGAACCGTGTCGACGCTCATGCGACAGTTACGTCCCTCATGGCGTCGTTTCGCGGGGGCGGCGGCAGCGGGTTCCATCAGGTCTTCGTGGTTCAGGCGGGCGCCCTGCGCTTTACCGACATCGAGGCAGACGACGATAACACCGTTTTGGATCGCGGCGGCGACACCGACTTCGCCTTTTCGATTGGTGGCGGCTTTGGCTATGGGGTAAACGCACGCCTTACAATCACACTCGTACAGGAGTTGGGCCTTATCCTCCATCGAAGTGGGGGATCCTCGAGCAACGCCAACAATTCAGCGCAGCAACGCATCACCCGCATCGGAGCACGCTATGGATTTGGCACCAAGCCATCACGTTAGGGCACATGGTAGTCGAAGCGGCATCCTGAACGCGGCACGCACACAGTGTCGCGCACAACCCGGCCGTATACTGCCTCTGTTTTGTGCCCTGTTTTTGCTCGCGTGCCGGCCGCCGAACACAGATGGCATTTTCGGTTCCGAGGGCCCGTCCATTCCAGCCAGGCGCACTCCGGAATTTCCAGCAGACTGGCGCTTTCCAACGGGCCAGCGTGGTGTAGTCGCGCGGAGCGCGATGGTAGTCAGCAATAGTTCTCTCGCGAGCGAAGCTGGCGCCGATATCATGCGGCGTGGCGGCAATGCCGTGGACGCGGCAGTGGCTACCGGCTTCGCACTTGCCGTTACCTACCCCGTCGCGGGAAACATTGGTGGCGGCGGTTTCATGGTTATTCGCCTGATGGATGGCCGAGTCGCATCGATAGACTATCGCGAGGTGGCCCCGCTCGCCTCGACGCGCAATATGTATGTCGACTCAGCCGGCATGCGGACGAATAAGAGCCTGGTCGGACATCTTGCCTCGGGCGTACCGGGCGCGGTCGCGGGCATGGCCGAGGCGCTCGCCAGGTACGGAACCATGTCACTTGGCGACGTCATGCAACCCGCCATTCGGCTCGCGGGCGAGGGATTCATTGTCGACAGCTCGCTCTGGCGTTCGCTCTCAGGCGACAGCGCACTTCTGACGAAATTTGCGGGGTCGGCCACTTTCTATCCCGACGGACGGCCCATTGCTCCAGGCACGCGGCTCGTGCAGAACGACCTCGCCCGAACGCTTCGCCTTATCGCGGTTCAGGGTCCGCGCGCATTTTATCAGGGAGAGGTGGCTGATCTACTGGTGGCGGAAATGCAGCGCGGGGGCGGCATCATTACCAGGGAAGATCTTGCGCGCTACCGTCCAATCTGGCGCGACCCACTCCGCTCCACGTATCGCGGCTACTCACTCATTGCGATGCCGCCCGCGTCTTCAGGCGGAACCACGATGATCGAGGCGCTTAACATCCTCGAGACCTACAATTCCCCACCGCCATTTCATTCTACGGCGTACAAGCACGTACTCGCGGAAGCTTTCCGGCGAGCCTTCATCGATCGCAACACCAAGCTGTGCGATCCGGCCTTCTGCGACGTCCCTGTTGCCCGGCTGACAAGCAAGAGTTACGCGCAGTCGCTGGCGCAAACCATCGATACGAAGAGAGCGACACGGACTTCCAGCGTTGACAGCAAGCCCGCGGGGACGCACACAACACATTATTCCGTGGTCGACGCCAAAGGGAACGCGGTCGCAACTACAACGACACTGAACGACGGATACGGCTCGGGCGTTTACGTCGCGGGCGCGGGCTTCTTTCTCAACAACGAGATGGACGATCTCGCGGTCGCGCCGGGCCAGCCAAACTTGTACGGATTGGTGGAAGGTGAACAGAATGCGGTTCAGCCCGGCAAGAGACCGCTCAGCTCCATGTCGCCTACGATCGTCCTCGATCCACGCGGTCAATTGCTGCTCGTAGCCGGCGCCGCCGGGGGGCCGACAATTATTACGGGCACGATGCAGGTTATTCTGAACGTCATCGACCACCGAATGAGCCTGGCTGACGCGATGCGCGCTCCGCGAATGCACCATCAGGCGTGGCCAGACTCGATTCGCTTCGAAATGAACGGCTTTACAGCGGCGGTGTCAGACTCTCTGGCGGCCATGGGCCACGGCCTGTACTCCACAGTGGCTCTGACGAACGTCAACGTGATAATGCGCGTGCGCGGGGGGCTGGAGGGTGTAGTGGAGCCCCGGGGCGTGGGAGGGGCTGTGGGATACTAGCAGTGGCAGGGTAAGGCCACTCGCTGTCCTCGCACGAGCGCCGGATCTACGAGGTCCGATCCTTGATCGCGAGAGCTTTGCGGTCACATGCCCGCTCGCCCTGATCGGCCGCGCCTCACATCCGGTTTCTGTTCGTCGCCCCGCAAGTCTCGTTAGCCGCTTCTTTCAGCGCTCCCCTCACAGCCAGCGCCTTGCGGTTCACTCCGGTTGCTGCGATCTGCTTCCGAGAGGACTTGCACCTCCAGGTCAGTGGTCATGCTG
>JBPCJT010000307.1:0-5157 GCA_051005015.1 Gemmatimonadaceae bacterium | reverse complement strand
CCCTTACCCAAGGCTCGTTACCGTCGGTGAGGACGGCACGGATATCTCCGACGTTTGCATGAATCTCGATCAACTGCCCCTGAAAGGAACGACCCCTCCAGCGCAGCGTGTCGGATACGGACTGCATTGAAGCCGGCAATTCGGCGCTCGTCAACCGCGGGAGGGCGATTCCACCCGACTGCGATCCTTGTGCGACAGTGGGGGAATTTTTCCATGGCCGCATCGCGGCGAGCGGTAGAGTCACGGCAAGGAGAACCGCGAACACCGCGACGCGGGATGCATTGCTGACGGATTTCTTTCCTTCGGTATCTCCGCTGAGAATCGCCAGCAGCCGACCTTCGAGCTGAGAGTGGCGGGCCATCGCTACGGCCGCCATCCTCGCGCCGACTGGTGAGCGGAAAGCGCGCGTGATCTGAAGGAGATGGTCCGCGTAGTCACACGCGTTGATGCCGAGCACCAGAACTTGCTCGTCGCACGCCAGCTCGCGCTCGGCCCGCATACGACGGGCGATATACCACACACCGGGGTGAAACCAGTAGACCGCTGAGCACAGCTGCGCCACGAACTGCGTCAGACAGTCGTGCCGCTTGACATGGGCGAGCTCGTGCAGCAGCACCACCCGCTTGCGCTCCTCCGTCCATTCCATCGCTTCGAAGGGAAGCAAAACGACGGGATTCCTTACTCCCCAAGTCGCGGGCATTGTTGCTTCCGGGCTTCTCAACAGAACTACTTCGCGATCCAGGGAGAGCTCGCGCTTGAGTGACGCAAGCAGGGTGAGCCACTGCGGATTCGCTATCCGTGTCGCGCGATGCGCCAGTCGATGGAGTCCGAAGAGACCGAACGCGACTACGGCGAGACAGACGAGGAAGCCGAAAAGCCAGACCTGAGCAAGTATTCCGGAAATGGATCGCTCTGCTGCCGGCTGCTCAGGGAGATTGGCAGCGACAATGGGTACACGATCGCGCCCCGCAGGTGCGACAGGGATGGTAATGGGTGTCGTCGCCGGCAACCGATCGGACGCGGCCCGAATCGTCGTCCGCGCACCGACGCTCGTGAGTGCCGAAGCGGCGCTTCCCGGAAGCGGCAGGAGCGGCAGCGACCAGTGAGGAATGACGATCGACAGCATCGGCACCGCCATCATCGCAATGAGAGCGAAACTCCAAAACCTGATGTCGGACGGAGGCCCGGGCGCGACGGAGCGCGAAGGTCAGCGCGACGGCGCACAGCAGGAGCAGCGTTCCCTTGAGCGTTGTTTCCGCGAGCAGCAGCAGCCAGCCGTTCTCCGCGCCCGGAAGCCCGATGATTGGATCGATGAGCGGCATTTTATCGTCCCTTCTGGCGATTTCTCGCCTGTTCGATGAGACTGGCGAGTCTGTCCAGCTCCTTGTCCGTGATGTCCGTCCGCGGATTGGCAAGCAGCGTCGCCATCGCCTGCTCGGCGGACCCGTCGAAGAAGGTGCGCACGACATGCGTCAGCACGGACTTCCGCGCCTGATCGCGCGGCATCACCGGACTGTAGATGAAGCGCACCCCGTCGTGCTCGTGCTTGATGTGTCCCTTGTCCTCGAGGATGCGGAGCATCGTGCGAACCGCTGTCGAGCTCGGCGGATCGGGCAGGTCAGCGGTTACCGCCGCCGCGGTGGCCCGCCCGAGACGGTAAACGGCGTCCATGATCTGGCGCTCGCGGCGGCTGAGATCGGCATGGGGCTGAGGCTTGGTCATCGCTTCGCTCGATAGGGAGATGCTGGACGCGCCGGGCTGCATGGTCGGCTCCTAGGTGCCAAGAACTTGACAGATGCCAAGATATTAACATCCCTAGACGTTGTCAACAGCCGGTTTTCAGCCCCGTTCTAGAACCTGGCTTCCAGGTACAGATTCGTGCGGATTCCCTTCTCGGGAAAGATTCCCTTGGCAACATCGATGCGAATCAGTCCATCGAGAAAGGATGCGCCCACCCCCGCCCCGCTCAGCGGTCGGCCGGGATGCGAGAAGTCGTTGCGGCTTCCCGCCCACCCCAAGTCCGCGAACACGATCTTCCTGATCCCCACGGAAGAAGTCCCAATCTCCGCACTCGCCATCCAGAAGGCGTCGCCGATCGCTGCTCCGGCGCGCTGGCCGCGCACGGTCTGCACGCCACCAAGAAAGAACTGCTTCTGTATCGGAACGACTCCGCCCGATGTGCCGCCACCCAGCGTCAGAGCGCCGTCGAGGCCGCGCGTGAGTCCGCGCGTCAGCGTAGTCTGGACGAGACCACGCGCGTAGTCGAAGCTGCCCGCCCCTCCCTCCACCTTGATGTCCGTGAGCGCACGGAATGCATGCGGATTGAGCCCGTACGATGAGTGGTGGCCGAGCCCGAGTCCGACGATCGTGCCGTTGACGGCGTCGATATTGGTGAGATCGCCCTTCACTCCGCCGGGATGTGCGATCGCGAACTCCGTATTCACGTTCGCATCGCTGTGCTGTTCACCAAACAGCCGCCACGTGCCGAAGATCCTGCTCTCGCGCGTGCCGGCGATCTCACCGCCCCACGTGCGGTAGTAGAAGCCTTCATCGCGGCCGAATAGGAGCGCCGACACCGAGCTGCTGAATCCAAGCGGATCGCCCCAGTCGTTGGAGGCAGAGAGCCGCCGGTATACGCCCGCCGACACGGTGCGGCGCCCATTCGTTCGCTCGAGCGACAGCTCGGCGTTGGGAGAAAGATCGGAGATTCCGAGGCGGAACTGTCCGCGCGCCGTGTAGCCCGCACCGAGCACCTGCTCCGCGGAGATCGCGCTGGAAAGGCCTTCTACGCGATTGAAGCGGGTCTGCGACAAGCCGAAGTGCAAAGTCGGCGGCCGCGGCGAGAATTCGGGCTGAGCGCCAAGCGTCAGCGCCTCCGAGATGAGAGCTTCGCGCTCGTTCGCGCCGAACAGCTCTTCGCCTTCGTCGTAAATGGATTTCGGAAGATCAGGTGACTTCGCCAGCGCGATCGTATCGCAGGGAATTCGCACGCTGATTCTGAGCGTCTCTCGAGCCCTGTTCTGCCTCCTGACTTTCTCCGTACCGGTGCGGCACTCCGACCGGCGTGACTCAGCCCGACGCACTCGCGACAGGGAATCGGTAGCCGTGTCCGCAATGGCGAGCGCGAAATCCGGCATCGGCTCGGCGCCGTTAACGCTCGAGTAGCGATAGCTCGATTCGATCTTGAACGGAATGCGCATGAAGCTCACCTGCGCATCCCCTTCGAGCGCCTGGGAGCGCGGCAGCCAGAACCTGCCCTCGTGGAGCCCGTATTCCACGGTGATGGAGCTGACCTTCGCCTTCATTGGCGTGATCATCGGCTTCACCCAGGGAGGAATCTCAGCGTTGTCGGGGTCTTTGCCGCCTTCCTCTTCCTCGGCTTCCTTCTCCACTGCGAGTATGTCCATCTCCTGCGCGAGGCGATACACCGCGCGGACTAGCTGCGCGCTGGATGCATCGAACCAGAGCGAGCCAACTGCGACGTTCCACTTCGGCTTCCGCGGACGAACCAGCAGCTCGCGCAGCTCGATCTTTTTTCCGCCGGGAAGCTGGAAGCCGACCGAGTCTCCTGACGCGTACGTGTAGTAAGCCTCGGCGCCATTGGCGAGCGGGTGGATGATCTCACTCTCGCTCACGTCGGCCCTCGCCAGGTTAGACCCGATCCACAGCGTCTCCCTGCCGGGAAAGTATGGTACGTCGGCGAGGCCGGAGAGATCGATATTACCCTTGCCGGCACCATCGAGCATCGGAAAGGCACTGCGCTGTCCTGTCACCTCGATGACTGCGCCTCGATCGCGCCGCCAGGTAATGCGCGCGGCGCGCTCGTGCCGCATGAGAAGCCTGTTGCGTCCGATCTTCCTGAACCCCATGCCGACCGACATTCGCTCGTAGGACTTCGCGTCGTAGCCTGTGAGCGTCGTGTCCTGTACGAGGCGGGCCTCGCGCGCGCGTATAAGCAGGTCGCGCGCGCGGGAGTCCCGGTAGGACGGCGCGAGGATCGCTGGTGTCATGGCGGGACGTCGAGCAAGGCGCGCGGCGCGCCGAACCGAATCCTTCACTTTGGATTTCGCGCGCAGGGAATCACGCTTTGCTTCCCCCTTCGCCGCCGCCACCACTGCCGCACTGTCGGTCTGCTTCTGCTTCTCGTTCTGCTTCTTGTCCTTTCCGACCTGGATCGAGATTGACGACTGCGCGAAAATCGCGATGGCAAGAAGAGCTATCACCGGCCGCGCCGCGAGTGGGGAAGCCTGAACGACACGCCGACCTGCCAGAGCACGAGGTCCGTCCTGCTGCGCCGCTGCGCCAGCGTGATCGTTCCGTCGGGGTTGTCGGTGATGTCACCTTCCCGCAGATACGTTGCCTCGCCACCGTAGTAGTAGCGGCCACCCAGGTTGAGAGCGCCGCTCGTGATGCGATTACCGAATGGGATGAGCACGCCGCCGCCGAAGATGTACGCGCGCGATCCGTCGTGCTGATTCTGCGTTGAGAGCGCCTCATACTCATCATCGGTTCCGCGGAGTGATGATGTCGTTGAGAAATCCGTGTATGCGATGGACGCGTTCGCGTACGGACGGAGCGGTCCTTCCGGGATCATCAACTGCGTACCGATCGCGCCCCAGGCGATCTGGTTAGTCGTCTCGAGATCGAGGCGTACGCGGCCGGTAATCGGAGAAAAGGGAATCTCCTGGCTCTCGCGTCCGTACTGCACGCCGCCAACGTCACCGCGGATGCTGAAGAATCCCCTTCTATCCAGGTGGAAGAGTCCCGTGAACTCGGCCCCGTATCCGTTGCCAACGTTGTTCGAGAACTCGCCCCGGGGTTGCGACATGACGAGATCGCCGCCAAGCGTGAATCGCGATGGCCGCTCGCGGTCCTTGAAGAAGGACGACTGCGCCGCAACGCTCGAAGCCGCCGCAACGCCTGCTGAAAGGACGAGTATCGACACAGCTATCGACCGCATAGTTTCTCCACTTCGGTTTGATCCAAGCCAAAAGCACGGACGGGGCCTCTTCCGCGCGCTTCTGCTATCTGTGGGTACGGTAAGAGGTTAAGCAGGGTTTCAACCTTTGGTAAAACAGATCTGTGCCCTCTTCTTATGACACCAAGAATCTCCCAGCGGTGACATCAGCTCCCGCACTCCGCGTCAAAGGATTGCGT
>JBPCJT010000306.1:0-7436 GCA_051005015.1 Gemmatimonadaceae bacterium | reverse complement strand
GGACGAGGTAGCACGCTGGATAGAGCGATGGATGCCGGAAATCGATCGGCTGGGCGCAACATTCTTCGAGGCGACGACGTGCCTGGCATTTGATATCTTCGCGCGCGCCAATGTCGATGTCGCCGTGGTCGAGGTTGGACTCGGAGGCAGGCTCGACGCCACGAATGTCGTGAGGCCCCTGGTTGCCGGCGTAACTTCCATTTCGCTAGATCACACACAGTATCTCGGAAACACCCTCGAGGGTATCGCCGCGGAAAAAGCCGGAATCTTCAAGCGCGGCGTGCCAGCCGTGATTGGCGAGCGGGATCCGGTCATTCGGGAAGTGTTGCGCGGATGCGCGCGCGACGTGGGAGCCCATCCGGCGGTAGTGCTCGACGACGTCCACGACGTGGCGAATGTGCTCGTGGAAGATGCCGGCACGACGTTCACTGTGGTAACGAGAGATGACTCAGCGGCCGATACAGAAACGCGGTTGCGTACGCCGCTCGTGGGAGCCCAGCAGGCGTGGAATGTTACGCTCGCCCTCGCCATGCTGCGACTCGCCGGCGATCCATGGGCGGTCTCCGAGAGCGAGGCGCCAGAGCACCTGTCGCGGGTCTGGTTACCCGGACGCTTCCAGCGGTCGGGCCGAATTATCCTGGATGTCGCGCACAATGATGCAAGCGCACGTGCGCTCGCCGCTACGCTCGAGGCTGTGCGTCCCGCGCGGCCCCTCGTCGCTCTCATCAGCGTCATGGCGGACAAGGACTGGCGCGGTATTCTCGCAATACTTGCTCCGCTTGTCGACTACTTCGTTCTCAGTTCGGCCCCGACCGTGACGGCCGACCGACGTTGGAACGTCGCGGAAGCTTACGATTACGTCGTCTCCACACTGGCGGCGCGCGCAACGCTGATGGAGGATTTCGACGCCGCGCTCGCCGAAGCTCGGCGCGCTGCGGGTACGACGCTCATCGCCGGATCGTTTCACACCGTCGGCGACGCCATGCTGCGCTTGCAGCTTTCTCCATTCGAGGAATAGATTCCGAAGATGCCATCGAGCGCGCTGCCCGGCTTTCGCGATTTCTATCCCGCCGAGTGCGCGGAGCGGTCGCACATCTTTCAGGCATGGCGAGAGGTGGCGCGCCGCTTCGCGTTCATTGAGTACGACGGACCCCCGCTGGAGCCCCTTGCTCTTTACACAAAAAAAAGCGGAGATGAGATAGTCGGTCAACTGTACACGTTCGAGGATAAAGGTGGCCGGCACATCGCTCTTCGCCCGGAAATGACTCCCACACTCGCGCGCATGGTAGCTGCCCGGGCGAACGCGCTGCGCAAGCCCGTGCGCTGGTTTTCAATCCCCCAGCTGTTTCGCTATGAGCGTCAGCAGCGTGGACGGTTGCGCGAACATTTCCAACTCAATCTCGACATACTCGGCGAAACCGGCGTGACTGCGGATGCGGAGCTGCTAGCGGCGGCGCTGGGAATAATGACAGAGCTCGGTCTTACGAAAGATGATGTTCGCGCGCGGATATCCGACAGGCGGCTTCTCAACGGCCTGCTCGACCTGGTCGGCGTGTCAAACGAGCAGCTTCCGCTTGTGTACGCGGTTGTCGACAAGCTCGAGCGTGAGCCCCGCGCGGTGCTGGAGGAGAAGCTCGGCGCCGCGGGATGCGGCGATCTGGTGGTTGCGCGCATCTTTGAGGTGCTGAAGCATACCGACCTGGATATGCTGCGGTCGGAATTCGGCGGCGTTGCGCGGTTGCGGGAAGACTTCGTTCGGCTTGCCAGATATTTCGACATTCTGGACGCGCTGGGAGTGCGTGACTGGGTCGTGTTCGATCTTTCAATCGTGCGCGGGTTGGCATACTATACCGGAATCGTCTTCGAACTGTTCGACGCACGTGGTGAGTTTCGCGCAATAGCCGGCGGTGGAAGGTACGACAACCTCCTGGCGCAACTCGGAGGGAGCGAGATGCCGGCGCTCGGGTTTGGAATGGGCGATGTAGTGCTCGGCGAGTTGTTGCGAGCGCGCAATCTGATGCCTCGTCAAGCGGAGGTATTGGACTATTGGGTCGCCGGGGCGGATGGAGCGTCAGAGACGATAGTCATTCGAGTCGCGGCCGCGCTTCGTCGGAGGAAGCTCCGCGTCGAATATCCGCTTCGTGAGCAGAAACTTCCCAGACAGATCAAGGCGGCGGCCACTGCCGGCGCGGCCAAGGTGCTTATCATTCACGACGATCGGACCGCGACAGTTCGCCGTCTGGCTGACGGCCACGAAGAATCGGTGAGCCTTCCTGACCTATTGGAAGGTGTCGGTAGCAACACCGGTGATCCGTGGGTTCTCGCTACTGCGCCATAGCGTGACTCTCTCAGGACAACATGGCTGACGACAGGAAACTGACAACCCGCGCGGCCGATTTCAGCGCGTGGTACAATGAAGTTGTGCTCCGTGCCGAGCTGGCCGACTATTCGCCGGTGCGCGGCTGCATGGTCATACGCCCTGATGGCTATGGTATATGGGAGCGCATGCAGCGCACTCTTGATGACATGTTCAAGGCTACCGGGCATCGCAACGCGTACTTTCCTTTGTTCATTCCGGAAAGCTTCCTGCAGAAGGAAGCGCAGCACGTAAAGGGTTTCGCACCCGAGACTGCCGTTGTCACGCATGGCGGCGGCAAGAAGCTCGAAGAGCCGCTGGTTGTCCGCCCGACATCTGAAACCATCATCTACGCGATGTTCGCCAAGTGGGTGCAGAGCTACCGCGACCTCCCGCTGCTGATCAACCAGTGGGCGAACGTGGTGCGCTGGGAGATGCGCACGCGTCTTTTCCTCCGCACCCTGGAATTTCTCTGGCAGGAAGGCCACACGGCGCATGCCACGCACGACGAGGCGGAGGAAGAAGCGCGCAAGATTCTGGGTCTGTACCGTGATTTCATGGAAGGTTGGATGGCGATGCCGGTCGTCACCGGCCAGAAGACCGATGCTGAAAAGTTCGCGGGGGCCCTTCGAACCTACTCATGCGAAGCGATGATGCAGGACAACAAGGCGCTGCAGGCCGGCACATCGCATAATCTGGGTCAGAACTTCGCCAGGGCCTTCGACTTGAAGTTCCAGAGCGAATCGGGGAGTGAGGAGTACGCGTGGAACACCAGCTGGGGTGTATCGACTCGCCTTGTCGGTGGACTGGTAATGACTCATGGCGATGACAATGGATTGCGGATACCGCCCCTCCTTGCGCCAACCGAGGTCGTTATCGTCCCGATATGGAGAAAGGAGGAGGAACGCTCGCGCGTGATGGAGGCCGCCGACCGCGTCTGCAGGGACATCTCCAACTGGGAGCGCCGCGACCCGAACGCACTGCGTGTGAAGGTGGACACGCGCGACAATCTCAAACCCGGCGCCAAGTACTACGAGTGGGAGCTGCGCGGCGTTCCGATTCGCATGGAGCTCGGACCAAGGGACCTCGACGGCAACCAGGGAGTCCTGGTAAGACGCGATACGCGCGCCAAGCAGTCTGTATCGCTCGACTCGATCGGCGAGGAAATCGAAACCTTGCTCGAGATCATGCAGGACGACATGCTTTCTGCCGCGCGCGACCGCCGAGAGCAAAACAGTCATCGGGGAGCCGTTTCCTATGGCCAGTTCAGGGAGCTAATGGCGGGGGACGGCGCGTTCGTCTACGCCGGCTGGTGCGACAGCGAAAAGTGCGAGGCTCAAATCAAGGAGGAAACAAAGGCCACTATCCGGTGCCTGCCTGACGAGGAATTCCGGTCGGCAGATCCACCAAGCCACTGTCTTGTATGCAACGCGGACGCCACCACTGAGGCATTGTGGGCGAAGGCGTACTAGCGCCGGCGATCGCCTGTCCCAACTCCGCGGATGGCATTTCCGGAGTCACCCTGGAGACGATCGCGACCGAAGCGGGAACGCCGACTTACGTGTACAACGCGGCGGCGATTCGTCGCCAATATGGGAGCCTCGTCGACTCCCTTCAGAGGGTGCCTCATCGGATTCACTACAGCATGAAGGCAAACTCGAGTCACGCCGTTCTCTCGCTCCTGCGCGAGCTTGGCGCCGGCGTTGACATCGTATCGGGTGGAGAATTATTCCGCGCGTTGCGCGCCGGATTCACCGGCCGCGACGTCGTTTTTAGCGGGGTTGGCAAAACCAGGATCGAGCTGCGCGAGGCGCTCAGGGCCGGTATCCTCATGGTCAACGTGGAGAGTGAAGGAGAGCTGCAGCTGCTCAATGATGCAGCCGGCGAGTTGAACTCCATTGCACCCGTCGCTCTGCGTGTAAATCCGGAAGTCACGGTTGACACGCCACATCCCTACACGCGCACCGGCGAGCGTGGCCTCAAGTTCGGTATTCCCTACGACGAAGCATTCGCGGTTGGCCAGCTTGCCATTTCTCTTCCGAACATCCGCCTTGTCGGCCTCGACATGCACATCGGATCGCAGGTGTCCAGTCTGGAGCCGTATCGAGCCGGAACGGAGCGTCTGCTCGAGCTGCATGAGAAGCTGCGCTCGGAGGGCGCGGGCGATATTACATACCTGGACATAGGTGGTGGACTGGCCGTCACTTACGGCGATGAGGCGGCAACCAACGTGGGGGACTTCGCCGCGGCAATAGCTCGCCTACTCAAGAACATCCCACTCACCTTGATCCTCGAGCCCGGCCGATTCCTGGTCGGGAACGCCGGACTTCTGCTGACGCGTGTTCTGTACCGCAAACGGAGCGGCGGGAGGGAGTACATCATCACCGATGCCGGCATGAACGACTTGCTGCGGCCTTCGCACTACAACGCCTATCACCACATAGAATCAGTGCGGCCCTCGGGCGAGCGCGGCGTGTTCGACGTGGTTGGACCCGTGTGTGAGTCCGGCGATTTCTTCGCGCTGGGCCGCGTAATGGACGCTGCCGTGACCGATGACCTGCTGGCGATACGGTCGGCTGGGGCGTATGGCTTCTGCATGTCCTCGACGTACAACTCGCGCCCGCGGCCGGCGGAAGTCATTGTCGACGGCGATCGCTGGGCCATCGCTACCGAGCGGGAGACGTATGCGGACCTTACCAGATCCGAGGTCGCCAGACTTGCATGGAGGCAGCGTAAATGCGCGTCGGACTGATTGCCGACTCGCACGACCGCGTACCGGCAATCGCAGAGTTCGCTCGGCGTTTCTCAGAAGCCGGAATTGGCTTCGTTCTGCATGCGGGAGATCACTGTTCCCCGTTTTCATTGCAGCCGTTCTTTGATCATCACCTGGCAGTTGCCGGCGTGTTCGGGCGCAACGATGGCGATCGCGAGGGGTTGCGCGCTGAGGCGAGCAAGGGACTGGGCATGGAGCTCTATGAATCTCCGCACAGTGTTGAGCTGGATGGCAATCGTGTTCTGGTCGTGCACGAGCTGGCTGAGGTGCATCAGCGCTCCCTCGACGCGCACATAATCGTGGTACACGGATGCTCGCATGTACGATCGGTGGAGCGAACGGGTGATTCAGTGATGGTCAATCCCGGGGAGGCATGCGGATGGCTGTACGGAACACCTTCCGCCGCGATCCTCGACCTGGAAACTCGAGAGGTAGAGATGATTACTCTCGACGAGGCGGAATGGAGGCGGTGATCCAGGATTGACCAGCCGCATCCTCATCCTCGATTACGGCTCGCAGTTTACGCAGCTGATCGCGCGCCGGGTGCGCGAGGCTCGTGTGTATTCCGAGATCCATCCGCCGACTCGTACGATCGAATGGGTGCGGGAGTGGAAGCCGACCGGAATCATCTTGAGCGGCGGGCCGAATTCCGTTTACGGTGAAGACGTTCCTACTGCCGATCGCCGCCTTCTGGAGATCGCTCCCGTGCTCGGCATCTGCTACGGAATGCAGCTCATCGCGCACATTGAAGGTGGCAGCGTTACTCGCGGTGCGCGGAGGGAATATGGGCGCGCGACACTTGTGGTGGAGCGCAACGATGGTCTCTTTGCCGGCTTTTCACGGTCGGAGAAGGTGCAGGTTTGGATGAGTCACGGGGATCATGTGGAGACGCCGCCGTCCGAATACGAGGTAACGGCTCGCAGCTCCAATGCCTCTATTGCTGCCTTCCAGCATCGAACCCGCCCTATTTTCGGCGTGCAGTTTCACCCCGAGGTCGCCCATACACCGCGCGGAGCAGAGGTCATTTCGAATTTCGTCTTTGGTGCATGCAGCGCCCAGCCGAGCTGGACGGCGGGGGCGTTCATTGAAGACGAGGTATACAAGATCAGAAAGCTCTGCGGTGACTCAAAGGTGATCTGCGGCCTCTCCGGTGGTGTCGATTCCTCGGTTGCGGCGGCGCTGGTCCACCGGGCGATCGGCGACCAGTTAACGTGTATTTTTGTTGACACCGGTCTCCTGCGGGCGCATGAGCGCGACCAGGTCGAACGCACTTTTCGCGCGCACCTCGGCCTCGATCTCGTGGTCATTGACGCCGCTGACCGGTTTCTTTCGTCGCTCGCCGGTGTCACTGATCCGGAGGAGAAGCGGCGCCGGGTTGGCCATACCTTCATCGACGTTTTCGAGGACGCCGCGTCTGATGCCGGAAATGACGCGAAGTTTCTCGTGCAAGGCACCTTGTATCCGGATGTCATCGAATCGGCAGCTCCGATGGGCGGGCCCTCTCAGACGATAAAGACACATCACAACGTGGGTGGTCTCAAGCCCGGAATGAAGTTCCTGTTAATCGAGCCTCTCCGCGAGCTCTTCAAGGACGAGGTGCGGAATGTGGGACGAGAGCTGGGGCTGCCGGACGAAATGGTCGGCAGACATCCATTCCCGGGGCCTGGCCTCGCAATTCGCATCCTTGGCGAGATAACACCAGACTCACTCGAGGTTCTGCGAAAAGCCGACTCGATTTATCTGGAAGGTATTCGGGAAGCAGGGCTGTACGATGACATCTGGCAGGCCTTCGCCGTTCTGCTGCCCGTGCGTAGCGTGGGAGTCATGGGCGATGAGCGCACCTACGGCAACGTGGTGGCTTTACGCGCTGTTACCAGCCAGGACGGAATGACAGCCGATTGGTATCCCTTTCCGGCCGCGACGCTTGCGGCGATCTCCAATCGCATCATTAACGAGGTGGACGGCGTCAATCGCGTCGTCTACGACGTTAGCTCGAAGCCTCCGGCGACTATCGAATGGGAATGAGCACAGCCGTGGGTAGACACAGCGGGCAGTAGGGCGTAAGGCATACACATGCCCCCGCACTTCACTCCCATTTCCCAACTGCCCACTCCCGGCTGTTCAAACGTTCTTCTCTTCCAGAAGCTGCAGAAACTGCTGCGGCTCGGCGAGCTCCACCAGCCTCTGAGGAACGTCCGGCTCCTTGCTGAACTGCGCAATCTTGCCGAGCACGGGCAGATACTGGTTCGAAATCTCGAGCGGGGGAGCCACTATGAGAAAGAAGAAGTTGACGGGCTTTCCATCTAT
>JBPCJT010000305.1:0-4073 GCA_051005015.1 Gemmatimonadaceae bacterium | reverse complement strand
ATCTACGACCGTACCGGCCAGATCATTGCCGAGAACGTGCCTGGTTACTCGGTGTCGCTACTGAGTCCGACCTCCGATTCGCTGCGCGCATCGCTTAGCAGGCTGTCAGGTATCGTGCAACTCGCTCCGGAGCAGATAGAGGCGGCTGTGAGGCGCTATGAGCGCGCACCCAACCGGCCGGCGGTCATTTTCGCGGATGCGCCATTTGACGTCGTTTCGGTGCTCGAGGAGCATCGGGTCAACTTCCCCGATCTGGTGATTCAGTCGGCACCGAAGCGCTACTACCCCGATGGGGCGGTGGTCGCGTCGTTCGTCGGCTACGTTGGCGAGATAACCGAATCGGAGCTGCTCAGGAAGGAGTTCGCGGTTTACAAGGCCGGCCAGCAGATCGGAAAGGGCGGATTGGAGCGGGAGTATGAATCGAAGTTGCGCGGCCAGGAGGGCATGCGCTTCGTGGAGGTGGATGCCCGGGGACGCGTTGTGCGGGATGCGGGCGCGCGCGCGGACCTGGCGCCCAAAGCGCCCGAGCCCCTGTACACCAATATCGATTTGGACCTGCAGAGGTACGCCGCATCGCTGTTCGGGGATTCACTCCAGGGCGCGGTGATCGCGATGGAGCCACGCACTGGAGGGGTGCTGGCTCTCTACAGCGCGCCTTCCTACGACCCGAATCGCTTTATCGGCGGAATTCCGCAGGACTACTGGCGCGAGCTCAACACCGACCCCAGGCGTCCGCTCTACAACAAGGTCATTCAGGGCAAGTACCCGCCCGCGTCGACATTCAAGCTGGCTACAGCTGCAATCGCTCTCAGCCGCGGCATCGTCAGTCTTGAAGATCACATGCCGGTGTCGTGCACGGGAGGTTATCAGTATGGTACGCGCTACTTCCGTTGCTGGGAGAAGAAGGGTCACGGCAACCTGTCGCTTGCTCGCGCCATAGAATTGTCGTGCGACGTGTACTTCTACCAGCTGGGACTGAAGCTTGGTCTGAAAAACTTGCTGGCTGGCGGAATTTCTCTGGGGTTCGACAAACGATCCGGGATCGATCTGCCCAACGAGCAGCGTCCGACGTTCCCGGCGACAGCGGAGTATTACGACAAGCGGTATGGACCGCGAGGATGGAGCAACGCCGTCGTGCTGAATCTTTCCATCGGCCAGGGAGAGAACGACCAGACGGTTGTGAACATGGCGAAGTTCTACTCCGCCCTGGCCACCGACGGATATGCGGCCACGCCGGAGATTGTTCGTGGCAATCCGGAGCGCACGCGGGTTCTCGATCTCAATGCGCCGCAGATGGCGGGCCTTCGCGTTGCAATGTTGGGCGTCGTCTCGGGCCGCGGCACCGCTGGTAGCGCGGCAATTGAGGGCATCGTACTCGCGGGCAAGACCGGAACAGCGCAGAACGCACAGAATCGCAATCTCGACCACGCCTGGTTCGTTGGCTTTGCGCCAGCCGCGCAGCCAAAGATCGTGGTGGCCGTTTTTCTCGAATTCGGTGAGCACGGCTACCTGGCGGCTAGAATCGCTTCGAAAATAGTCTCTCGTCATCTGAAAGCAGCGACGACGGAGCTGATACAGACGGAAGGATGAAGAATTGAGCGCTCTGAATCGCCGCATCGTCGCCGATTATCCGCTCGTAGTGATAGCGCTTCTACTCTCACTATACGGTATCGCGATGGTGTATTCCGCCGGAGAAACCGACGTCCGCAGCGTGGCCGCCGGTGTGTGGAAAAGCCAGGTGGTATGGCTCACCCTCGCAGTCTCGGCCGCCTTCGTGGTAAGCCGTTCATCCGTTCGGTTGATCGAGTGGCTCACCTGGCCCGCCTATGTCTTCAGCATCGCCCTCCTGCTGGTGACACTCTTCTTTGGCTCCGGCGCCGGGACCGCGGCGAGTGTTAGGGGGTGGCTCACCATCGGTGGGGTGAGACTGGGGCAGCCTTCGGAGCTTGCGAAGGTGACAGTCGTTCTGATGCTCGCAAAAGTGCTTTCTGCGAACCGGAATCCACCCAAGTCGCTGCTCGAGCTGTGGCGTCCGGCGCTCGTGGTGGCAATGCCATGGCTACTGATCATGGCCCAGCCCGACCTTGGGACGGGAATTGCCTTCATCGGAATCTTTTTCGGAATGCTGTTCTGGTCGGGTGTCTCTCCGCTTCTGCTGATACTGGTGGCGTCCCCGGCAGTCAGCCTCGTTCTGGCTTTCAGCAGCTGGTATTGGGCCGCGTGGTTCTGTGTGCTTATCGCGCTGGTGATTCTGTACAAGCCGTACATCGTCGAGGGAGTATCGCTGGTGATGGCAAATCTGGGTATCGGCGTCATGGCTCCAACCCTGTGGGAGTCGCTCGCACCCTATCAGCAACATCGACTGCTGGTGTTTCTGAATCCATCGATCGATATTCGCGGGGCTGGTTGGCACGTTATCCAGTCGCAGGTCGCCATCGGCTCAGGGGGCTTTTTCGGCAAGGGATTTACACTAGGGTCGCAGAAGCGACTCGCATTTCTCCCGGCGCAGCACACCGACTTCATCTTCGCCGTCCTGGGGGAAGAGATGGGATTTATTGGAGTGACGCTCGCACTCTCGCTCTTTCTTCTCTTGCTGTTGCGCACCGTGAAAGTGGCGGAGCGGGCCAATGATTCCTTCAGCAGTCTGGTGGCAGTTGGTTTCGCCACCGGATGGCTGGTGCACATCATCGTGAACGTGGGGATGACTCTCAACCTCATGCCGATTACCGGCATACCGCTGCCGTTCTTCAGCTACGGCGGGTCATTCATGCTGGCAAGCTGGCTGGCTATCGGGATCATATTGCGGATCTCCAGCGAGGGGAGGGGAGGCCGGCCGGGCACCTTGGGAATCTGAACGCTCATGTCATCCGTCCCTTGTTCCACGTGCTCGCTTTCCCCACATTTCGCCCATGGCATGGTTCAGAAAGGAAAAAAGGGCGCGACAACCCCGCCGCGACCGCCTCGAGATCCCTGCCGACGCCTGGGAAAAATGCGAAGCATGCGGCCACACCGATCTTCGGGAGAAGTTCGTCCGCAACCTCAACGTATGCCCCTCGTGCGACTACCATCGGCGAATCAGGGCGAGTGAATATGTTGCACTTCTGCTTGATGATGGCAGTTGGGAAGAACTCGATCTCGACATCAAGTCCGTTGACCCACTGGAGTTCCCCGACTACCCCCAGCGCCTGAACCGCGCGATAGCAAAAGTGGGCGAAGGTGATGCCGTGATGACGGTGGAGGGGACACTGGGCGGCATGCCGATCAATGCCGCAGTTATGGACTTCGCATTCATGGGCGGCTCAATGGGTTCGGTAGTGGGGGAGAAAATCGCGCGTTTGGGACAGCGTTCGGTTGAAAGAAAACACCCGCTGATCATTGTTTCCGCGTCTGGCGGGGCTCGCATGCAGGAAGGGGCGCTGTCGCTCATGCAGATGGCCAAGACGTCAGCGGTTCTGGCTCAGCTTGCCGAACGCGGAGTGCCGTATCTCTCGATTCTCACCAATCCGACAACCGGCGGCGTAAGCGCCTCCTACGCCATGCTGGGTGACGCTATTCTCGCCGAACCTGGTGCCGTGGTCGGCTTCGCTGGGCCGCGCGTAATAAAGCAGACAATTGGCCAGGATCTTCCGCAGGGATTTCAGACCGCGGAATTTCTGCTCGATCACGGGATGCTCGACGCGGTAGTACACCGTCGCCAGCTGAAGCGAACTGTCGAGCAGCTTTTGCGGCACATGTCTGGACAGCCAGCCTCCACGGGGTGGGCATCTCCCTGAGCCAGTACGGCGCGGCACTGGACTTTTTATATGCGCGCACCGGCGGAGGGTGGAAGCTCGGTCTCGAGCGCACCGAGGCACTCCTCCTGGCGCTGGGAAATCCCCACCAGCGATTCCCCCTTTTCCACGTAGGCGGAACCAACGGAAAGGGGAGCGTAATCGCCACGCTCGATGCCCTTTTGCGGGGAAAGGGGTGGCGCGTCGGCCGGTACACGTCGCCACACCTGATCGACTTCTCGGAGCGCATAACCGTCGATGGCCGCCCAGCGGCCGGGGACGAGGTAGCACGCTGGATAGAGC
>JBPCJT010000304.1:0-5524 GCA_051005015.1 Gemmatimonadaceae bacterium | reverse complement strand
TGGTGGTCTCGTTGGTGGGTCGGCCGAACAGTGGCTCCCGCGCCCACGACGGTGTTCGCCCCCCCCCGCGGCTGGTGGCTGCCACCATCGCACAAACGCTGGGCCAGAAAATGCCCGGCCGGATCGCCAGGTACGACGACTCGTTCAACCCGCGCGCGTTCGGGGATCTGATGCAACAGTGGGGTACCAGCACCGTTCTCATCGAGAGCGGAGCGTTGCCCCGCGATCCGCAGAAGCAGCAGCTCCGGGCGCTGCACGTTGGGGTTATCCTGCTCGCGCTCGACGCGATCGCGACGCGCGAGTACGCGGCAGCTGATCCGGGTGCGTATGAATCACTGCCGTACAACACCGGCGGCGCGAACGATCTGCTCATCCTCGGCGGCCGGCTCGTGCTTCCGAAACAGGTTCCTGTTCCCGCTGATGTAGCAATTAACTACGACGATCCCGTCGCCCGAACTGGAGGCCGGGTGCGAGAGGTCGGGGATCTGCAAGGGTCGGTAGCGCTTGACACGCTCAATGCCACGGGGTTGTTCCTGCATCCGCGAGCGGAGTTGCTTACGGCCAGCGATCGGGGGGTGTGGTTGAGGATCGGTGACGCAGCGGAGATCGATGTGCGGCGCGGCGCGTCCGCGGCCAGCGAGCTGGTTCGGCGGGTCAGGGAGAGCGACGCCAAAACGGAACCCTAGAAGGGGGGACTGCGAACCGCGTAGAAGTTGGAGAATGTCACGTAATACGGCGCGCCAAGTTACCCGAGCACCGGACACCGCGCTGTACAACCGCGCACCCAGCACCGCGCACCAGGCACCGGACTCGTGGCGGTCGGAATTCTTGTCGCCGTTCCTCTCTTGTGCGCTCCCTCGCTCGCCCCCAAAATCGCCACATGCAATACACCAACCTCGGTCAATCCGGACTTTCCGTCTCCCGAATCTGTCTGGGCTGCATGACATACGGCAGCTCGACATGGAGACCCTGGGTACTCGACGAAGCCGCCGCTCGCCCGTTCTTTCAGAAAGCTATCGAGAGCGGAATCAACTTCTTCGACACCGCCGACATGTACTCCCTCGGCGAAAGCGAGCGAGTCACGGGTCGCGCCCTTCGCGAGATGGCAAATCTCGAAGAGATCGTACTCGCCACGAAGGTGCACTTTCCAATGCGCGACGGACCCAACATGGGTGGCCTGTCTCGAAAACACATCGTCCAGGCCTGCGAGGCGAGCCTCAGGCGGCTCGGCGTGCAAACGATCGATCTTTACCAGATCCACCGATTCGACTCGCAAGTTCCAATCGAGGAGACACTCTCCGCGCTCGATCATCTGGTGCGACAGGGAAAGGTGCGCCATATCGGAGCGAGCTCCGGTTACGCCTGGCAACTTGCGCAGGCGCTGAGCGCGTCCGAGCAAAAGGGCTGGGCGCGCTTTATATCGATGCAGAATCACTACAACCTCATCTACCGCGAGGAAGAGCGCGAAATGATTCCGCTATGCTCGGCGGAGGGCATCGGTCTCATACCGTGGTCCCCGCTAGCTCGCGGCCTGCTCGCGGGAGCCCGGAAGTCTTTGGATGACACAACGTCCACCAAGCGCGCGGAGCGGGATGAGTTCGGTCGCCGGATGTACGATTCGCCCAGCGATTGGGACGTGGTGCAAGCCGTTGAACGGGTTGCCGGCGCGCGGGGCATTCCCCCCGCCGAGGTGGCGCTCGCCTGGCTGCTGTCCAGGCCAACGGTCGCGGCTCCCATTGTCGGCGCTACCAAGCTCGAACACCTGGACTCGGCCGTGAAAGCGCTCGATCTCGAATTGAGCGGCGAGGAAATTACCGCGCTGGAAACCCCGTACCAGCCGCACGGAGTGCGAGGACATTGACGCTGTGGGGAATCGGGAATCGGGAGGCAGTCCATGCCTGGGAGAGAATGGCTTCGGCGGACCCCTGGTATTCCGCCTCCCGATTACCGATTACCGATGCCGCCTTCCGCCTTCCGCCTCCCCACTCCCTGCTTTACTAAAAACTTCCCCCCAGCAGCACCGCGTTCGCGAACAAGGGTAACAGCCCTCGCCAGAGATCCCGGAAATTCGGGTCTCCCGCGAACCCGATTACGCGCCCTCGGCCAACGCGTTCTGTCCAGAGATACGGGGTCTCTGCCAGACGTTCCGGTACTTCCGGCCAGAGGTATCCCGAAAGCCGCAGCTTTGACTTCGACGCGTAGCGAACAACCGCTTCACCCGCCCGCAGATCCTTGGGTGCTGTGTAAATGCGGTCCGAGTACACAAGCACTGGAAGCTCTGTGTCGTACACGCCGGCCAGCAGCGGTGAAAGCGTATCGGTGGTCGCGCGGACTATCGCGCCGGGCACTTCGGCGGGCAGCGGTGCTCCGCCCGTGCTATCCGCGCGGACGGTGTCGCGGCGGAGCCGGAGTCGAGCGAGCCCGAGCTTCTCCGAAGCCAGCCATGCCGTCGCGCCGTTGAGCGTCACGAGCACTCCGCCTCCGCGCACCCATGTGGCGATGCGCTCCCGCCCAGTGTCTCCGAGCACGCGCTCGAGACCCGCCACGGACACCGAGGGCACCACGAGCACGGTGAAGTCTTCCAGCGCGCCGCCTGTAACGGCATTAGCGTCTACCGACGTTACGGGATAGCCGAGCCGCTGGTCGAACGCGTACCACGCGAATCCGAAGGAGTTGCCGGACACTGGGGCGCCTCCAAGCATGGCGACGCGAGGGATACGAATGGGGAAGACGCTGTTGCTGCCGAGGTCGGTGCCGGCGTCAACGGCCGCCGAGGAAATTCCGGCGACGCGTGCGCCCGACCACGCAACGTGAGCGCGTACCCGCTCGTGCACCCGAACGCTGTCGTTCGCCGCTACGCGGGCTACGAAAGCGCCGTGCGGGAAGTCATGCGTGCCGGAGCGAAACGCGCGCGGTGCGTACCACACGCGGATGCTGTCAGCCAGCAGGCCGGCGAGCAGTCCGAGCGACGCCTCGCTACCCGCCTCGAACGCGTATCCGTAACGCGGTGTGGGGAGACTCTGGAGAGGTGCTGTGTCCTGGCGACTCTGGATCGGTCGCGGATCGCCGTGCGCGAACGACGCCCGCTTCGCGGCGATCGGGACGCCCGTCCACCAGGCGCGCACGCGATACGTGAGTGGCAGCGACCACGCGGTAAGGTCGTAAAAGCGCTCAGGTTGCGCTGTGCGGCGGCTCTCCAGCTCGGTTCTGATGAATGCGGAGTCGAGCTCCGCATCCGGCTCCAGGAGCGCTTTTGCGAGGCGACCCTGAGGTTGCGCGAGATCAATAACCCACGCCCCCGACGGAATTCGCGTATCGCGCGATCGGGTGGAGCCGTACTCCATGGCGGCACGGGCAGTTATCGCCTGGTCGAGCTGTCCGACCTCGATGCCGTTTTCCGCGAGACGCGCCGCGAGAGTGTCGGCGCGTCCCTGCGCGTCACGCTGGATCACTACGGTACGCATTGGCCCGCGCGATCCTTCCGATATGGCGGACTGCCTGAAGACGAGGTAATCCCGCACCCGTTCGCGCACGCGGCGCGCAGATGTGAGCGCGGTGGCCCACGCCGCGGCGTAGTGGTGCGATGCGGCCTCGCGTAATGTCAGAATGGTGCCGTCGACACGCCTGATCGCGCCACCCGCGCTCGAGGCTTGTTCGTAGGTCATTCCAACCGCTCCGGTGAGTATCGGCCACGAGACCCCGTACCCCGGATAGAACTCGTCATACCCTTCGCGGCGGAAGAACGACCACCCGCGAAGGTCGAACTCTTTCGCGTTCGCCTCCCCGAAGATGTCCCACCACTTGAGAATGCTGCTGTGCACGTTCTTGTTGACGGGCTCCATCGGGGGCGCAAAGAAGTAGGTGGAGTTGGAGCCCATCTCGTGCAGGTCAGCGGCAACATGCGGGTACCACTTTCTGAAGGCCGCGACGCGCCCGCGTGTTTCCGGGTGCGAAAGTATGAACCAGTCACGATTCAGGTCGAAATAGTAGTGACTCGTCCGCGGGCCGGGCCATGAGCCCTGATGGATCATCGCGCTCGGAGCGGTGGGAATCCCCCACGCCGGACGCATTCGCGCCACGTCCTGCGCATGCCGCTCGTGTCCATCCGGGTTCTGCACCGGATCAATGAGCACCACCGCGCTGTCCAGAATAGTGCGCGTATCTGCGTCCGATCCCGCGGCAAGTTGATACAGAAGCGCGATCGCTGCTTCCGTGCCGGACGCCTCACCGCCGTGCACGGTGTGCGCGAGCCATACAATGACGGGCATTCGTGACACGGCAGCGGAGAGCTCCGATGGCGCCACGCCGCGCGGGTCGGCGATGTGAGCGGCGTCGGCGAGTATCTGCGCCATTCGCGCATGATTCGCTTCGCTGGTGACAATGGCGAGGACGGACTCCCGTCCCTCGAAGGTCCGCGACATCGTGTCCAGGCGCACCCGCCCACTCGCCGCCGTTACTCGCTCCATGTATCGCATCAGCAGAGAGTGGGGAGTGAAGCGGTCGCCGATCTCGTAGCCGAGGACCGCGCCAGGCGTCGGGACACCTGCGTCGTAACCACCACCGCTCGTCAGACCGTGCTGCGCGCGGAGAGCGTTTGGAATGGCGAGTAAATACAGTGAGGCGAGGAGAAATCGATTCACGAAGAGGTGAGTTAGAGAGAAAATCCCGCGCACTGTGACGACGTAACTCTTCGCACCAGAGAAACGATCCGTTTTAATCCGTTCCATCCGAAGTATGCGGACAACCTTCGTCGTTGATGCCCGACCTGGGGAAACTCAATCGAGCATTTACGACCAGAAGTTCGAAAGGATGCTTCTGATAGAACGGATCAATCCGATCGACCTGTCATGGCAACCTGACCCCTCAAATTGCACGGCTATTTGGACTCCAGCGTCTTCGCGACGCGCGCGCAAAAATACTGCAGCATCTCCCGTCCCGTTGCGTTTTCCTTGCTGATCCACTCGGCGTTGCGGAATGCGCGTGGATTGGTTGCCTCGCGCAACTCATCCAGATACGGCAGCACGCGCGCAAATAGAAAGAGCCCTTCACCATTGTTCTCGATGAGAAAGTCCACATTCACGATGCCGTGCCTGCCCATGCCATACACCATCTCCCAGTAGGTTGAAGTCTGCCGGAACGGCGCGTTGAGCGGTCCATCGGGTTTGGTTAACGCAATCAGCTCCTCAAAGCTGCTCGGCCAGAACTTCGAGTTTATCGCGCTCCTTGATTCGCGCATGACGAGCTCGCGCCGGAGATCATACAGCTTGAGCACCAGGTCGGCGTCGTGATGATCGGGGAGTTCCTTGACTAGCATGCGAGGGAGTCCGGGTAAAAGGTGAGAAGAAGTGGGGCGGATTGCGGATTACGGATTGCGGATTGACACTCGTCGCTTGTGTTTTTTCCGCGGCTTGAGGATGCTGCCGCGGCCCTTCGGTGAGCCGCAGCGGCAGGCGTACAACTCCTTCCCGGAGGCGCGATAGCGGCACGGGCGCTCGTACCGGTAGTAACAAACCAAGTCTGTACA
>JBPCJT010000303.1:0-5158 GCA_051005015.1 Gemmatimonadaceae bacterium | reverse complement strand
CGCTCGCATTGCAGAGAACTCCCGGCGGCGAATGGCGCGCGGGTCTGCATCCGTACGATGACCCTTCCAGGATTTTCACTCTGGCGGATTGTCCGATAACCGACAGGAGCGTGGTCAGCACGTGGCGTGAGATTCTCGCCCGCTCGAATTTCTTCCCCGCTGTTCAGTCGCTGCGCGGAAGTGTGAGGATCACCGCCGACGGTCCGGTGTTCGTGATGATGGGCGCCGCAAGATGGCCGAGCGCGGACGGCTTGTTCGCTACAGTGCCGTCGCTGGCGGCGATGTGGTGGGAGAACGAAGAAGGTTTGCGTCGTCTGGTGGGAGATCGCCGGCCAGTGAGGACACTCCAGGCACCGGCTGCCTCGTTCGCCCAGATCAACCCGGCGGTGGCGAGCGAACTTCGCGCGCATGTTCTCGCTACGGTCGCGGCGCATTCCCCTCGCACCGTCGTTGACGCCTACTCCGGTGCCGGCGACACAGCGGTAGCGATTGCGAAGACCGGGATACGCGTGACGGCCATCGAGCTCGACAGCGACGCTGCGAGGTGGTGCGCGTTACGGTTGCCCGAAGGCTCAACGTCCGTTCGGGCGCGCGTCGAGGAGGCGTTGCCGACGGCGCTGCCCGCCGATGCGGTGGTCCTGAACCCACCGCGTGCGGGTACCGACTCGAGGGTAACGACCGCGCTCGAACTGCAGAAGCCGTCGGTTGTTGTCTACGTCAGCTGCAATCCGGCGACGCTGGCGCGGGATATTTCTCGACTGCCCGGATATCGGATCGCTTCGTTGCTTGCGTTTGACATGTTTCCGCAGACCGCACATGTGGAGACCGTCTGCGAGCTCGTCCCGGGCAACGTGTGAAATACATCGTTGAGCTCAACGGAGAGCGCCACGAAGTCGAGTTGACCGGGGGCGCGGCGCGCGTAGACGGCGACCCGGAAATGACCTCCGCTCACCTTGCGGATGTCGAGAATACGCCGGTGCGGCTGGTGACCATCGGCAACGAAGTCCATCGTGTGGTAGCCAGGGCGGGCGCGGGCCGCGGCGTTTATACGCTCTGGGTAGACGGATACCGTTTCCAGGCGGAAGCGCTCGACGAAAGAACCCGTGCCATCCGCGATATTACAGCGGCATCGGCAAAACCAGCCGGGCCGGCTCCGGTTATGGCCCCGATGCCTGGACTCATCGTGCGAGTCAATGTCGCCGTTGGCGACACCGTTTCGCTCGGCCAGGGGCTGGTCGTGATGGAAGCGATGAAGATGGAGAACGAGTTGCGCGCGTCGACGGCCGGCGTGGTGCGAATCATCCACGCCGCTGTCGGGTCCGCAGTGGAGAAGGGAGCTGTACTCGTCGAGCTCTCGCCAGTCGCCGATTCATAGTGTAGTGCTCTGGCCCGAGTTATGCCCGGTCGACTGTGAGCAGATCGCGCCCACCGTGGAGAATGATTGAACCAGTCAGCAGTGGTGTATTCGAGCCTTCGTGATGCTGAGGCCGGTCGCGAGCTTGGGGACCTCGTTCGCGAACGCTTTGGGACCGCTCCTCCGGATGCCGTCATGGTTTTCGCATCGCCCGATAATGATCTGCCGGCTCTGCTGAAAGAATTTGACGCTACATGCAGGCCCGGTTCGATGGCCGGCTGTTCGTCGGCAGGAGAGTTCACATCGGGCATCGCCGGCACCGGCCTGACCTGCGCGATAGCATTTCGTTCTTCGGAAATGCGGTTTGCGCTGGCAGTTGGGAGGGGTGTACGGAACGACCCGGTAGGCGCCGCCGAGCAATTCGTTGCCGCGTTCAAGGGCGAGGACGCGCCCGAGTTCGAGCATCGCAGTGCGCTTGTCCTCACCGACGCGCTGGCCGGGTTCGCCGACCGGCTCGTCGATGAGCTGACTGTGCAGACGGGTGGCACCTACAAATTTTTTGGCGGTGGCGCGGGCGACAACGCGCGGTTCGTTCGCACCAATGTATTTGCAGGAACCGATGTCCTGGAGGATGCTGTGGTCGGTCTCGAAATACTCTCCAGCAAGCCGATCGGGCTCGGCGTCGAGCATGGGTGGATGCCGGCGAGCGGTTCGATGCGCGTTACCGAGGCGGAGGGGATGCGCGTATCGAGTACCGATGGCGCTCCCGCGATCGAGGCGTACGAGCTGCATGCCGCCGCTACCGGCCAGAATTTCGAGCCGGCCGACCCACTCCCGTTTTTCCTTCACAATGTGCTCGGCATAGACACGCCCGGAGGCTTCAAACTTCGGGTTCCGCTCTCCGTGGAAGCGGATGGCTCGCTGCTCTTCGCGGCGGAGGTGCCGGAGGGCGCGACGATGAGCATCATGCGCACGTCGAGCGATTCAGCAGTCGCCGCGACGGCATCTGCCACCCAGACGGCGCTGTCGCAGCTCGGCGATCACAAGCCGCAGGTGGCGTTGTTCTTCGATTGCGTGGCGACCCGGTTACGAATGGGCGAGGGTTTCAACCTCGAGCTTGACGCACTCAGGGAGGAGCTGGGAGGAGCGAGCTTCGCCGGGTGCAATACGCACGGCCAGATCGCGCGGGGAGATCGCCAGTTCACGGGGTTCCACAACTGTACCGCAGTCGTCTGCGTTTTCCCCGAATAGCCGCTGTCCGACAACCCGATCCTTCGATGTCTGGGGCGCCTCGGCGATCCCGACGCGCGGCAGGAGGCTGTGACGCAGCTCGGTGTTGAGTTGGGCGTCGAATCGCTGATCGTGTTCGTGCGAGATCGCGACACGGGCTCGCTGCTTCCGGCGCCGGGATTTCAGAAAACCATCGCCCGCGGTGCGGACTGGCGGGGATTTCTCGCGGGCTGCATGGAGCAAGGCCGGTGCACCGGTCAGTTTCCCACCAGCGGTGCCGATGGCTCGTCGCACGCTGTTGGCGTCCGGATTTCGAACGACGCCGCGCTCGTCCTGATAGGCGGACTGCCAAGGGAGGATCTGCTCGCGACAGTCATAGAGGTGATGCCACTTTTCGCAGCCCTTGTAAGCGGTGAGCAGGACGCGAGAACGGCGGCGGCGCAGGCAGGTATCGGGGCCGATGCGACTGCCAAGGCGGACGTGCTCACGCGCTGGCTGGGCGCGTCGCGTGACAGGCTTCGGAGCGCGTTGAGAAGCAGTGATGAGGCCCGCGTTGCCCTCGAGCAGCAGCGCGAGGAGCTACGCGCATCATCGGAGGAGCTCACACGCTCGCGGGAGGAGCTGGAGGTCGCCAACGATTCCCTCGTCGAGACAAATGCGGCACTGGAGATTTCCAACCTCGAGGCACAGCGGGCCCAGGAGCTCGCCGAGAACGCAAACCGCGCGAAGTCCGAATTTCTTGCGACGATGAGCCACGAGCTGCGCACTCCTCTCAACGCCATCGGAGGATATGCGTCGCTCCTCGAGATGGGTATCGGCGGGGAGATGTCGAGCCTGCAGCTGGACTATCTCAGCCGGATCAAGCGAAGCCAGGAGCATCTCTCGACGCTGATCTCCGACGTTCTGAACTTCGCGAAACTGGAGGCGGGGAAAATCGAGGTCGATCTCGCCGATGTAGATCTGGATGGCGAGCTGGCCGCTGCGGGGGCGCTGATCGAAGCGCAGGTCCGGGCAAAAGGGCTGCGCTGTGCATTTCTCCCGTCGGCGCCTGGCGTCAGAGTCCGGACCGACCGCGACAAAATGGTGCAGATCGTGCTCAACCTTCTCACCAACGCCGTCAAATTCACGCCCGCCGGCGGCTCGATCGAGCTGCGCTCATCGCTGGTCGGAGGCGACGTGGTCATTCAAGTCTCGGATACCGGCCCGGGGATTCCGGCAGACAAGATGGCGTCGATCTTCGAGCCGTTCGTACAGTTGGAGCGCCGGCTGGAGGCGGAGCAGCCCGGCGTTGGCCTTGGACTGGCGATCAGTCGTGATCTTGCGGAGCGCCTGGGGGGAGGGATAACCGTCGAGAGCGTCCCGGGTGAGGGGGCGACGTTCTCGGTGCGGCTGCCAGTTTCACGAGCCGCGGCGGGTGTCGATAGCCACCCCTCGTGAGCGTCAAGAGCTGCGTAGCTTCGGCGGACACGTACGACGAATTGCCACGCGCATCGTTCGTGGCCATTCGCCCTTGGGCAAGTCCGCCGGAGCGGGCTGTAGCCCCGTTGACTTAACATTCTGCCGCCAATAAGTTTAGAGGCTGTCGCAAAGCGCGGCACTTACTGTATTTCCAGCAACCTCCATCACGCTGAGGAGGGGTGCAGGCTCTACGCACGGTCAGACTCGTCCAATATGAAGACTTACTCCGCCACCCCGCGGGACATCAAGCATGAGTGGCACGTGATCGACGCCAGCGGAATGGTCCTTGGCCGCCTCGCAACCGAGGTCGCCCGAATCATCCGTGGCAAGCACAAGCCGATGTATACGCCGCACATGGATACCGGTGACAACGTCATCGTGATCAACGCCTCCAAGGTCAAGGTCACCGGTCGGAAGGCCGAGCAGAAGCTTTACTTCCATCATACCGGTTACATGGGCCACGAGCGGTTCACTCCGTTCGCGTCGGTCCTCGAGAAGCATCCCGAGCGGATAATCGAGAAAGCGGTATACGGCATGCTCCCGAAAACCGCCCTCGGCCGCCAGACGCTCCGCCGCAAGCTGCGGGTGTTCGCCAACGACCGGCACGACCACGCTGCGCAGCAGCCGAAAGTGCTGGACTTCAACAAGACGAGTGAGAAGAAGTAATGCCTGACAGCACCACGCACACAATCGGCCGCCGCAAGGAGGCGGTCTGCCGTCTCTATCTCAAGGCCGGCTCCGGCAAGTGGCAGGTCAATGGCCGCACCCTCGGTGACTATTTCCCACGTGGCGCGCACGTGTCCGCGATCCAGCAGCCATTCGCCGCGACCGATACGCTCGGCCGCTTCGACATCATGGCCCGGGTTCAGGGCGGCGGGCTGACGGGACAGGCTGGAGCACTTCGCCTCGCCGTCGCCCGCGCACTCGTCAAAATAGACGAAACCCATCGCCGAAAGCTGCGCGATCTCGGACTCCTCACTCGTGATGCGCGCGCCGTCGAGCGCAAGAAGCCGGGCCGCCCCAAGGCGCGCAAGAAGTTCCAGTTCTCCAAGCGTTAACCGACAAATTCACTGAATGACTGAACCCAATCTCGATCAACTGCTTGCAGCCGGAGTT
>JBPCJT010000302.1:0-7872 GCA_051005015.1 Gemmatimonadaceae bacterium | reverse complement strand
TGGCCGGCGGGAGTTCCCGCTGGTTTCACCCGGATTACTACCCCGGATATGGGCGAAGAGGGACTCGAACCCCCGACATCCTGCGTGCAAGGCAGGCGCTCTAACCAACTGAGCTATTCGCCCGCGGTATCAAGCGATCTGCACGTCCCTGATCTACCATGCAATGTACCCGCCGACGGACACGAGTTCCGCGCCAGGCAGCTTCTACTTAAGTATCGCTACTGGAATGAGAACGCAGTAGCCTAAAACAAGCAGGATAGGAGCGATAGTCTCCCCGCCGCGGGCGAGATCAATATAGCCGGCGAGGAGCGCCAGAGCGGCAGCGCCCCACCATATAAGCGCGCCCGAGCGTGCGGTTGTCTGAATGTTGGGCATAAAGGTCAGAGTAGTGTAGACGCGTCCCGGGAGCGTGTCAAGAAACTATCACGCCGATAATTACGGCGACGGTGCGGTGGGGGGTGCACTTGGCGGCTTGTTGTTGCGCGACGACTGAGGCAGCCCGAGGAGAAGTTCCTCTACCGCGCTCTCGCGGGCGGCGCGCTCGGACGCCTCGTCAGCGGCAACCAGTATAGCAAGCCGACGCCTGTCTCGCTTCCTTCTGGTGAGGTAGAGCGGCACGACCAGCAGCATGAAAAGCCCTATGACCAAGGTAAAGTCAGCTACAAGCGCAATTACGCCATACCGTCGGATCGTGCGCTCCTTCCAGCTCCGCTCAAAATCGTGAAGCGTCATTCCGTATGCCGCGCGAAAGGCACGTTCCATTTCGGCTTCTTCGGCCCAGTACCGGAAAAAGAGTGCAAGTCCCCGCTCCGCATCCAACCTCGCCATATCGCTTACCGCCCGGTAGGCCAGCGCGTAGGCTGCGGCAGCTCGCCCGCTGCCCGAGTAGAACTCGTTATCGAGCGAATCGAGCGACGGAATACGGCGCATGGCGAGCGCCATGCTCGTAGCAAGTGCCTCCTCACGTCCCCACTCACCGGCCGCATACGATGCATAGCCCTCATCGAACCAGCGTGGCGGTAGCCCGTCAAGCACTTCATGCAACGCGAGATGGGCCAGCTCATGCCTGAGAACACGAACTGGATCGCCCGCTTCGGAAGACGCGCTCCGCCCCTGCATGACGATTCGGCCCTCGCCCGGCATGGCGATGGCCACTCCCCACTCGGGCACGGAGGGTCCCGCCCATTCTCGGAACCGTCGCTCATTTGGGGCCACAGCGAGCAGGATGGGTTGAGTGGGCCGCGCGAGTCCGGGGAAGCTGTCATGCGCGACAGCATGATCCAGCAGCGAACGCGCCAACTGTTGGTCGCCCGGGTACGCGACCACGGTGAAGCGTCCGCTGCCGATTCGCATCGGAGAGCCGTCTGCGGTTTGAGCGCCTCCTGAACAGGTGGCGACGACAGCGAAAAGCGCGACCGCTAGTGCGCTCGCGAGAGGACGCCGCCTCCCTCTACATGCTTCAACATCTCGGCGCAGCGCTTTCCCCATGGATTGAACTTGTTCGTGAGCGCACCCTTTCGCCACGCCTGTTTCGCATCGTCTCGCAGCCCGCCGAACCAGAGTGAACGCCCCAACTCGAAGTGCGCTTCCACCAGGTTGGGACCGAGCTCGATGCTCTTTCGGAAAAATGCCTGTGCATCGTCATACATCTCCCGCTCCAGATAGACCAGCCCGAGATAGAAATGCGCATACAGAGTACCCTTCCGATCGTTGTTGATGCGCATGACCTTAGACAGATGCTCAATGGCTTCGCCGAAAATGCCTTTCTTCAGGCAGATATACCCCACGTTCACTCTGGCGAGGGCATTCGCCGGCTGCCGAATCAGCACGCGCTGAAAGCTGAGTAGCGCATCATCGTACTTTTCCTGCAGCATTAGCGCCCATCCGAGCAGCGACTCCGCCTCCGGATCATCGGGCGCGAGCTCCAGGCCCTTATGAAGCGCTCGCTCCGCGCCGTCATGGTCGCCGAGCGCGATGAGACTCCATCCCTTCTCGACGAGCGATGAGGCATTCAGGTGGTCGGAGCGCAAAACAGGCTGGACCCCGGTGAATCTCGGTGCCAGCGACGGCGGCCCAGCGGGTGCGCTCTGCGTCTGCTTCCATCGCTCCGCGAGCCGCCTGAGCTCCTCCTTCAGCTCGCCCAGCTGAGAAATTCCGCTGTCCACACACTTGTACATTGCTATGATGTCCGCTCGAATCGCATCGCGCTCATCAGCCGGAATCTCGGGCGCCTTATCGAGTCGGCTTGACAGGTTTGCGCAGCGTGAGCGCAGATCCGAGACGGGCATCTAGGCCCTTGCCGACGACTCGGTGGCGGCGTCCTGCAACGCGATCCGCTCCTCAGCGCTGAGCAGACGCGTCACGTCGAGACATACGACAAGGCCTTTTTCGCGCCGGACCAGGCCCTGGAGATACTCCGCCGACAGCCCACGAAATAGCCTGGGCGGAGCCGCGAACTGCTCCGGTGTAACGCTGATTACCTCGAGCACCGCGTCCACTACCGCGCCTATCCATCCATCGGAAGTATTGAAGATCAGGATCCGCGTTTCGAGCTTTGCCTCAACCACTTCAAGCTCGAGCCGGCGGCGCAGACTTATTACCGGTACGACCTGGTTCTGGTAGTCGATTACGCCCTCGATCCATCGCGGCGTATTCGGAATTGCCGTGGGCTGCTGATACCGAAGCACGCGCTCTACTGCGTAGATGTCGGCTGCGAAGTGATCGGCCCCCAGCCGGAACGTGACCAGCTGGCGAAGCGTCGCCGTACTCATGCCGCCTCCGGCAGCGAATAGCCCGTGCAAGCGGCGACAAGGGCAAGACCGTCCAGAATGCCCACCAGTCCGGTGCCAATGGCCGCCACGCCAAGGAGCAGACCATCACCGGCATCGTCAAGCATGGGATGTCGGAGAGCAGGCATGTCGACAACGATGACATCCTCTACATCATCAACGGCAATTCCCACGCGACGATCGCCAGACCTCATAAGCAGCACGACTCGATCGGCGCCAGATAGGTCCGCGCGGAGCACGTGGGAGGGGGTGAATACCGGTACGAGCCTGCCGCGCAGTTCAATTACGCCAAGCATTGCTCCGGACATGTCCGGAACCGAATGCACCGCATCGGATTCCACAGCTTCTTCGACGCATGCAAGATCGATCGCGAATGTTTCTCTACCGACACGAAAGGACAGCAACTCAACCTGGCCGAGGCCACTTGCGAGCATTTCGCGAACGTTTCGTGGCGCCTGACCGCCAGGTTCCGAACATACCTGGTCGCTAATTGCTGATTCTTCGTCGCTGGTTCCTGATCCCTTATGCATAGTGATTTCGCCGCCGCCCGGCGCAGATGAAACCAGCGCGTATAGCGGCGTCAGACTCGCAGACACCGCCCCGATCGCATCGCTCGGAATTTGCGCCTCCGGCGCGGCCGCCGCCGGGGCCGGCGATGAGAGCCGGGTGGAGCGTGCACGCGCTCCCGATTTCCGTGTCTTCTCCTTGGCGGTCATGTCATCTTGTAAATCGAATATGGGCGAGGTTCAGTGCTTCCCTAACTCAAGACCATTCTGTGGCACTGGAGGTCACAGGGGCGCAAGCACAAACGTTCGGTTCAGCATTTCAACCACGGTGGGGGCCACTTCTTCGAGGGGAACGATTCTGTGTGCACCTCCTGCGGCCAGCGCCGCTTGAGGCATGCCGTATATCACGGACGTAGCCCTGTCCTGCGCCAGTCCCAATCCGCCCGCGTCCCTAATGGCGCGCAGGCCCGCCGCGCCATCTCGCCCCATGCCAGTTAAAACAACGCCTACCGAGGCGCGGCCGAAGTGGGCGGCAGCCGTCCGGAAAAGAGGATCGGCTGCGGGACGCACTCCCCAGATTGGCGGAGAATTATCCAGGGCAATGCAGACCGCGGAGTCACACACACGCACTGACATGTGATAGCCACCCGGCGCGATGTAAACCCGATCATGCGCCACGGGCTCGCCATCCTTCGCTTCGCAGACATCCAGCTTGCTCTGAAGGTTCAACCGCTCGGCGAGGCTGCGCGTGAACCCGGCCGGCATGTGCTGAACTATCAGCACTGCAGCTCCCAGAGACCCCGGGAGGTTGGGAATGACCTCGGCGAGGGCGCGCGGACCTCCGGTCGACGAGGCAATCACGACAACACGCGTAGCACCAACCAGCGCGGGTTGAGGAGCGTGTTCAGAGGCAATTGGCAACGGCCGTGTCAGCATCCGCACGCCACCAATGTTGGCGTGCTCGCACGCTCGCAGCGCGTTGATGAGCCGGTCGCCCACTGTCGCCAGGTCGAGACTGATCTGGCCCGACGGCTTTCGAACGAAGTCCACCGCGCCGAGTTCGAGCGCGCGAATGGTTACGTCATCGCCGCGTCCCGTTGCCACGCCGCTCAGCATCACGACGGGGCGTGGACTCTCGCTCATGATGTGTCCGAGCGTTTGCAGGCCGTCGAGCTCCGGCATTTCTATGTCAAGCGTGACAATTGCCGGGTCCAGCGAATGTATCTTGGCCAGGGCGTCGAGTCCGTTGCGCGCAGTTCCAATGACCCGGAAATCTCCGGACGCGTCGATGACCTCGGAGACGACCTTGCGCATGAACGCACTGTCATCGACCACCAGCACCGTTCTCGCGTTAGATGGTGACATCGCCAAGTCTCAGGGACTTTACGAGGACATCGCCAGTAGCGAGGTAAAAATAGACGCTTCTGCCATGATTTCCGCCAACATCCTCCGATATGAGCGGCACTTGTGCGCTGGTAAGCGCCTCGCGGGCTGCGCGAATGTTGCGCTCGCCCATCTGGATGCCCGATGCAGGCAGAAGAGTGGTAAACATGCTTGCTCCGCCCGCGATCTTCGCGCGCATCCTTTCGACACGCCCGCCGACCGCCCGCATGTGCTCTATCAGAAGCGGCACAGCGGTTCCCGCAAACTTCGCGCGATTATCCCGGTCCTGTGACATGCCCACCGACGGGAGAAGAATGTGAGCGAGTCCGCCGATGCGTGCCAGCGGATCGAACAGCGCGATCGCGACGCAGGAACCGAGTCCGATGGTTGCGATTACCGCTCCATTTCCGGCGACCGCAAAGTCGGCGACCTTTACGCGGATCTCGTTCATAGCTTCCGAAAGATGCGCTCGCGCGCATCGATGGCCGCGAAACGCGTTCGCACAGGGCCGAGAAGTGTTTCGACCTTTCCCAGTACCAGAAAGCCCCCTGGAGCAAGCGCCTCATGAAAGCGCTCAAACAGAGCTTCCTGTGTAGCCCGGTCGAAATAAATGATCACGTTACGACAGAAAATCAGCTGCAGCCCCGTTTCAGGGGGGCCGTCTCGAAGGAGATCGCGCCGCTCGAAACGCACCAGCGCCCTGGCCTCCGGAATCACCTCCGCCGGATAATTCGCCGAGAAATACTCGTGGCGAATACCAGCCGGAGTATCGGCGAAAGCCTGCAGTGGATAAGCGCCGCGGGCGGCGGCCGTCAAGCTGCCGCGATCGATGTCGGAAGCGATTATGCCAACGCGGTTCAGCCGGCGCGCTTCACCCACCGTTCGCGAGTGCCGGTGAAACAGAATTGCGAGCGAGTACGGCTCCTCACCGGACGAGCACCCTGCACTCCAAACGCGGATGCGCTCACGCTCGCCCTGCCAGAGGGCAGGAATGACGTTCCGGGCGACCTTGTCGAACGCATCCCAGTTTCTGAAAAGCTTGGTGACATTTATCGTGAGTGCGTCGAGCAGAAGGTCATACTCGTGCGCATCGCTGTCCAATACCGACGCGTATCTGTCGTAGGTGTGAACGCCGGTTGCGCGCATGCGAACCGCGACACGGCGCCGCAAGCACTTCTCCCTGTAGCTGGCACAACCAAATCCGCGCTCGCGCGAGATTTTTTCCATGAGAACGGAGAATTGGACATCGGTCTCGGGACGCGCTCCAGTCGTCATGCCATCACACTCCGCACGAGGTCCAGATTGTTCCGTATAAGATCGTTCGCCGGGTCGAGCGCGAGAGCCCGCTCCCAGAAAGCGATCGCCTGTTCGCGGTCCTGCCTTTTGTAGCGGATGTTGCCGAGCTTGAAGTACAGGTCGGGGCCCAGACTCTCATCGAGCTTGGCCGCGCGCTCATAGGCGTCCGAAGCATCGTCATACCTGCCCGCGCGGTACAGACAGTCCCCAAGATTCTTGTGCAGCTGAGGCAGAGTGCTGTCCTCTCGGAGGCCGGACTCGGCGGCCTGGACGGCGGCCCGCGAGTCCCCGCGACGCTCCTGAATAGTCGCGTGAGTATTGTGCAGCGCGGCCGAATGCGGATGGGCCACGAGCCCCTCAGCACACAGCGCCACCGCGCGGTTGAGGTCGCCCATCATCGCCGCGGCCAACGCGGAATAGTGGAACCACGCCGGTGACGGCGCTCGCTTGCCGAAGTGCGCGCGCGCACTCGAGAGCGTACCATCCGCCAGCGCCGCATCTCCAAGCTTCAGCTCGACGACACCGCGGGAGGTTCGGACCTGCGCATCATCGGCCGCGCCAGTAGCCACGGCGCCGTCGAGGGCGGTGAGCGCCTCGTCCAGCCGGCCGAGCCGCTCGAGCGCGTACGCAAGATTGTGATACACGGCCGGCTTGGCCGCGGGGTGCGCGGACAATTCTCCGAAAATCGTCGCCGCGCCGCTCCAGTCGCCCCCGCGCATGGCAACCAGGCCCATGTAGAAGCGCGCGTGAGAGTCGTGCGGCCTAAGCTCGCATACGCGTTTAAGCTCGCGCATCGCCTCCTCCAGCATGCCCGTCTTGTAGAAGGCAACGCCGAGGTTGCGATGCTCTTCAACGCGCGCGCTGCTCGGGGTTTCCCGGACGATTCTGGACTGGCCCACCCGTTCCAGGAACCCGGCCGTCGCCAGACCATACAGCGCTTTACCAACATCAAACTCCCCAAAGCCGGACTCGTCGATCAGTGCAGTCACATCACGCTTGCCGTTTATCAGGCGTGCGAGTCGCTCCTGCTCCGGAGTAAGCACAACCTCGCTGGATTTGAGGCGCCCCTGGTCCACCGCAAAAATTATGTCGAAGCTCGGTACCTTCTTCTCGATGAGACTCCATTCATCCACCCGTCGCGCACCCTCGAGGAGAAGCGACTCCGGATTGATGGAAACAATGCTTTGGCTATCGTCAGGTAACACGTCGACATCGAAGCTAAACGTCCCCTGAGTCCACGTGAACAGATAGAAGACCGCCTCTTCAATCTGGACGTGGATGTACTGATTCAGGTCGACCGAGGAGAGCAGCTGCTGCTCGACGAGCACCTGGCCCAGGCGCTTGTTGTGCTTCCCCTGTGCGGCGATGGCTCCCTGCAACGCCTCGGAAGTGACAACCCCGTTCTTGACGAGAATCTCCCCCAACCTGTCGCGCTTGTTGACTATGGTGGCGTAAGTGATCCGCCCCTTGTCGAAATAGATGTAGCCGAAGCTGCTGCGATCCGTCACGCTGAGGCAGCCCGTCTTTTTTCCGAGAGCCAGAAGTTGAAGCACGTCGGGGAGACTGGCTTCCCGGAGGCTTCCGCGAATGGCCATTAGCGCAGCTCCTCAATCAGCCGTCCGCCCACGTCCGGCCAGTCCCAGATCGTCTTGTCCCTTGGCAGGAAGAAACCGCCGTCCTCCAATGCAATGGCCTGAACGCGGGACGTCACGACTGTCTGCGCCGGCGTTTCGGTGCCAGCGCTCCCGACCGCTCCTGACATACTCCGAGCGGCATCGACGGTGAGCACCGTGGCCCCGCCGGCCCGCGCCACAAGCTGCTTCGCTGCGTCAGCGATCTCGGTCGCGGTCGCGGGAGAGCGTCCAGCGAGATACACCACGAGTTCGACGCTCGGCTCC
>JBPCJT010000301.1:0-5596 GCA_051005015.1 Gemmatimonadaceae bacterium | reverse complement strand
AACGCCAAGATCCAGGCGGTGAAGAACCGCTCACGCGGCTTCCGCAATCGCGAGCGCTTCAAGATGGCGATCTTCTTCCACTGCGGCGGTCTCGATCTCTACCCGGCCGCCGTCGCTCTCAGGCCGTAAATTCACCCACACGATTCCCGGAAGACCCCGTAGTTCTTTCACGAGGCCGTCCAAGGATGGATGGCCTCTTCTATTCGCGAATGGTGTCAGAGGCTTGGGCAGGACGAGACAGAACCAGCGCGACGGACCTTCGAGGAGTGGTAGCACGCCTAAGGAACCCTAGGCCGCTCAGGCCGCTTTGAAAGTTGCCATCCCCGCTTGGAAGTGGCGTTCAGCTCCTAGCGCTTCCAGGGCGTTGAGGCAAGACCGTCCGTGTGAACTAGCCAGGTAGGAGGGTCACCTCAAAAGCAAAATGCGCCGGGTTTGGATTCCTAGATCTCCGGCCACTCGAACTATGTACCAGCCAGTCGGTGCAGGCCCAGTTCCAATTCGACCGTCCCAATGCTCTACGTGTGAACCTGTCACATATGGTCGACGAGCCAGCGCGATCCTGCACCTGACGGCTCACCTCTCGTGACATCCGAACGGGCTAGTTGGCTATTGCCCGGCGGACGCCCGTTGCGGCGGATATCCTGTGGACAAAGAAACTTTCCGGCCCGGAAATGGCCGCTTTCTAGTTGCCACCGACGCACGGAAGTTTTCAGAAGTTTCCTTCTTTGACTCTAACAGTCCTCAAGACAGAATCGCCTAGCGCGACCTCGTAACCGGCACAGTGACCTGGGCCCAATCGGTGACAGGCTGGTCATACAAGTGTGCCGGCTTGAAGCGCCAAGCAGCCATGGCAGCTTTGGCCGCTTCGAGGGCCTTCGGGCTTGGGTGCCCTTCCGGGTTCATCTGAATGATCTTGCCTGTCTTGTCGACCACGACGGCGAAGCTGACCTCCGTAGCCTCGCAATCGGCGCACGTCGCAGGCGGTCCTTGGACGACTTGGGGCCGCGTCCCGCTGCGTTGAAACTCGACGTTGTCGAAAACCTCGTCAGCTTCCATGGGAACGAGCCATTGGCCCGCCATTCGGAATCGCTTTCCGTTACTCGTTGTTTCCAGTCGGTGGATGACGTTGCTCTTCGGTCGCAGGGTGCGGCCTTCTACGACCACCGTCAGTGACACCTCCGACAGATCGCTCTCGCCAAGCGCCCGGTCGAGTTTCATGAGCCCACGGAGTTCGTAGGTTCCCGGCCGATCGGCCCGGATCGCAAAGCGACGCGGCGTTTGGCCGGTCGTGACCGGAGCCGTGAACGCCGTGTCGCCCGAAACAAGTGTGAGCCCCTGCGGAAGAGCAATGCGTACGGAGCCGGGCCCCCTCCGCCCCTTCGCCGCTGCAGTCGTAACATAGAGGGTGAGAGTGTCCTGGGTGGCAGTATCGGCGGGGGCGCTGAAGATCCCCAACGCGATCGCCACCTTGCCGGCCGGCCGAATAGCCTCTTGCGCAGCACAGCTTCCGGCTATCGCCAAATACACGATGCTTACAATCACACTGACCGATCGGCGCATGATCCACCTACCTTATCATCAGCATGGCGGCCGATTTGTCGCCGCTGGCTGTCGTGAGGTGACAGAAATACAGACCAGTCGGGGCAGCTCCGCCATCACTGGTTCGCCCATCCCACACCAGCCTATGACGTCCGACAACGAGCATCTCGCCGCCGAATCGCTTAATCGTTCTTCCGGTCACGTCGTAGATAACGAGGCTGTTGTGCACTCCCGCATTAGCCGTCGGGATGACGCATTCGATCGTGGCCCGGCCGCGGAACGGGTTTGGTGCAATCGAGAGCGCGAGCCGCTGCGGATCGGAGGTTGGGTCAACGGCGACAAGACCCTCGCAGCCCACCGTGATCATCCCATGAGCGCAATATACACTGCTGAGACTCGATGACACCGAAGGGTTGCGGCTGCAGAGGACGGCCCAGAAATCGTTGGCATTGTGCACAACGGTCGCGCCATGGTTCACCAGCCCGTCCCACACGAGGGCACCACCGCTATTGAAAGTGTCACCGCAACTCGCGTTCTTGATATTGTCGTTGACCGAGTCATAAATGTCCCATAACGCTCCGGCCACGGCCGTTTCCCACGTCCAGCCTTTGTCGACGACTGGGGAGTTCGGCCGGTCGACGTTGTTGTAACGCACGGAGCCTGTTTCAAGGTCAACCGTAAACGAATCTCGCGTCGTCCATGTCGCATTGACGTCAAGATCCGTCGTGCGCTGGACGGCTCGCTTGGCGCACGAGAGGTACTGGGCCACACCCTCGGCCCACGCCAGGTTGCCACACCGATATGCGGGCGGACCGCCCGGGCTCGTCGAACAAGAGTCCTCGGAGTTCGCGTAGTGCTGTGGCTGGTCACGCATGGCCGGATCGTCGAAGGCAAAAATGGCGGCCAGCTTGTGGCCATACTCATGGAGCAAAATACTGTCGTCCCATTCATCCGGCCTTAGATCGCCCGGTGTCACGCTGAACTGTCCGTCGACGCTGAGGAAATTCGTGTCTCTGTCGTACTGTGTGATCTTCGGAACGCCGCTCTGCCACTGCACGTTGACGAGCCACGGGCCGCTCGGACTGCCGCCCTGGGCCGTGGCCCAGTCGTAGCCTCCGAGGATTACATCGTAGAGGTGGAGGGCCGATCGTCGATTGTAATCCAGTGGTTTAAGCGTGCCAAGACTGACCGAACCGTTGGGCACATCCGTCGCGGGCGTCGATGAGTACGTCCACGTGAGCGATGTGCCGTCGAGGAGGCGCACGACGGCGTTACCGCCCAGGCAGGATGCCTGCGACTCGAAGTACGCCTTCACGTAAACGTCCTGCCGGCCCTGGTCTGCCTCATCACGATTGACGACCGATGGAAACGCAAACTGTCCAGCCGCATTAGTCGTGGCCGTAGCCAGCAGCTCGTCGGGCCAAGGATAGGAACTCTCAAAAACGCCAGCGCAAGCTTAGCCCGCTGCGCCCCCCCCCGCGACAGCGCTATTCCACCCGCCCGCGCCCCAATCGCCGTGCCTCACCGCCGCCGCTCACCCGTGTGGCGCCTCGCGCCGCCGCCACGCCACCATCATCCGCGCTCCGGACCTCGCCATCGTGCCGCCGGCGCGCACTCGCCCCGCCACTCGCCCGGAGTCTGCGCGCTCGATCCGCCCTCGGGGGCTGACCCGCCACTGCTGCCTGAGCCGCGCCGCCGCACGTCAGCCCGGCGCCGGCGCGACGTCAGCCCACGGTCCGGCGCGTGCATCGACCTGGCGCCGTTCGAGGTGGGCGAGGATGCGGCGCACCACCGCCTGCTCGGTGATGAACGCCACGATCGACATCGCGCCACTGCAGCGCGGGCACACCTCGACTTCGATCTTGAAAGAGCGTTTCTCATACTGCACCTCCCGCAGCGGATGTGACCATCGGGTCGGGCGCCGGCGGCGCCGGCACCGTGGGGGACGGAGACTGCTCCGGCGGCCAGTACAGCCACTCGCCGAGATCGTTGCAGATGCGCGCCCGGATCCGGCCCTCCTGACGCCAGCGGACGAGCGTGGTGCGGCTGACGCCGAGCAAGGCGGAGATCTGCCGCTGGGTCAGCATGCCCGCCTCGAGCAAGCGCTGCTTGAGACTCTTGAGCCGGGCGGAGTGGCGGACCCATCGCACACGGGTCGGATCGAACACCTCCCCGGCACCGGTGCGCAACCCGCGCTGGTTCAGCACATGTGCCACCTGGGCGTCGGTGTATTCGTCGAGCAGGGTGTCGATCTCCTGGCGCACGGCCGCGTGGGTGGCGCGCTGCTGCTGCGCCGTCAAGGGCCGGGGCAGTGTGAGGGTGGTGGTCGCGCCACCGCGGAAGCGAACGGCGGCGGTGATCTGGCGGTGCTTGATCAGGGTGACGTCCTCGAGCAACAGCGCCAGCATCCGCTTGCGCTCGCGCTGTGGTGTGTGTGGGTCGCGCCACACGGTAGGGAAGTCGGTGGCGAGATCCAGGATGCGCTGGCGCTCGTGCCCGTCGACCTCACGGCGATCGGAGGCGCGCTGACGCTGGTAGTCTTCCTGCGCCTCGGCCAGGGCGCGCAGCCGGGCGTTCCAGTCGGCCTCGAGCGAATCGGCCACCAGCCGGTGGGCCGGATCCACGTGCATGTAGCGCTGGCGCGCGCGGTCGACTTCGTACTGGGCCCGTTCGACCTGGCGGTGGCGCAAGCGGTCCGCCTCGTCGAGACGCGCCGCGATCTCCTGCTGAACGGCGAGCGCCAGCTCGAGTGCCATCGGCGTCACGGCCTCGACCAGCAGCGTGCCGACCGCGGCATCGATCGCGGTCCCCAGCATGCTCTGGCACAGGGGATCGCCGAACAGCCGGCCGCGACCTTCACACACGTAGTTGGGGATCAGCGCACCGCCGCGCCGGGTGTTGTAGCGTACGTGCATGCGGCTGCCGCACAGACCGCAGACGATGTGGCCCTGCAGCAGGGCGGGACCTTCGCGCGGCGGTCCGCCTCCGCGCTCGAAGCCGATCCCCTGGGCCGCGGCGCGCAGCCGCTGCTGGTTGCTCTCGTACTCCGGCCACGAGAGGTAGGCCGGATGAGCGTCTCGAATCAGCACCTGCCACTGGTCCTGCGGCAGCCGCTCGTGCCGGATGCGTCCGTCGGGTTGCTTGCGCCAGCGACCGCGGCCGTAGGCGTAGGCGCCGGCATACCACGGGTTGTGGAGCACGCTGGAGGCGCGGCCCAGGGACAGCGGCGCCCAGGCCAGTTCTCCCTGCGGCGTCCCGGCCGCCACGCGCGTGGGGAACAGCAGCCCCTGGCGCCAGAAGTATTTGAGGGTGGCATGCACCGCACCGGTGCGGGCGAAGGTCTGGAACAGCAGCCGCACCGTCTCTTGGACCTGCTGGTCGGGATCCAGCACCACCCGCCCCATCGGATCGTGGATCAGGCCCACCGGCAGGCGGCAGCGCAGCTCGCCGCGGCGCGCCTTGTTCAGGAGCCCGCCGCGCAAACGCGCCCGCAACATATGCAGCTCCGCTTCGCTCATCGTTCCCTTGAGGCCGAGCAGCAGCCGGTCGTTGAAGTGCGCCGGATCGTAGACGCCGTCCTCGTCGAGGATCAGCGTGTCGGCGAGCGCGCAGATCTCGAGCAGCCGATGCCAGTCGGCCGAGTTGCGCGCCAGCCGCGAGACCTCGAGCCCCAGCACGATCCCGGCGCGGCCCATCCCGACCTCGGCCACCAGCTGCTGAAAGCCGGCGCGGTCCACCGCCGAGGCCCCCGACTGGCCGAGATCGGAGTCGATCACGATGACGCGATCGCTCGGCCAGCCGAGGGCCACGGCGCGCTGACGCAGCGCGTACTGACGCTGGGTGCTCTCGGTGTTCTCGATCACTTGCCGCATCGTCGACTGCCGCACGTACAGGTACGCGCTGCGCTCGAGGTGACGGACCGTGATCTTGGGGTGCGCTTCGGTGCTCATCGGCTCAGCTCCGCGCGGTGGGCCAGGGCGATACTGGCCAGCACGCGCACCACGCCGGCATGGAGTTCCCCGGACGGCAGCGGCGCGGCCACCGGCCGGCTCGGCGG